>WRHI01000105.1 GCA_009783315.1 Peptococcaceae bacterium
TTCTATCACTGGCAGATGGGGATACGACCGACGATGAGATAACAAGAGCCGTATGACGCGAGAGTGTCACGTACGGTTCTGTGAGAGCCTGAGGGTGAAACTCCTTCGGGCTACTCGACTAAGACAGCCTTGCGCTTTTTTTCTGCTCCAAGGTCTAAGAACCGCTGCCGCCACTCCCGAAAAGGCTCCGGCAGGGGGCTTGGCCGGCCCGCCGCCGCCCCTCCGCCTTGAGCAGGTTTTGTCTTGAACCGGCTTGTTCTGGGAGCGTGAGAGAAACCAATTGTTTCTCTGACTGACGCCGTTGATTTTGTAAGCGGAGTTCTCTATAATGTTCATATCGAAACATACAGTTTGCCGCCACAGTTTGCCGTGCGACTGTTTCTGTCGCTGCCAATATCGCGGCAGGTTGCCCAAACGACATAAAGCGGATAGAGTCCGCTTTCTGAGTATCGCGCAAGAATCTGTTGAAGAATGCATGTCCGCTGGAGTTGTCAAAGTGCGTATTGGCGAAAAGGTCTTGGAAAAATTAGATTTCAACCGCCTCCGGGAAAGGCTCGCGGGGTATTGTCATTTGACGCTTGCTGAGGAAAAGGCTTTGTCCTTGTTGCCGGCTGCGGATTATGAGCAGGTGGCGGCGCTGCTTCAGGAAACAGAAGAGGCGCGTGATTTGCTGCGGGTACGACCGTCTTTTTCGGTGCGCGGCAGCAAGGGAATTCATGATTGCTTGGCGCGCTGCGAACACGGCGGTATGCTTACGGGCATGGAGTTGGCTGACATTAAGGACACTTTGCGCGTGGCCAGACAGATGTGCTCTGTAATCGCCGAGAATCAGCCTGGCGGCCGAAGAAATAGAAATGAGGACGTTGCCGGCGGCAGATTAGCAGCCATGATTTCTCATTGTCAATTGTCAATTGTCAATTGTCAATTGCTGCAAGAGACGCTTGGGTTTAGCATCTCGGAAGAAGGCGAAGTCACCGACCGGGCTTCCGCGGAGCTGGCGAGCACCCGCGCTGCTGTCGCCACCGCTCGGCAACGTATTAAGGGGGCTTTGGATCAGGTTATTCGCAACACGGCCTACCAGAAAATGCTGCAGGATCATGTTGTGACCACTCGAGGCGACCGCTATGTTGTTCCTGTTAAGCAGGAATATGCCGCCGCGTTTTCCGGTATTGTTCATGATCAGTCGGCCAGCGGCGCCACGGTCTTTATTGAGCCGATGGCGGTGGTGCAGCTGGGCAACAGTCTGCGGGAAAGTATATTGCGTGAAAAGCGGGAGGTTGAGCGGATTTTGCGCCTGCTGACGGACAAAGTCGTGGAACATCTGGATGAGATCCGGGTGTCCTATGAGGCGCTGATTGCCGTTGATTTTGTTTTAGCCAAAGCGCGGTTGGCCGATGAGATACGGGCGGAAACGCCCGAGCTTTTGCGGCGTCCGGAAATTAAGCTCGTTCAGGCGCGGCATCCCCTGTTGGAGGGGGATGTGGTGCCTCTTTCTGTTGAGTTGGGGCGGGATTATGATTGGCTTGTGATTACCGGTCCCAATACTGGCGGCAAAACAGTGGCGCTGAAGACGTTGGCGCTGATGGTGATTATGACCCAGTGCGGGTTGCCCATCCCAATTGGGGGTCATTCGCGCCTGGGTGTGTTTGAGGCGGTGTTTGCCGATATTGGCGACGAGCAGAGCGTTGAACAGTCTTTGAGTACGTTTTCGGGCCATATGGCCAATGTGATTCAGATCTTGAGGGAAGCTGACGGTATGTCGTTGGTCTTTTTTGATGAAATCGGTGCTGGGACCGATCCCGCCGAGGGGGCGGCGTTAGCGATGGCGATTCTGGAGGAATTGTTGGAGCGGGGTTGCTGCGGCATGGCGACCACTCATTATGGAGCGCTGAAGACTTTTGCCTATAATACGCCGCGAGTGGAGAACGCTTCTGTGGAGTTTGACTCTGAAACGCTGCGGCCCACTTATCGTCTGATCAGCGGTGTTCCCGGCCGCAGCAACGCTTTTGTTATTGCCGAACGCCTTGGGCTGACCGGGGATATCCTTAGCAAGGCCCAGGAGCACCTTGCGGAGCGGCAGTCGCAGGTGGCCCATCTGCTGGAGAATTTGGAAGAGACGCAGCGTTCAGCACAGGCGCAGAATGAAGAACTCCAGGCTGAGCGTGACGCTTTGGCGCGACTGCAAGCGGACTGGCAGCGGGATAGAGCGGAGGCGGAGGAGCGGAGCCGAATCGGTGAGGAAAAAGCGCGGGATCAGGCTCTGCGCCTGGTTCAGGAAGCCCGCCAGGAGAGCCAGAGGATTGTTAAGGAGATCAAGGAGGCCCAGAAAAAGGATCGCCGCGAGCAGGATCGGGCGATTGAGCGTGCCCGGCAGGATACTAAGCGGTTGGCGGAAAGTCTGGAGCAGGAAGGGCGTCAGGCCGGCAGGGTGCTTAAGGTGCCGGAAGCCGGGCAGATTAAGCCTGGGGTAGAGGTTTTTCTGCCGCATTTGAATGAGAATGGGGTTGTGGTGTCGGGGCCCGATAAGAATGATGAGGTGGTTGTGCAAGCCGGAATTCTTAAAATTACGCTGCCGTTAAGCAAGGTTGCCTTGGGGAACGATTTGAGAGACGATTTAAGAAACGATTTGCGAAGGGGGAAGGTGGCGGCGAGAGGTGGGAGGGGTACAGGAAGTGGACCCCGCGCTTTGCCTACCTCCCGCGTCCCAGATCCCACTTCCCAATTGGGTAAGGCGGCAACTTTGAGCAGTGAGGTTGATCTGCGCGGCTGTCTCGTGGATGAGGCCGTCGATAAACTTGATAAGTATATTGATGACGCTGTTTTGGCTGGTATTGGGTTTGTCAGCATCATCCATGGCAAAGGAACAGGGGCCTTGCGGGCGGGGGTGCACAGTTTTCTGAAGGGGCATACTCGGGTTGCGGCTTTTCGGCTTGGGGAGGCCGGGGAAGGGGATAGCGGCGTGACGATCGCCCAGTTGAAATGATTTCAATGACATAAGACGGTGAGTGTGATAGAATAAGAGCTTGAAGCAATATGTTATGCGAAGGGCTGTTGAGTGTATGTTTGAAGTCTTAAAAGATTTTTTGTCAATAATTAGGCCGGGTATGAATCTGCTGTTGCTGATGGTGCTGCCCTTTGTGCTGCATATTTATTTGAGTTTGCGCCGCAATAAATGGACTGGTCTGATTTTCCCGGTTCTTTTCTTTTTGGCGGTTACGACCACATGTTTGCGTATCATTTTTTTGGGTGGTAACCTGCTTTGGGTGGCGGGGTGCTTCTGTTTGCTGAACGCGCCGACGTTTGCGGGATTGATTGTGTATGTGGTCTGCCGTAATCGCGTGGAGAGGAAACGCGCGGAAGATTTGGCGGTGGAAGCTGAGGAAACGGAAATGGAAACGGAAATGGAAACGGAAACGGAAACAACGAATCGGGAAGCCGAAGCCGATGGTATTCTTGTTGAGAGTTCCTGAACTGTTACAGGAATGCTGAATAGGAGTTCTTGTAACAGACGCTTATTGTCGCAACAGTCCCGAGGAGCAGGTTGGCGCCCGGGAAACTCCAAATCCCGCTGAATGACGGCGGGCTTTTCCTATGAATTGTCTGGCTATAGGCAAATTGGAGTATCCCGGTCCCCAATCCGCTCCTGGCGCCTCAATGAAAGGAGGTCGTGTGATAAATAATTATGTCGGAAATACATAAAAATTACTTGTTAACCGAAGAACGTATATGGTATAATCTACTAGAGAAGGATAAATAGAGGGGTTGATACAAGAAAATGGGAATATTTAAAAGTTGAAGGCGTGAAAAGTTAAATAAAGTAAACAAAAGGAGTGTTTTACATGAAAAAGAAGACGAAAGTTATCTGGATTGTGATTTTAGGGGCTTTTATCGCTGTTGCGTCCTGGCGGATTTTCGTGTCTGGCCAAACGGGAATGGCTTTTGAACAAAACTCAGCTAACCAGACCATTGTTGTTCATATTGCGGGGGCTGTCGTCAATCCCGGGGTTGTGATCCTTCCTTTGGACGCGCGTATGAATGACGCGTTGGCGGTGGCGGGGCTGCATGAGGAGGCGGATAGTGAAGTGATTAACTTGGCGCAGAAGCTCAAGGATGGGCAAAAGATCTATATTCCTTTCAAGGGTGAGGCGTCGGAGGTTTTGACTGAAGAGGCGGTTGACGAGGATGGGGGCACTGCTGCGGCCGGTACGGCGAGGGCACAGACGCAAGCGCAAGCGCAATCGCAGCCCCAGGGGAAGATTAATATTAATACGGCGGGTTCGGGGCAGCTGCAGTCTCTGCCAGGTATTGGACCGGCAAAGGCGGCGAACATCATTGCCTATCGCAAGGAGAATGGCTTGTTTGTCAGTATCGATGAGTTGAAAAACGTAACGGGTATTGGTGAAAAGACTTTTGAAAGTCTGGCCGACTACATAACGGTGGGGCCGTAGTATGCCTAAGGCCAGGGTGATGGTTTCATGAATGATCCGTGGCTCTGGCGGGGTGCCGCCGTTTTGTTGGGTGGGGTTTTGGCCGTGCAGGCCCTGGGGGAGTTTGCTTCGGCTTTTTGGCTGACGGCACTGGGGCTGATCGTGGTTGTCCTGTTGGCTGTGTTTGTGTGGCGACCGTCCTATTTTGCGGGGCGATGGCGCTGGTCCGAAATTGTGCTGGTTTTGGTCAGCGTGCTGGTGGGAGCGGTGTTGGGCGCGTCGGGATACATGCGTTTGGCGCCGCCGGTGGTGACGTCCGGGGTGAATGCCGAAGGCAGGGTTTTGTCCTGGAGCGTTGATGAAGCGCGTGTCGGGCGCGGGGTTGTGCAAACCGCCGAGGCAAAATATGTGTTTGCTGTTTACCCGGCGCGGAGCGGTTCGTCGGCGAGGGGTTCCGGTTCGGGCCGGGAAGTGGCTCCGGAGTTGGCGCCGAGCTGGCAAAATCTGCAGCCTGGGTCAGTAATTCGGTTTACGGCGAAGCTGGAGCAGCCTCAGCCTCCCCGCAGCCGGGGGGCTTTTGATCCGCGTATTTATTACGGGACACGGGGTTACGCGGGAAAATTGACGGCTCAGTCGGACGCGGTGGTGCTTGAGCAGGGGCGGGCGCCTTTGGTTTGGCGGATTCGCGCTAAGGTGCGGTATGTGGTTGACCGTTATTGGCCTGAGAAGGGACCGGTTCTGGAGGCGATGCTATTCGGGGATAAGTCTCATGTGCCCGCTGAGGAGATGGAACGCTATAAAATTACCGGGGTGCTGCATGTGTTTGCAGCGTCGGGGCTGCATATGGGGTTTGTGGCGGCGTTGGCGTGGGGGATGCTGTTTTTTGTGCCGAAAAAGGCGCGGATTTTTTTGTGTTTGGGTATTATTTTTCTGTATATGGGATTATGTGATTTCAGTGTGTCAGTGTGCCGGGCCGGGATTCTGGCGGGAGGCTTGCTGTTGGGGCGTTTGGGTTCAGGCCGGGCGGGATCCTTGCGGTGGGTGCTTTGGAGTGCTTTGCTGCTTTTTGTCTGGAAGCCGCTGTTTTTGGCTGATGTGAGTTTTTGGCTTTCGTTTTCAGCGGTGTTGGGGCTTGTGTGTCTGACGTCCAAATTGGAGGGGCTGAGGGTTTGGCGCAGGGCGCCCGCGTTTATGCGCCGGGCGGTTTGTGCGCCGCTGGCGGCGCAAATGGCGGTTACGCCAGTGTTGGCGGCGGCGTTTTATAGGGTTTCTCTGGTGGGGGTCCTGTTTAATGTTCTGTTGGCGGGTGTGTTTGGGGTTGTGATTCAACTGGGCTTGATCGGCGTCGCTTTGCTGGTTGTTGGGGAGGCGCCGGCGCTGCCCTTTTTCCAGGCGGCTGTCTGGTTGGTGGGCTGGATGGACAAGCTGCTGGCGGCTGTTGCGCGGATGCCTTGGGCGGATGTGTGGGTTCTTCAACCGGGATGGTTTTTCTGGGCCGCTTGGTATGGGGTTCTGGTTCTGTGGCTGGCAGATCCCCGGCGGGCGGTGTTTGTCCTGGAGGCATGGCGGCGGCGTGCCCTGTGGTGGGTACGGGGATGGGTTAAGGCACCCAGGGACGCTGCGTTCGAAAGACTTCTGCGACCGCGTCTGGCCGCGGAGCAGAAGCCTTTGGGCACAAAGCTATTGGTGGTCGGCGCTGCGGGGGTTCTGGCTTTGAGCCTGCTGCAGATCTCAGTTCGGCCGGAGGGGTTGGAAGTTGTGTTCATAGATGTGGGGCAGGGGGATTGTGTGCTTCTCCGCAGCCGGGAGGCGACGGTGATGATTGACGCGGGGCCGCGGTCGGATACTTTTGACAGCGCCGAGCGGATTGTTGTGCCGTATCTCCTGGAGCACGGGGTCAAAGAAATCGACATGCTCTTAATTTCACATGCTGACATGGATCATATTGGCGGAGCCCGATATCTGTTGTCGCGATTTCCCGTGGCGGGAGTAGCGGCGCCAGCCTTGGGCAGCGTGTTGCTGGACGAGGCTTGGCGAGACGGGTTGCCTTTCGCGTTCTGGCCGGATGGGGAAATGGTGACTCAAGTAGCGGCGGGTGACTGCCTCAGTTGGGGGGATTTGCGGGTGGAAGTGCTGGCGCCGGTTTTGTCCGCTGCCGCTGACGCCGGTTCGAATAATGCTTCCTTGGTGTTGCGTGTATCTTATAAAGGATGGTCTGTACTGCTGACGGGAGATATGGAAAAGGAGGAGATGCGAACCATCCTTGAGCGGGGTGTGGTTGGCGATGTGACCTTTATTAAGGCGCCCCATCATGGGAGCAAGGGAAGCATGGACGAGGGGTTCTTTGACGTGCTGAGGCCGGAAGCGGTCTTCATTCCTGTGGGGAGGAATTCTTACGGGCATCCTTCCGGTGAGGTGCTGGATTATTGGGCCGCCCGCGGCGTGCCTGTCTACAGAACGGACGAGGATGGGACGATCAGGCTGATTCTGGGCAGAGAAGCGAGGGTTGAGGTGCATGGGAGATAGGGTTTTTATATTCTCGTAAGAAAGATATCGATTGTCGTACATTTACCATTCTCAAACTGAAAATTCAGCAGCTGTTCAGGGTTCAAATCAGTTGTCGCCGTACGCGGCTCAAAATTCGCGAAAACCGTGCTTACTGGGTCAGCTGTTGTTCGGTCAAACACATCCCAGGTTAAGCAAGACACCGTTTTCTCAACTTCAATTTCTCCTGTTCGATCGGTCTGGGCCCAAACAGATGAAAGCTGTGCGGCACGGGTCAAAGTGTATGTCTTGCTACCGCCTGGGATGCCAGATTCTTCCGAGACATAGAATTCAAGAAGATCATTTGCTCCGAATAGATATCCGGCATATATGCTGTCGTTGTCGGTTTCGGATCTGAATGCGAAAACATTTCCGCCAATGGTTGCCTTGCCGCTGTCTTGGGCGTTCTTGAATTCCGTGTCAGAGAGGGTATAGGGTCCGTAGATAACGCCCTTCAGCAACAATGTGTTCTCTCTAATTTCAACACTGGTAACATACAGTCCTTGAATTCCCGGGAGAGACGACGTGATGACTTCGTTCGGTTTTTCTTGGCCCGAACCAGCCGCGGTGTTGCCGGCGGAATCGCCGTCTTCGATTTCCAATTCTGTTTGGGCCATATCACAGCCCAAGCCGGCCCAACATGTAACAAGAATGCAGACAACAATCATCAACCAAAGAGACTTTTTCATTATGAGCTTTTTCATGTTAACACATCTCCTGTCTTTTGGTTCTTCAGTTCTAAGGATACCCCACTAAAGAACATAATTGAGGATATCAGCAAATCGGGGTAACTGGAGTGTATAACTTTCTTAATTACTTGTCAATATGCTCAAGCGAAATTGTGTCGATTGTTTGGAGATATATTATTGGTATTGTTGGGATATTTTACTTGATCAGGAGGAGGCAGGAGGTAGGAGGCAGGAGAAGGAGCGCCGAAAAGGAAAGCGCATACAATATGGGTAGTGATATAGTTCATTACACACTTCTGAAGGGCAAGCAGAATTTGACATGTAAGAGGTTTGTGGTAAACTAGGATTTATTACTGCTAAGGGGGATACTATGGCGAACCCTGTTGTGACTGTTGAAATGGCAGACGAAAGTATCATAAAGATTGAGTTATTTCCTGATGTTGCGCCTAATACTGTCGCAAATTTTGTTTCTTTAGTCAAAAGAGGTTTTTATGACGGGCTGATTTTTCATCGTGTCATCCCTGGGTTTATGATCCAGGGTGGGTGCCCTGATAAAAATGGCATGGGGGGGCCCGGTTACGCGATTAAGGGAGAGTTTGCGCAGAATGGGTTTCCAAACGACCTTAAACATCGACGCGGGATTTTGTCTATGGCGCGCACACAGCAATTTGATTCGGCGGGATCTCAGTTTTTTATTATGCTGAATGAGTGGGTTCACTTGGATGGTGGGTATGCGGCTTTTGGGCAGGTTATTGAGGGAATGGAGGCGGCTGACGCGATGGCGGCGGCGCCGCGCGACCCGTCGGATCGCCCGTTGTCCGATAAGTGTATGGTCAAGGTTGCCGTGGAGACTTTTGGCAAAGTGTACAATGAGCCGGAGACACTGCCGGTATAAGCCATAGGCGCCGAAAAACAGGGATAATCGAGAATCGGGATATGGGGGCGGAGAGATTTTTCTTCAGTATTTTTGCATGGGATGAATAAATTATGACATAGTGGAAATACTAGGAAAGAACATCTCTTTTCTCCTCCTCTTTCTTCCCCCCATGTATTTGGGGGACTTTTTTTTGTCTGTATAGATAGTTTGGCGTAAAGGCTGTCAGGCGTTCTGGCGGTACATCTTGGAATTATGATTCTTTCAGGCGCTGTTCCTGCTTTAGCCGCTTGATTGTTTTTCTCTTTCCGTTCCACAGGAACAGACAGGCGCCGCCGAGACACAGAAGGAGGGGGCTTGCTAAAAGAAGTGGCAGGAAGTCCGGCGTCTCCCAAGTCTGGAATAACCATTGAAGGGACGCGTTGAGCCCGAAAAGCGACGCTAATATGCCAAGAGTTAAGTAGGTTGTTGCGACGCGCCTGAAATGGATAAGGCGGGATTCTATATCGCTGTAAATATCGAAGGATCCGTCTTGGGCTTTCTTTCTAAAGTAGACCCACGCAAACCAGGAAGCGACGGCTTCGACACCGTTTGCTTCCATAAAACCGATGTATTTGCGGCTTTCCGGATGACCGGGATAGTTCTGAAGAAGTTCTATGCGGTAAATATATTCTCCTGGTTCGCTGTCTGTGAAGGTGTACCGGCCAAAACAATAGTCCCTGAACGCGAAGCCTTTCGCGGACATATCGTTGAGCCACTTTTCTTCTTTTTCGTAGTCTAAAAAAAATTTCCATCTGGCGCTGGTCATGCGTGATCCGCTCCTTTCATGGTTTCACCGTGTTTGATAAGTTCTTGAAGTCTGCTGAGTTCGCTGAGGAAGATGGTTTTACCGATTTCCGTAATGACGTATTTTTTCTGTCGGGAGTCCCGTTCGGAAGAAAGGGCGGCGATCCATTGTTTTTGGACGAGGGCGTTGATGGCTCCGTACAGTGTGCCGGGTCCCAGAACAACACGCCCAGCTGTCAGATGTTCGATGTTCTGCATGATAGCGTATCCGTGCATGGGTTGATGCAGGGAAAGCAGAATGTAGAACACCGCTTCGGTCAGCGCGCCCCTTTCGAAGCTTTCAGGCATACTATGAGTGCCTCCTTTCAACGCAATTGTCAGTGCTGCTTACGAACCTATATCGTTAGACGTTATTTCGTCTAACGTAATATCATTATATCGGCAGACGTATTATTTGTCAAGAAGGAATAACGTTACCGATCAGACCCCAGCCGGAGGGGGGCGGTGGGGCACAGGGCGGAGCCGTTCTTCGTGGCGGCGCGGGGTCTAAGGCCTTTACGCGAAAAACGCAAATAAGGCAGCCTGCGCTTTTTTCCGCTCCAAGGCCTAAGACCCGCTGCCGCCACTCT
>WRHI01000106.1 GCA_009783315.1 Peptococcaceae bacterium
TGGCGGCAGCGGGTCTTAGGCCTTGGAGCGGAAAAAAGCGCAGGCTGTCTTATTTGCGCTTTTCGCGTAAAGGCCTTAGACCCCGCGCCGCCACGAAGAAGGGCTCCGCCCTGTGCCCCACCGCCCCCTCCTGCCCCTCCGGTTGGGGGCTGACCCGCAACACCCAATGCCTTGACAGACTTTTTACATAATCATTGCTTTTTCGCGACAATATGATATATTGGATTCATAGCCATAAAGGAGGAGTTCATTCCTATGAGAAAAATTGCTTATCTGGTTTTGACGGGCATTCTGTTGGTCGGGACGCTGTTTCTTTTCACGGCCTGCGATAACACCGGCGACGCGGAAAAGCTCGTCTGCGGCGTCACTAAGGCGGAACCCATGAATTACTTGGATGCCAACGGGAACTGGACCGGCTTCGACACGGAATTCGCCCTGCTTGTGGGCGAGAAACTGAACATGGAAGTGGTATTCCAGGAAATCGACTGGAATAAGAAATTTATTGAACTTGAGGCCGGTACCATCAATTGCATCTGGAACGGCTTCACCGCCAACACCGTTGACTCGGTTACCAATAAGCCTCGGTACGAGAGTGTTGATTTCAGCTACAGCTACATGCTCAACCAGCAATGTGTCGTCGTGAAAAAAGACAGAGCCGCTGAGTTCACATCTGAGGATGATCTTTCCGGCAAAAAAGCGGCGGCTGAAAAAGGTTCCGCGGGAGAGACTTTCGCCCAGGACGCTGTTGGGGACGGCGGCACGCTGATCAGTCCTACAGCCCAGATCAACACCTTTGTTGAAGTCAAGTCGGGTGCTGTTGATTTCGCGGTGGTGGACATTCTGCTGGCCCAGAGCCTGATCGGTTCCGGGGATTATGCCGACATGGTCATTGCGGACATCACGTTGGAGTCCGAGGTGTACGCCATTGGTTTCAAAAAGGGAAGCGAGATGACCCAGAAGGTTAACGACGCTATCATGGAATTGTACAACGATGGTACCCTGGTAGAGCTGGCCAAAAAGTATGGCCTGGAAAACTCTCTCAAAATTGATACAAGCCCCATAAGATAAGGAAATGGCTGATTTTTGGAAAATAACATTCGATCTGCTGAATGGGTTTCAGACGACCTTCCTCATCTGGGCCCTGACTCTTGTGTTTGCGTTGCCCTTGGGATTGGTGATTTCTTTCGGGTCCATGTCGAAGTTCACACCGTTGCGTTATCTGGTTAAAACCTTTGTCTGGATCATCAGGGGCATTCCCCTGATGCTCCAGATTTTTATTATTTTTTATGTGCCGGGGTTTATTTTTGGCGCGCCGGTGGCCTCCCGGTTTACGTCGGCGATTATTGCGTTTACGATTAATTATGCATGCTATTTCAGCGAGATTTATCGCGGGGGCATTGAGAGCATTTCCCGCAGTCAGTACGAAGCGGGCCAGGTGTTGGGCATGACGAAGCCCCAGGTTTTCTTCCGCGTTATTCTGTTGCAAGTGATTAAGCGGATTACCGCGCCTATGTCCAACGAGGTGATTACCCTGGTGAAAGATACCGCCCTGGTGCGCGTCATCATGGTGGTGGAAATCATTAAGGTGGCCGAGGATATTGCGACGACGGGGTTGATCTGGCCGCTGTTCTATACAGGGTTGTATTATTTGATGTTTGTGGGGATGCTGACGCTGCTGTTTGGCTATATTGAAAGACGATTGGATTATTTTAAAGCGTAGGTCGAAGGACGAAAGGATAGAAGGGCGAAGGGCTAAAAGGACGAAGGGATAAAAGGACGAAGGGATAAAAGGACGAAGGGATAGAAGGGCGAAGGGATAGAAGGACGAAGGGATAGAAGGGCGAAGGGATCAGATGACAGAGAGGCAGAAGCAATGGCTATTTTGGAAGTTCAGAATGTTGGCAAATGGTTTGGTTCTACCGAGGTGTTAAGAGACATTAGTTTCGTGCTGGAAAAAGGGGAGACTCTGGCTGTTATCGGTTCCTCGGGCAGCGGGAAAACGACGCTGCTGCGCGGTCTTAACTTTCTGGAACGGCTGGACACAGGGCGTATTATCTTGAGGGGCGAAACCTTGTTTGACGCGGCCCGGAACCAGGACGACGAGCAGAGTCTCCGGGAAAAGAGGCTGCATTTTGGCCTTGTGTTCCAATCCTTCAACCTGTTTCCTCAGTATACCGCCCTGGAAAACATTGTGCTGGCCCGGGAACTGGCGGCTCGCAAACTGCAAAGTTACAAGAAGAATAAAAAGAGTGTCCTGGATGAGATACGCCGGGAAGGGATGGAACTGCTGGATCAGATGGGACTGTCCGCCAAGCGGGATTATTATCCCCACCAGCTGTCCGGCGGACAGCAGCAGCGTGTGGCCATTGCCAGAGCCTTGGCGTTGAAACCGGATATTCTCTGTTTTGACGAACCGACTTCCGCTCTTGACCCCGAACTGACGGGGGAAGTGCTGAATGTGATTCGTGGTCTGTCAGAGAAAAACACCACCATGATTATTGTGACCCATGAGATGCCCTTTGCGCGCCAGGTGGCCGATACCGTCTTGTTTATGGACGGCGGCCTGGTGGTGGAATACGGGTCGCCTCAGGATGTCTTGGAGAACCCTTTAAATGATCGGACGAAGCGTTTTCTTGAACGCTATGCTAATGAGTGAGCGCTCTTGCGGTTGAAATCTCAGCAGCAAGGGAGAAGGGGCAGGAGGAGCTGAGGGGGGCTGAGGGGGGCTGAGGCCTTGTCCCCAAGCCGTTCTCCGGTCTGGTGAATCACTAGGCTCCCTCCGCTGCAAACCCAAAACTCGTTTCGCTTTGCTCCACTCAAACAGTTGGGTTTGCGGGCGCTCCCGTTCGCCAAGTGATTCATCCAGCCCTTCGAAAAGGCTTGGGAACAAGGCCTCAGCCCCCCTCAGCTCCTCCTGCCCCTTCTCCCTTGCTGCTGAGATTTCAACCGCAAGAGCGTACGTATCTGGGCTGAAAAAATTTTGAAAACCCTGTTGACTCTCCCACTGTGGTACACTTTAGAATAGAAGTAAGGGCGCCATACTGAGTCCGGAATCAGTATGAAGAGGCCTCTGAAGTTTACCGGTATGGGGGTTCAGCTATGATTAAAATAGGCGATTTTTCCAAATTGTCCAAGGTCAGCATTCGTATGTTAAGGCACTATAACGATAGGGGCCTTCTTGAGCCTGTTCATGTGGACGCTTTCACGGCTTACCGCTATTACAGCGTGGAACAGCTTTCGACGGTCAGCAAGATTCAAGCCCTCAAGGATATGGGGTTCAGTCTGTCCGTTATTAAGGAGATCTTGGAGACTTATGAGGATGCCGAAAGCTTGCGGGCTTATCTGAAGCTCCAGCAGAGCCAGCTGAGACAGGATGCGGCGGCTATGGAGAAACGGCTTCTGCTTTTGGAGAACGCCTTGAAAAGAATGGGAGATGACGTTTTTATGAACGATGTGGTCAGCATTAAAGAGATTCCGCGGCGGTATGTGTCCAGCCTTCGCCAGATTATTCCGTCTTATGGGGACGAGCATGTTTTGTGGGAGCAAATGCAGAGGGAAACCGCGGCCCAGAAGGTGCAAATGGCTGTGCCCGGATTTGGGCTCGCTGTTTTCCATGACGAGGGCTATAAGGAAGCCGATGTGGATGTGGAGATTCAGGTTTCTGTGGTGGGGTCTTATGAGGATACGGAAAATGTCCGGTTTAAAACCGTTGGCCCGATTACGGTGGCGTCGGCGGTGGTCAAGGGTGGGTATGAGCAGCTTACGCCGGTGAATACAGCCATTGGGGCTTGGGTGACGGATAATCATTATGATTTTGACGGCGCCATGTTCTGTATTTATCATGTGAGCCCGGGACATGATCCGAATCCTGAGAATTGGGTGACGGAGGTTTGTTTTCCGATAAGGAAGAAGTAAAGGGAGGCTGCCCCCACCGCTTTTCGAAGCGATGGGGGCAGCTTTCTGTGAGGGAGAAAACGGAATCGGCAGGTAATCCTAATCCTCGATCAAAATCGTGCAATCTTTCCGGTCTGTTTCACATCTGGCTGCGTTATCCTCCTTGACGGGCAACCAGCCCGCCTGCGTCGTCTGCCTTGCCCGATGCAAAACAGACCAGAAATCTTTACACGATTTTAATCGAGGATCAGGATAAGTTACAGAGCAGACCCCAGCCGGAGGGGCAGGAGGGGACGGTGGACAATGGACAATGGACAATGGACAATGGACAATGAGGAACACAAGATGGTAGGATGGACAACGGACAATGGTGAAGGCTATCCTCTCATAAATAAGGGACTTCATGATATGAAGCCATTATGTCATCGGCTAAATTCTCACATTGTCCATTGTCCATTGTCCATTGTCCACTGCCCCCTCCTGCCCCTCCGGCTGGGGTCTGATCTGTAACGCGGACAAAGCCCACTCGTTCGACAAATTCTTTTTTCTATTGACATATAAGTCCGCCCTATGGCATCATTAAGCTGGTGTCTTGAATCCTGCGCCAAAAGAAATCAGAATGAGTGGCCGGAGAGGAATTGTTTCTTCTATGACGCAAGCTTCCCTTGTTCTCAACTCGACAAAATCAGTGTATATCGTGTTGTCGCGCAGCCGGTCTTTTTTGTCCGGCGCGATTCATATGATCAAAAGTGACCGGTACACCCATGCGGCGATTGCGTTGGACGCCGAACTGGAATACATGTTCAGCTTTGGGCGGCGCCGGGCCTGGAATCCTTTCGTGGGATGTTTTAAGCGTGAGCGTCTGGACGGCGATTTTTATGCTAAACACCGTGAACTGCCGGGTGTGATTCTGGAGGTCCCAGTAGACGACGAGCAATATGCGGGTATAGCGTCAGATATATGGCGCTTTCTGCTGGATGGGCATTCGTATGGGTTCAATGTCTTCGGGATGATGCGCGCTTCCTTGGGGCACGAACGGAAGGCCCTTGATAAGAAGTTCTTTTGTTCTGAGTTTGTGTACTATATTCTTCATAAAAACGGAGTCTGTGATTTGGGGAAGTCGAGGACGGTTGTGCGACCGCAGAACTTGTTGGCTGTGGCCGCGGAAAGAATCTTTGAAGGCGATCTGCTGGCATACACCAGAGCTATGCCTTGTCCCAAAGATAAAAACGCCGGGCCCTTTGCGGCGAGTCTGCCGGAAGCCTTTCGTAAGTCGGTATACGCGTCACATTGAAGCGATTCGAAAGGACTGATTCTGAGATGAAGAGCAGAAGACTTCTTGTGGTGTCTTGTTTTTCGCGGGTATTATGAGCTTGATGATCATGATTGAGATCGCTGTTATGGTGGTTCTGGCTGTTGTGTATTTCGTTGCCGTTGTCAAAATGAGGAGGGAATCTGACTTGCGAGGGTAATCCGCTGTGGCTTATAATTGCGATAATGAGACAAGCCAGAGGGATGAAAGTGGGCGGTATAAAATGCACGATAGCGTATTGGAGATGGATGACAAGATGGATGACAAGATGGACGATGAGATGGATGAAGTGTTGAATGACGAGATGGCCGGAGCGGCGACAGATGACATGGAGACGGATCGTGAAATAGATATTATGCAGGTTTCCCGGAAGGCCGGGATTGTCATAGATCGTGTGGAGGTTATGCGCCGCGAGAATATGTGGGTCATTCGTTTAAGAGTGTTAGACGGTCTTGCGGAGCCGACAGGCGGTGTGGAGTGGTCCAAGAATATATGGGAAGAGCGTTTTCGCCGTTTTTTGGAGCCGCGGGCGGGGGGGCTCCGGATTGTTTTTCGTTGGGATCTGTCTCTGGCCGCTGTTTGCGAGTTGTTTTGGTTCCATATAGCTGGGGATCTTTGCCGGCGGTTTCCGGCGTTTTGTGGCTGTTTGGAGAACGCCGCTTACCGGGTGGAAGGGGAGAACGGCCTTGTGCTTACAGTGTCCAACGCCGGAGCCCAGAAACTTTTGGCGGGGCGTTGCGGCGCTGTTGCGGAGTATTTTGACGCGGAATATAGTCTGAAGGTGACGGTGGCGTGCGAGCTCTCTGAGCAGGCCCGGGACGCGGATTGGCTTCGGCGCGAAGAGGATGATGAGAAGCAGCTGTTGGAGCTTATTCGTCAGGCTCAAGCTGAGGGCGGGGCTCAGATTGAGGCTGAAGCTGAGGGCGGGACCTTTGCTAACGGGAATTCGGGTTGTCCTGATTATGAGGGCAAGCCGTCTGACCAAAGCATAGGTCAAGGTCAAGGCCATAGCCAAAGCCAAAGTAAAGGCAAAGGCAAAGGCAAAGGGAAGGGTCAAGGCGGCAGAAAAACCAATGCGAAAGAACAGCCCGCGTCTGTGCTGTTGGGCAAAGAGGTCACGGAACCGTCTCAGCCGGTGAGCTTCCTGAAGGATAAGCCTGAGGAGCGTTCGGTGGTGGTGGCAGGGCGGGTTCTGGCTTTCACCCATAAGACTTTTAATTCGGGAGCGTCGATGGTGAGTTTTGGGTTGACGGATAATTCTTTTACGGCGCCTGTGAAGCTTTTCCTGAAGGAGGGACAGGCGTTGCCTGGGGTTAAGGATGGGATGTGGCTTAAGGTGCGAGGGTCTTATAAGTTTGATAGTTTTACCGCCGAACTGACGCTGTTGGCGCGGGATATGATGGTTTTCGCGCCGAAGGAGCGCCGGGATGAGGCGGCGGAGAAACGCGTGGAACTGCACGCTCATACGAAGATGTCGGAGATGGACGGGATTGCTACGGTGCAGAGCTTGGTGCGGCGTGCGGGGGTCTGGGGGCATGAGGCGATCGCCATTACCGATCATGGGGTGGTGCAGGCTTTTCCCGAGGCGGTGGCCGCGGCGGCTGAGTGTGGGGTTAAGGTGATTCTGGGGATGGAAGGGTATTTAACAATTGACAATGAGACAACACAGTCGGCAAGCCGACTGTTGGCACTGGACAATGTGGGAGCGGGAGCTGGACCGGGAACTGGGCCGGGAGCGGAACCTGGACCTGGATCGGGAGCGGGAGCGGGAGCGGGACCGGGACCGGGACCGGGCCAACAGGGTCATGGACAGGGGGCAGGGGTCTTAGCCGGGACCAAGGTTAAAGCCAAGACCAAGACGGGGAAGGGGAAGGCTTCTAATGTCCGGCGTTATCATATCATTCTTTTGGCGCGGAATCCGGTGGGGTTGAAGAATCTTTATAAGCTGGTGACGCTTTCTCATTTGGAGCATTTTTCCCGGCGGCCTTGTATTCCCCGGTCTTTGCTGGAGGAACACCGGGAGGGGTTGTTGCTGGGGTCGGCTTGTGAGGCGGGGGAGCTGGTGCAGGCCATTCTGGAGGGGGCTGAACGGGAGCGGTTGTTGGAGATGGCTTCTTTTTATGATTATTTGGAGATTCAGCCTTTGGGCAACAATGCTTTTTTGATGGCTTCGGGCCGGGTGGCCGATGAGCAGGGGTTGCGGGAGATCAACCGAACGGTGCTTTCGTTGGGGCGGGAGCTGGGGATTCCGGTGGCGGCTACCTGTGATGTGCATTTTTTGGATCAGGAGGATGAGGTGTTCCGGCGGATTCTGACGGCGGGGTTGGGGTATAGTGACGCGGACAGGCAGGCGCCGCTTTTTTTGCGAACCACGGGGGAGATGTTGGAGGAGTTCGCTTATTTGGGCGAGGAGGAAGCTTTCCGTGTTGTGGTGAGCGGGCCCCGGGAGATTGCGGCGCGAGTAGAAGTTCTGAAGCCTTTTCCGGATGTGTTGTTTGCGCCGGAGATTGAGGGGGCGGAGGAGAAGATCGAGTCGTTGGCCCGGAGTCGGGCGGCTCAGCTGTACGGATCGCCGCTGCCGCCGTTGGTGGAGAGTGTGCTGACCAGGGAACTGAAGTCGATTATCGGCAACGGGTTTTCGGTGCTTTATCTGATTGCGCATTTGTTGGTGAAGAAGTCCAATGAGGACGGTTATCTGGTGGGATCCCGGGGATCTGTGGGTTCTTCGTTGGTGGCGACCCTGACGGGGATTACCGAGGTGAATCCTTTGCCGCCTCATTACCGGTGTCCGGGGTGCTGTTATTGTTCGTTTGTGGAGGATGGCAGCGTAGGGTCGGGGGCGGATTTGCCTGACGCGGATTGTCCGGAATGCGGCGTAGGGCTGCTGAAGGATGGGCATGATATTCCTTTTGAGACGTTTATGGGGTTTGATGGGGATAAGGTGCCGGATATTGATCTGAATTTTTCGGGGGCGTACCAGAGTCAGGCCCATAAGTATACGGAGGAGATTTTTGGCAGGGAAAATGTGTTCCGGGCGGGTACGATTTCCACGTTGGCCGGCAAGACGGCTTTTGGTTATGTGAAGAATTATCTGGAGGAGCGGGATCTCCGGGTGAACAGCATGGAGACGGCCCGGCTGGTGCAAGGGTGTGAGGGCGTGAAAAAGACAACGGGGCAGCATCCGGGTGGGCTGATGGTGTTGCCGAAGTCTTGTGATGTTCATGATTTTACGCCGTTGCAGCATCCGGCCAATGATGCGAAGTCGGGGGTGATTACGACCCATTTTGATTATCATTCGATTTCGGGGCGGTTGGTGAAGCTGGATATTCTGGGGCACGACGATCCCACGGTGATCCGGATGCTGGAGGATCTGACGGGGGTTCGGGCCGCGGGGATCGCCTTGGATGACGGGCCGACTCTGTCGCTGTTTTCCGGGGTGGAGGCGCTGGAGCCTTTTTGTGAGCCTCTGGATGTGACGATGGGCACGCTGGGGGTGCCGGAGTTCGGGACGAAGTTTGTCCGGCAGATGTTGGAGGATTTGAAGCCGTCGACGTTTTCGCATTTGGTGCAGGTGTCGGGGTTGTCTCACGGGACGGATGTGTGGCTGAACAACGCTCAAACGATTATCCGGAACCGGCAGGCGACGGTGTCGGAGATTGTTTGCTGCCGGGATGATATTATGATTTATTTGATCCGGCGCGGGCTGGAGCCGGGGCTGGCTTTCAGGATTATGGAGTCGGTGCGCAAGGGCAAGGGGTTGTGGCCGGAGGCGGTGGAGGTTATGGGGGCCCATGGGGTGCCGGAGTGGTATGTTCAGTCCTGCCAGAAGATTAAATATATGTTTCCCAAGGCGCACGCGGTGGCTTATGTGACGATGGCGTTCCGGATCGCTTGGTTTAAGATTAATTTTCCGGAGGCTTTCTATGTTTCATTCTTTACGGTGCGGGCGACGGATTTTGACGCGGAGCTGATCTGTCAGGGAGCGGAGGCTTGCCGGCGGGCGGCCCGGGGCATTGTGGAACTGGGGCGTAAGGCGACCAGCAAGGAGAACGGTTTGCTGGCTGTGTTGGAGGTGGCAATCGAGATGTATTGCCGGGGGTTGACTTTCCGGAAGGTGGACCTGTGGGAGTCGGCGGCGGATAAGTTTCTGGCCACGCCGGAGGGGTTGCTGCCGCCGTTTTCGTCTCTACAGGGCGTGGGGGAAGCGGCGGCGGGAAATCTGGCGGAGTTGCGGGACGCTAAGGGGATTCAGTGTGTGGAGGATCTGCAGAACGCCGGGTTGAGTAAGACTGTGATTGATGTGCTGCGGCGGCATGGGTGTTTTGAAGGGTTGCCGGAAGCGAATCAGTTAAGTTTGTTTTAGTAAAGGGACATGCGAATCACTTTGCCGTGATGAAGAGCGACGAAACCGATCATGTGGCTATTCTCCCATGTTGTCATCCCATTTCACTAAGAAACGTGCTGAAGAACAGCTTCACGGATCATTTAAGGAGATTCAAAGAAAAATAAAGGAAATTGATGATCATTCGACGAATACGGAATCACAAAACGGATTATTGGTAATAATGCCGTTTTCAAGTCTGCGGCACAGCCAAAAAGGACAACCCCCATGAACGAACTCAACAAACACGCCTTTGCCATCATCACCGTCAGAAATGAAGCCTTCGGCCAACTCGACATCCTGGTCAGCCGCGATATTACG
>WRHI01000107.1 GCA_009783315.1 Peptococcaceae bacterium
AGACTCCAAAAGCCCGCGAATTTTTTTCGCCTTTTGAGGTTGCGTCAGGCAGAGAGGCGCTTGGATTCTCCCGCTTACCAAACCCTGACGTGGCACTGTTACTGGCCAGCGCGGTATCTGCCTCCAACTCACCATTGAGCTGCGGGAAAACACCGCGGCAGAAAGCTCTGCTTATCCTTATCGTCAGTTCATGCACTTTTAAATATGCACCCTGGGCCCCCCAAAAAAGCTTGCACAATGTTCGACAACATTTTATAATGAAGGAACTGCTGTTTTGATATGGGCACAATTATGTGGTAAAATATTGATTCAGTAATAGATGTATTATAATGGGGGTTATGATGTGAACAAGACGGCTATCTCAGTTATTATCTTTGCGCTGGCAGGGATCATTCTCATTCTTGGAATCGTACAAATTTGGTTCTATCTTGATTGGGTTTCTGATTCGATGGCGCAATGGCGGGGAAGCGGCGCAAGCGAGGAAGAGGTTTCCACTGCTATCAAGCAGCAAGTTGCCCCGGAGGTATTATCAAAAATCGTTTCGTTTCTTGGCTTCGTTTCACTTCTTGTTGCCGCCGGTCTGATAGCTCTTGGGCTTAACCAGCCTAAGGCAAGTCTGTTGGACGGTGATTTTGATGATGACGAAGATGAGGATAGTCTTTCCGAAGAGGATGACTTGGATGATCTGGTTGTCGGCATTCAGGAAGAGAAAGGGGCGGTTGAGAAGGTTATTGCAAAGGAAGCCAAAAAAGAAGCTGTAGCCGAAGTAAAGGCAAAAGCCGAAGAAAAAGTGGCTGAAGCTAAAACAGAAATCAAAGCTAAAACAGAAACCAAAGCTAAAACAGAAACTTAAGCTGAGACGGGAGCTCAAGCTGTAACACCAGCGAAAAAGAAAAAATAGATGTTCGTTAATTTGTGCCTGTAGCTCAGCTGGATAGAGCATCTGCCTTCTAAGCAGAGGGTCCGGGGTTCGAATCCCTGCAGGCACGCCATAATTCGATATTCGAGGATTAGCACGAATCAATAAAATATAGCAAGGCTGTTGCACAACGTTTTTAGAAAAACGTGTATGGAACAGCCTCTTTTCTTATGGTCAAGGTTACAGGTTTCGCAGAACCGCAGCCAGGGGAGGGATGACTTGCTTTTTGCGGGAGACGATGCCGGGGAGAATGATGGGGCCTGACGTTTGGGAGGCAGCCTTGAAGGCTTGGGGGATGAGATCTTTTTTGTCGCCGGCGGCCAGGCATTCGGAGCTTTCTTCAATGATGTCGGTGATGAGGAGCAGGAGCAGTTCGTAGCCTTGTGTTTGGGCTTGCTGTTCCATATAGGCGTTTAGCTCGGTGCGGATGGTGGCGAGAGTTGCGGTGTCGGAGGAGTTGATTTGGGCGACGGCGATTTTGTGGCCGTCGAAAATAAATTCTTTCAGGTCTTGGGCTAGGATGTCTTGCGGTGTGCGGTCGCGCAGGGAGGACGCGCTGGCAAACATGGCGGCGGCGAAGGCGTCGATGTCAAGGGAGGCGATACCGGCCAGACGCATGGCGATGGCGCGGTCGTTGTGGGTGCAGGTGGGGGATTTGAATTTTAGGGTGTCGGAGATGATGGCGGCGCAGAGGATACCGGCGATTTTGGGGGCGGGGCTGATGCCGTGTTCGAAGTAGAGGTTGGCGATCATGGTGGCCGTGCTGCCGACGGTGTCATTTTTAAAGGTGATGGGGCTTTCGGTTTGGAGATCGCCGAGGCGATGGTGGTCAATGATTTCGAGGATTTCAGCTTGTTCGATGCCGTCGACGGTTTGGGATTTTTCATTGTGGTCAAGGAGAATGACTTGTTTGCGTCGGGAGGTGATGAGATGGTAGCGTGAAATGAACCCTCTGATGTGTTCGCCGTCCAGGACGGGATAGCTGCGGAAGCGGGTTTCAAGCATTTTGTCTTTGGTAACGTCGACGTAGTCTTCGATATCGAAGGTGATGAGGTTGTCTTGGGTCATGATATGGCCGATGGGCGCGCTTTGGTTGATCAGGCGCGCGGCGGTGAAGGTGTCGCAGGGTGTGCTTAGGAGGGCGCAGTTTTTGGTCCGGGCGAGTTTGACGACCCGGTCGGTGATGGTGTGGTTGCCGGTGATAATGAGGCAGGCGGCGCCTTTTTCGATGCTTTTGATTTGGCTGTCCTGGCGGTCGCCTAGGATGACAATGTCGCCGGGGTCGATATAGGGGTCGAGAGCGTCAGGGGACATGGCGCCGACGACGGCTTTGCCTGTGACAATGAAGCCTTCTTGACCTTCCATTTGAGTAGCGCCCAGGGTGTCGATGATGTTGTGGAGCGGGGTGCGGCTGTTGGCCAGGATGGGCGTTTCTAAGGTGTCCAGATACTTGTTGGCGATGTCGGAGAGGGTGACGACACCGAGGAGCTGACCATCACCGTCGGTGACGGGGAGGACTTTGCAGTTGTTTTTTTTCATAAGGGTCCAGGCTCTTTGAATGGAGATATCGGGGGAAGCCGGGGGAATGATGTCCATGCTGAGGTCGCTGATTTGGGTGCGTACAGTGGTGAGGAGCTGGGGAGGCGCCAGGCCGAAGTGGGAGAGCACAAAGGCTGTTTCCCGATTGAGGGGGCCTAGGCGCATGGGCTGGACTTGGAAGCCTAGTCTTGTTTTGAGTTCGGCGTAAGCTAGGCTGGAGCAGATGGAGTCGGTGTCAGGGTTGCGGTGGCCGCAGATGTAGATGGGTTGCGACATGGGTTGATCCTTTCCGGGGCATGGGATTTATGTCATTTTCAATGGTGGCTGAGTTGTTTATCAAGCAACTGTATCATCTATTGCAACTGTTATCTTACCACAAACATGATGGAATTTGAAGTTGACATGCCGAATCAGAATCCGCTAAGGTAGATCCCATGGGAGTTTTTATTCTGATCTTGTTTTCAGTAAACAGCAGGGTTAATTAATAATTGGTGTGATATTGAGCCACTGCCGATTTTGTGCTATGCTGTTTCCCAACTGGAATGTTGTGTGAGCACATGAGGAGAGATGGCGGTGGGAGCTTTCTTGACATGGCTCCGAACAGACCGGCAGGAGGTAATTATGAAAATCGCTTTTTCCACCTTGGCGTGTCCACATTCGACTTGGAAAGACATTTATTCTATGGCCAAGGATTTAGGGTTTGACGGAATTGAAGTGCGGGGGCTGGGACAGGATATTTTCGCTGTGCGGGCGCAGCCGTTTACTGAGAAAGCTTTACCGGAAACCATCAATATTTTACACAAATTGCAGTTGGGTGTTTCCTGTTTCTCTTCGGCTTGCTGTATGAAGTATGGGCAGTGCCGGGAGGAGAACAAGGCTGAGATTATCAGTTATATAGAGCTGGCAGCCCGCCTGAAGACGCCCTATGTGCGCGTTCTGGCGGATCGCGATGTGGCGCCGGAAGGCGATGTTGACGACGGATTGGTGGCGGGGCAGCTTCGTGAGTTGGCTCCTATAGCTGCCGAGCATGGAGTGGTGCTGTTGGTGGAATCCAACGGCGTCTATGCCGACACGGCCAGGCTTTGCCGGCTTTTGCAGATGGTGGCCAGCGACGCTGTGGCCGCTTTGTGGGATATGCATCATCCTTATCGCGTCGCCGGTGAGTCGCCGGAGCAGACGGTTCAGAATCTGGGCGCGTTTATTAAGTATGTGCACATCAAGGATTCTGTGCAGATGGACGGCAAGGTGGCATATCGCATGATGGGCGAGGGAGATATGCCCATTGATGAGATGATGAACGCTCTGATGTCTATTAATTATGACGGATATGTTTCGTTGGAATGGGTCAAGCGCTGGTCGGAGGATCTGGAGGATGCGGGCATCGTTATTCCTCATTTCGCTCACTATATGGATCGCTATGTGGATAAGGCGGCGCTGCGTGGTGACTTGCACGAGAATAAAAGCAGAACCGGGCAGTATGTGTGGGAAGAAGAGACCCTCATTGATTTGACTTTTCCGCAGCTTTTGGATCGGGTTGCCGAGGAGTTTCCTGATCAACCTGCTTTTGATTATACGACTTTGGATTATACGCGGACTTACCGGGAGTTCCGGGATGATGTGGATGTTTTTGCCCGGGCGTTAATTGCGCTGGGTGTGAAAAAAGGGGATAAGGTGGCCATTTGGGCGACCAACGTTCCGGCTTGGTTTATTACGTTCTGGGCAACGACTAAAATCGGCGCTGTGCTGGTCACGGTGAACACGGCGTATAAGATCTATGAAACCGAGTATTTGCTGCGCCAGTCTGATACCCATACCCTGGTGATGATTGATGGGTATAAAGACGCCAATTACATTGAGATCATCAGGAAGATTTGTCCTGAGTTGGTTGCACATACGCCGGGGGAACCTTTGCACGCGAAGGGGCTGCCTTTCCTGCGCCATGTTATTTCGGTTGAGACGCCGGTCCCGGGTTGTTTGACATGGGAACAGGTGTTGGCGAGAGCCGGGGAAACGCCGGCGGCGGCTTTGCGCCAGCGTATGAGCATGATGAATCGCCACGATGTTTGCAACATTCAGTATACGTCAGGAACCACGGGATTTCCTAAGGGTGTCATGTTGAGCCATCATAATGTGATCAACAACGGCAAAAATATTGGCGATAGAATGAACTTGTCTACGGCAGATCGATTTGTGATTCATGTGCCGATGTTTCATTGTTTTGGGTTGGTGTTGTCGATGATCGCTTGTGTGACCCATGGCGCGATGATGGTGCCGATTCCCGCTTTTTCGCCGGGGTTGGCCTTGGAGGCTGTTGACAAAGTGAAGGCGACAGCCATCAACGGCGTGCCGACGATGTTTATCGCTATGATTGAGCATACTGATTTTGCGAAAACGGATTTTTCTCATATGCGTACGGGGATTATGGCCGGAAGTCCTTGTCCGGTGAAGCTTATGGGGGATGTTCTGGAGAAAATGAATATGCGGGAGATCACCATTGTTTTTGGTCAGACGGAGAGTTCACCGGGGTGCACTATGAGCTGTTCCGATGATTCTGTCGAGGTCAAGGTGAATACGGTGGGGCAGCCTTTGCCCGGAATCGAGTGCAAGATTGTTGATCCGGTGACGGGTGAGGATGTGCCTGATGGTGTCGATGGGGAGTTTGTTGCCCGGGGCTATAACATTATGAAGGGGTATTATAAGATGCCGGTGGCCACCGCCAACGCTATTGACTGCGAAAATTGGCTGCATACGGGAGATCTGGCTTGCCGCCGTCCTGACGGTAATTATAGAATCACCGGGCGGATTAAGGATATGATCATTCGCGGCGGCGAGAATATTTATCCGAAGGAAATTGAGGATTTCCTTTATACTCATGAGAAGGTGCGGGATGTGCAGGTTATCGGGGTGCCTGATAGTCAGTATGGTGAAGTGATTATGGCCTGCATTATTTTGAAAGATGGCGTGACGGCCGAGGCCGAGGAGATGAAGGAATATGTGCGCAGTCATATGGCTAAGCATAAGACGCCCCGATATGTCCGGTTTGTTGACGCGTTTCCGATGAACGCCGCCGGCAAGGTATTGAAGTATAAAATGGTGGAAGAGGCGGTTGAATTGTTGGGGATTAAGGAGGCTTGTCTCTTTTGAGTTGGCGTTAACCCAATACGGGTTGACCGGCATAGTCAACAACAAACAAAGGGTGGGCACTATGGACGCATTGATGTTTAAGAAAATGAAGTTGAAGCCGGCCTGCGCGGCAAGGGTTTTCCATGAGCCTACGGGGTATCCCCAAAGCGAGGATTATCATTGGCGGGATACCGGGCAGGCAGATTTCGTTCATCTTTTTGCTGAGAGTCGCGAACAGTTCACGGACAGGTTCCCTCAAGCGGCGGCAGCCTGCAAGGAAAACGGATTGTTTTGGGTCTCTTATCCCAAATCCAAAGGGAAGAAAGTCTATGACATAAATCGTGACAGTCTTTGGGGATTGCTTCTGACGGTGGGGTTTCATCCCGTTTCCCAAGTTGCGCTGGATGAAGAATGGTCGGCTTTGCGGATTAAAAGAAATGAGCCCGGTGTTGAGTATACACCACCGGAGAACGTAAAAAGATAAATAATCTAGGCGGTCCCTGTATATGGACAAAGAGCGCGGCGATAGCGTCATATCCTGTCGCCGCTCATTTTTCTCTGGAATGCAACAATCGCAATGAGGAAGAAGACAGCCGAATAGCCCATGACGACCGCTAAATGCGGCAGAACTTCGCCATAGCTGCCGTTTAAAATGATTCTTATCGCTTCTACGCTGTGGTAAAAGGGGAGCATGTTTGTTATGGTTTTGAACACACCATCAATAAGGTCAACCGGGATAAAAATTCCCGAGAAAACCCCCGCCAAGTTTGTTAATAAGGCTCCGCAAATGCCACCGACCGCTTTGTCATTCGTTAAACTACCCGTCAATAATCCTATCCCTATAAATAATAGAGAAGTTATGGCTGTCATAAAAATCGCCATAATAATATGAACAGAAAATGGCAGCCCGAAAAAACAAGCGACGGAAAAGGTTATTGCTGATTGAGCCATCGTCATGACGACCATCGGGGCAGTATAGCCCAACAAAAAATCCGAAGGGGTCATGGGAGAAGTGAACAAACGGGTTAAGAAAGATGAGGTGCGGTCTTTCGCCAGCACCATACCTGCGAACAAAGCCATAAAAATAGACCCGAACATGGCTGCGCCGGGCGCAAGGTTGCGTATCCAAAAAGCTAGATTTCCCGCCTCTGGCGCAAGGCTCGCATTGATAAGCGACAATAAAGCCAACAAAACCAATGGAAACCCTAACCCGAAAAAGAGGTTGACAGGGTCACGCAACACCTCCTTTGCATTGCGGCTTGCGAACAAAAACACTCTCATGCTGCTTCCCCCGCGAGGATAACAAAAGCATCCTCCAGCTTACTCGTGCCGGTCTGTTCTGTCAGCTCCGCCACTGTTCCGATTGCGGCCATTTTGCCCCTTACCATGACGCCAACACGGTCAGATAGGATTTCAACCTCATCCATATAGTGGGTTGTCAAAATGATGGTCACTTTACCCTTTAAGGCTCTTATCAACGTCCACAATTCACGGCGGGCAAGAACATCAAGCCCCAAAGTCGGTTCATCGAGAAAGAGTATTTGTGGATTTGAAATCAAAGCCATGGCAACACTCAATCGCCTTTGCATACCTCCCGATAATTGTTTGGCTTTCTTCTTCCGCACAGCGTCAAGCCCCAATTGGGCGGTGATTTCGCCCGCGCTTTTTTGGGCTTGCCGACTGTCTTGGCCGTATATCCCCGCGATAAATGCCAAGTTTTCGGTGACGGACAGATTGGGGGCTACGGCTGTTTCCTGAGGCGAGATATTGATTTTCGACTTCACAGCATAAGGCGCTGAAACAATGTTGTCGCCAAGCAATACCGCTTGGCCGTTTGTGGGTTTTATGAGACAGGACAACATTTTAATGGTTGTGGTTTTCCCCGCTCCGTTGACGCCCAGCAAAGCGAACAATTCGCCTTGTTCAACAGCCAAATCAAGATTGTCTACGGCGGTTACATCTTTATATTTTTTGGTCAGCCCCGTGGCCGCAATCGCGCTCATTGTCCATCCTCCTTTGGTATTTCGCCGCCGAAGACATTTTGAATAAGGCTGGCGAAAGTATCTTTGGGTGGAATAGCGATGCCTTGATTGACGTCGCCCAGCACGATTAGAGTGTCGCCGGGGTTAATGTTAAACACTTCCCGGGCTTCTTTCGGAATAACAAACTGACCTTTTTCACCTACTTTAACCGTCCACGCATACTTGCCTTTGGGATAATTCATTCTTACACCTCAGTATAGTGAGTATGAAAAGTATGATTCATGGTAAAAGTATACTTTTTCCAGCGCGATTTGTCAAGGAAAATGTCTATTTCCATGCCTATTTCCATTTAACAATAAAACAAACCCGAATCCCTTGTCCACCAGCTAGATCGGTGGACGGCGTGGTTCGGATTTGGAAATATCTGGCGGAGGAGGAGGGATTCGAACCCCCGTGGGCTTGCACCCAAACGGTTTTCAAGACCGCCGCGTTATGACCACTTCGCTACTCCTCCAAGTGGTTTTCCCCCGAAATCGTTGCCCGGAGATCGGGCAAACATTCAGGGCAAACATCAAAGAAAATGACTTGTTGTTCTGCGTGCCTGAAAAAATCCCTGCAGCAACTCCCGGCATTCGTCGCTCATCACCCCGGCGATGATATCAACTTTGTGATTCCAAAGCGTAGGATGGAGGACATTCATAACGGACTCAACGGCGCCGCCCTTGGCATCAGTCGCCCCGTAGACAAGCCGGTTGACACGGGACTGCGCGACAGCGCCGGCGCACATAGGGCAGGGTTCAAGGGTAACATAGAGCGTCGCTTCTGTCAGACGCCAAGTTCCAAGGCGTTGTGCGGCTTGGCGCAAGGCGAGGATTTCGGCGTGAGCGGTGGGATCCTTGAGGGTTTCACGGGAGTTGGCAGCCGCGGCAACAAGAGAACCATCAACAACAATAACAGCCCCCACCGGCACTTCGTTACGCTGGGCCGCTTGTTTTGCCAGATCCAAAGCTTGGGCCATCCATTTCCGATGGGTCTCCATATTCACTGGTAATCACCTGATTCCGTACGAATCCCACTGGTTCCCCATGGACAATTGTCAGCCAGGCTAAAATCTTTGTCCGATTGCCCATTGTTGGTGGCCCCGGGAGGACTCGAACCCCCGCAAGACAGGGTTTAGGAAACCCCCGCTCTATCCACCTGAGCTACGAGGCCGTGATGCTGGCAAAGCCAACTGAGGTATTATAGCATTTTTGGCAGAGGTTTGACAACTTGCTTATCCCTGATCATTTTTTCACCATACTTTCGCTGTACTCTATCCCAAGCCCGTAGGCGCCGCCATGCTCTTTGACAATGGCCAGCACACCATTGTAGGTTTCCTTGTTATTCCAATCACGCTGCCATTCAAGCATGATCTGCATCCAAGTCATTGGCTTGACCCCTGCCTGAGTCATGCGCAGGATAGACATATCATGAGCCGCTTGAGAAGCTCCGCCGCAAGCATCGACGGCGACAAAAACCTCATAGCCGTCCTCCAACATACAAAGGGCGGGGAATGTTACGCAAGCTTCCGTCCACAACCCGGCGATCACGATGCGTTTGCGTTGGGTGCCTTGAACAGCTTTTTTAAAATTAGCATCTTCCCAAGCGTTGATTGCTGTACGGTCGATTGGAACCACCTCTGGATACAGGGATTGCACTTTAGTATAGAGGGGTCCGGAGAAGGTTTGAGCTTCGACTGTGGTAAGTAAGCAAGGCACATTAAACAATTGCGCCGCTTTTGACAGTCCGACGACGCTATTTTCAATGGCATAACGTGGCATACTCTCAACTCCGAAATACATCTGAGGCTGGTGATCAATAATCGCGACGGTACACTGGGCAGGATCCAGCAAAGATTTAGGATAATTTCTCATAAGGTGTCTCCTTGACAAATAATATTGTGATGCTATTGTGAGCTTAATTGACAAGAATATTCGTTCTGATGCAGGCCCTTGACGATGGGTTACAGATCAGACCCCAGCGGGAGGGGCAGGAGGGGGCGGTGGGGCACAGGGCGGAGCCGTTCTTCGTGGCGGCGCGGGGTCTAAGGCCTTTACGCGAAAAGCGCAAATAAGGCAGCCTGCGCTTTTTTCCGCTCCAAGGCCTAAGACC
>WRHI01000108.1 GCA_009783315.1 Peptococcaceae bacterium
GCTCACCAAACCCTACCTCGGGACTGTTACGAGCCCACATAATATCCATCTCCATTCACCATTAGATTGCGGGAGAACCGCAGTAGATATTTCTATTTATTTTTTTGTCGCTTCCTGCACTTTTAAAATATGCACCCCCAGGTCATAACAATCTTTGTCATCTTCGCTAAAACGTTGTATAATAACACCAATTTGAGATGCAAGATCACGCCAAGACCGGCTCAGCGCGGGGCAAAAACCCATGGATGGTACGAACTCCGGCTCTAGGGACGGCGTCCTGAAATGGCATGAGCGCCGCGACAAAAAATTAATAACCAATACACGCAAGGAAGATTGACCATGCTCAACCTCACGACTCTGACCCAAGACAAAATTCTCTTCTTTGACGGCGCTATGGGCACTATGCTCCAGCAGCGCGGCTTAACTCCGGGAGGCCTCCCCGAGCTTTTGAACCTGAGCCAGCCGGATTTGATCACGTCCATTCATCAGGAATATGTCCGGGCAGGCGCGGATGTCGTGACAACCAACACTTTTCAAGCTAACGAACTTAAATTGGCCCAGCACAGCGCCGACACCGCCGAAGCCGGCGCCAATATTGAAGACATCGTCAACGCCGCCATCCGCTGCGCCCGGGCGTCCGGAGCCCCCTACACCGCATTGGGCGTGGGTCCTCTCGGCCAGCTGATGGAACCCGTGGGAACCGTCAGCTTCGAACAGGCGTACGCCATCTTTCGCCGCCAGATGCTGGCCGGCGCCGCCGCCGGGGCCGACCTGATTCTAATCGAAACCTTTTCCGATCTCTACGAAGCCAAAGCCGCCATTTTGGCCGCGAAGGAAAACACTGACCTGCCTGTAATCTGCTCCTTGACTTTTCTGGAAAACGGGCGCACCTTCGTCGGCTGCGACGCCCTCACAGCTGTGGTGGCTCTGCAGGACCTGGGCGCTGACGCCCTAGGGGTCAACTGCTCCGTGGGTCCGGACTCCCTGAAAGACATTGTCGCCACCCTGCTCACTTACGCCCGCGTCCCGGTCATCGTCCAAGCCAACGCGGGCATGCCGGTGATCCGCGGCGATCAAGCGGTTTACGAACTCACCCCCGAGGCCTACGCCGCCGCCGTCGCCGCTATGGCACGCCAAGGCGTTCGTATGGTCGGCGGCTGTTGCGGCACAACCCCGGCCACCATCGCCAAACTGCGCGAACACCTGGGCGGCTTGCGCCCGGCGCCCCTTTGCCCCCAACCCGCAACCGCTTGCACCTCCGGCTCCCAAACGATCATACTGGACGGTACAACAACCGAAATCGGTGAAAGGCTCAACCCTACCGGCAAACCCAAAATGCAGCAAGCTCTGCGCGCCGGCGACACCTCCTACCTCATCAACGAAGCCCTGGCCCAAGTCCAAGCGGGCGCCCAAATCCTTGACGTCAACGTCGGCCTGCCGGAACTTGACGAACCGGCCGTACTCGTCCACACCATCCGCGCCATCCAAGCTGTCACCAACCTGCCCCTGCAAATTGACAGCGCCGACCCCGCCGCCATCGCCGCCGCCATCCGCGTCTATAACGGCAAACCCATCATCAACTCTGTCAACGGCAAACAAGACTCCATGGAACAAATCTTCCCCCTCGTCAAAAAATACGGTGCTCTCGTTATCGGCCTCACCTTGGACGAAAACGGTATCCCCCCCACCGCCCAAGGACGCCTGGCTATAGCCCGGCGCCTCCGGAACACCGCTCAATCTTACGGCATTCCCCCACAAAACCTGCTCATCGACTGCCTCGTCCTCACCGCTTCCGCCCAACAAGCCCAGGTACGGGAAACCCTCGCGGCCATCCGCCAGATCAAAGCAGAGCTCAACCTGAAAACCGTCTTGGGCGTCAGCAACGTTTCTTTTGGCTTGCCCAACCGGGATGTCATCAACGCCGCCTTCCTGGCCGCAGCTCTCGGCGCCGGCCTTGACGCCGCCATTTTGAACCCTTTGGCCCCCCGCTACCGGGAAATCCTCGACGCTTTCCGGGTGCTTAACAACGAAGATCAGGACGCGATGCTCTATATTGGCAAATACGCTCAAGCTAAACCCCGGTCAAACGCCACCGCTGTATCCCTCTCAGCCCTCTCAGCCCTCACTCCCCAATCTCCCTCCCACCTGTCAATTGTCATCGAACAGGGCCGCCGGGACGAAGCCGCGGCCAAAGTTAGCGACTTACTGCAACACACTTCTCCCCTCGACATCATCAATAAAGAATTCATCCCGGCCTTGAACCGCGTTGGCCAACGCTTCGCCGCCGGTGAACTTTTCCTGCCCCAGCTGCTGATGTCTGCTCAGGCTGTCCAAAACGGTTTTGCCGTGATTAACGACGCCATGGAACCGGGATCGGCTCATTCGTCCCAAAACCAACACCGTTCCAAAGGCACAATCCTTCTGGCCACAGTCCACGACGACATCCACGATATCGGTAAAAACATCGCCGCCATGCTGCTTAAAAGTTTCGGATATCATGTCATTGATCTCGGCAAAGACGTTCCCGCCGCCGCCGTGGTTGACGCCATCCGCGCTCATAACATCCGCTTGGCCGGTCTCAGTGCCCTTATGACCACCACGCTGAGAAGCATGAAAGAAACCATCGCGGCTGTCCGCGCCGCCGAATTGCCATGCGCCTTTATGGTCGGGGGCGCTGTCTTAAACGAAGAATACGCCCAATTCGTCGGTGCGGAGTATTATGCCAAAGATGCCATGGCAGGAGTGGACATCGCTAATCAATTTTTCGCGGATACTGCTCCAACCATTCTATAGAATCAAGACATGATTTCTTCACGTTGCCCCTTGATCTTGATCAGGGCGACCGCCGGCAGTGGCGGCAACAACCAACAGGTAATATTTCCCTTGCATGATTGGTATCATCATAACATAACAATGGAGTGCGTGGAGGTTCTCTCACTCCAAACCTCCCACGTCCTATTTTAAAGACTTAGTCCGGTTGGCCCTTCGCGAAGCGCCGGCCGAACTCAGTATCACAAGAGCGGAGGGAGTCTCTATGGCTTTTTTGCGCAATTTTCGACGTCCTGAATATGTCAAGCGATCTTATGGCGCCATTGGACGCAAAAGAAGGAAAAAGATTCACATCCGCTACGCTTCACGCCGGCATGTGGTGACAATCCTGGTTTTGGTCGCTGCTGTCGCCATATTCGCCGGAACTTTCGGTTATCGATACGTTCCCGTCCTCAACAGCGCCAACATTAGCTGGGGCCTGTATTTCCGCGCGCCCCTGGAACCACCTGAAGCTATGCCCTTGGGCGTTGAGCTCTTGCAACAACACCAGGGACTCTACATCGCCGATACAAACAAAAAAACCGTCTATTTCACCTTTGATCTCGGTTACGAAGCCGGATATACTTCAGACACCCTCAATGTCTTGCAGGCTAAAAACGCCCATGCCATATTTTTTATCTGCGGCCATTACGCGGATAAGGAAGACGCCCTGGTTCAGCGCATGCTTGCCGAAGGACACAGCGTCGGCAACCACACTGCCAAACACAAGGATCCAACGACGCTTTCTATTGCCGAAATGCACAAGGACATTCTGGGTCTACAGCAAATGTTCAAGGAAAAATACGGCGCCGATATGCGATTTTATCGGCCTCCCGGCGGCAAATTCAACGAACAGAATCTGATTGTCGCCCAGGAATATGGGCTCCATCCCACACTTTGGAGTCTAGCCTACACAGATTGGCAGCGGGACAAAACCATCGGCAAACAGGCCGTTCTTAAAATCGTGATGGATCGCATGCACAACGGCGCGGTTATGCTGTTTCATATAGTATCTTCCGACCTGCCCGACACCTTGCCCGATCTTATTGACACCCTTCGTTCTCAGGGTTACACCATCGGCGAACCACAAGATCTTCTCACCTTCATAGAAACAAGTCCTGCACCTGCTCAATAACACTTGTGTTGTCATAGTGATACAACGGCATTTTGCGCCTGAGACTGTCCAGTTCTTCCGGGTTGTCAAAGATATGGCGCAGACCGCGCAGAATCTCTTCTTCACTGTTCCCAACCAGCCAGCCGTTGCGGCCTTCGACAACCTGTTCGCTGATGCCGCCGACACGGGTGGCAATGACGGGGATCCCCAGTATGAGGGCCTCATAAACCGTGTTAGGCAACCCTTCGTATTGGGAAAACAAGGCGAAGAGATCAGCTTGAGCCAAAATATGATAAGGGTTGGCCATCTCGCCGAGGAAATTGACATAGCCTTGCACGTTCATAGCCTTAGCTTTTTTTCTCAGGGCGGCTTCCATCGGACCGGATCCAATTATATTCCAGTTGAAATCGTAGCCCTGGTAGATGAGGCGGGCAGCGACTTTGAGGAGCCTTTCCATCCCTTTGGGCGCGTCTAACATGCCCACTGTCACAATTTTGAGCTTGCGCCGGGATTTTTGAGCCGCGGCTCGGATGGCTTCCACCGGCATAGCGTTGCCGATAACCCGCGTCTTGGTCGCCAGTTGGGGATACAGCCGTATAAAACCTTCCCGGGAGGCGGCGCTGGCAAAGACAATATAGTTGTAGCGAGCGTAGATGTAGGCGTCGCGGCGGCTGACCGTACGGGCTGCCCGGCTGCTTTGCTTCCATGCCGCGTAATCGGTGTAGATCCATGCAATTTTGGTGCGGCAGTTGCAATTGGCTACAATTTCCCGGTACGCTGAATCTTCACCGATGACGCAGACTGTATCATATTGGGAAAATTTCCGTCTCAGTTCATATTCGACCCACATCTGCTGCTGTTTGCGCCGGGTCAGCCTTTTCCAGCAAACCCGCAGCATACGCGCTTTGCCCATCAGTGTCTGCGGCTGAGAAACAGCTTTGGTCAGTGTGTCGGTTAATCCCATCGGCGGCTCTTCTTCGCTGAGCAGATCCGGTAACAAGTGTGCTTCCCATAATTCATCGGGAGGAAAGACAAATTTTACATGGCCCCATTCTTTTAGTGTTGCCAGTGTCGGCATGACTGCTGTGAAAACCGACATATCCAAAGCGCCCAGTTCTCGCAATAGGTTGCGAACCGAACGGTGAGATCCGCCCCTGTAATTGACATTATCCAGCACAATCAACGTCCTGTTGTCTGTATGGAGGATTCTAGAGGCTCGAACAGGCATCTCTTCTTTGGCAACGGGATTTAACAAGGCTGTTGCCCGAACCGTTGGGCTTACCGCACCACCCTTGCCCGGTTTTTTTGTTGTTGTCTCTGAGCTTCTCATGGTTTCTTTGCTTGTTATGTTTATCATACTTGCCTCGCCTGCCTTGTTTGCTGTCTTGGCCTCCCTTCGGGATTGGGCCGGCGTCCCATACCCCGCCTCGTCCTGGGCTAAAACCTGACTTGATGCTTGGGTTGAAATCATTGGAACCCCAGCCGTACCGGTCGAACCGCCGGCTTTGGCCTTCCGCTGACGCGACCTGCTCGTCCGCACAAGTTTGGAGAATTGTTCAAGGGCATCTCTGCCCGGTTCCCGCTCTTTCAGATTCTTGCGAATGCGCCCCTGCAGATCCTGGTCTTTCAGCACATTGCGCAGGGCGCCGCATATTTCGTCGGCGGAAAAGTCCGTTAAAACGCCGTCAACTGAGTCGGTTATTTGCCGCAGGGCGTCCCCGGTTCGTGTCGCGACCACCGGCACGCCGAGGATTTTGGCTTCAGGTATGGCTGTACACCAGGATTCATGGTCGGACAAGGATGCCAGCACATGGGACTGGCGCAGATATTTATAGGGATTAACCGCGCCGTCGATCCAGGAAATATCGCCTCCTAAACCGAGTTTGGCGCTTCTTTTGCGAATTTTATCGTAGAGGGTTTTGTCAGTAAAATTGTTGATGCAAACCCAATGAAAGGATAAGTTGCCCTCTTTAAGGCCCCGGGCAACGTCCAGCAGTTTCCAGCAGTTCTGTTCGCTGCGGATATTGGCTATCGTGACAATAAGAGGCCTTTCGTCCACACAGAAATCTTCCACGGGTTCTTGAGCCAGCTGAAGGACATATTCTTGGTCGCAAAAATTTTCCACCACAGCGGCTTTATCAGCCAACAGCGGCACATAGGCCACACTTTTAGCCGATGCCCGCGGTGAAACAAAGACAATTTTGTTGTAATAACCCTCATAGGCGAGCAAGTTAGCCAATTCTCCCCGGGAGTACTCGTCTCCGTGGACCCAAATTGCCTTACTGTCCGCCTTAACATCCTGCGCTACAAAAGAAGTGGACACCCATTCGCCGTATGAAAAAGCCCAATCGTAGACTTTGTCGGCGACAATCGCGCGGGCGTAATCGCAAGCAGAGTATGGCAGCCCCATCTCCAGGCTCTTTCTGGCCGGGAGAGCTGTCTTCAGCAGGTTTTCCAGACTTATTTTGACTTGGGTCTCCAAGCGGGTTTTTAGATCGGGGAGCGGTTGCGGCGCTTGGCTCACCAATTCATTCGCAGCCGCGGAGCTGCGCCGTTTGCGCGGAAGCCGGTTGGGAGGCGGGAGGTGGGAAGTGGGAGATGAGATGTGGGAGGTGGGATATGGACTTGTGTCAGCGCCCGCGGTGTTTGACGCGCCTACAGCAGGGGCGCCCGCGAATGTTTTTGGCGCGCCGCCTGCAGTCTTGTCGGCTTTAGCAGTCTTGGCAGGACTAGCAGTCTTGGCAGCTTTGGCCGTCTTGACAGTCTTGGCAGTCTTGGCAGTCTTGGCAGCTTTGTCAGACTTCTCAGTTTTAGTGCCTTGGGCAGCCTTAACTTTCGTTGCTGTCACAGCTTTGGCGGCTTTTGTGTTTTTTACCGGTTCCGCCTTTGCTGTCATAACCTTGGCAGCCACAATGGCCTTGGCGGCCGCAATAGCCTCCGCCGCCGCGGCAGTCTCAGTTTTTGCCGTGCCTCTCTGACCTGGTTGAGGCGCTTTATTTTTGGCTGTCGCGCCCGTACCACCGATTTCAACATTTATACCCATCGTTACCGTATCTTCGGCAGTTATAGCCTCCATGCTTTTTCCGGCTCGTTTACCGGTCTTGTTCTTTGGTTTGATTGGCGCGACCGCGTCTGCGGGCTGGCCTTTGAGCGCTTGCTGCGGTAAAACCCCTTGGGACTTTTCAGCAACATAATCATAAACGTTAACCCAGTCGGGGATCTTTTCCACCAGGTTAGCTACTCCCGGAATTCTTTGGTTATTAAACAGTATCAGATCGACTTCGTATTCTCGCGGCGATAACTGCCCAAGCAAGGAGACAAGCCCAATTTCAGGGCTTCCCGGATTCAGACCATTGGTGTAAAATAATAATTTTTTGGGGCTCATATTTACCACTCCTGTCAACACATTTCGTTATGTATTGATATCATGAGTAGTTTGTACCCAGTAATTCCAAATTATACCGTTTTGTGTGATTTTTTTGCGCCGTTCGTAATCTTGTGCTACAATATCTTGTACGACATTGTAATCCTGCTCCCTGTTTTAGACGAGATCAGGATTTATTATCGCGCGAGGAGGAAAAACACTTATGCCGGAACAACCTTATCAAGGGTATCCGAACCAGCAGGGATACTCAGGCCAGCAGGGCTACCCTGGCCAACAGGGTTCCCCTGGCCAGCAGGGCTACCCTAGCCAGCAGGGCTACCCGGGCCAGCAAGGCAACCCAAACCTACAAGGCCAGCTCTATCAACAAGAGCAGCCTTACCAGCCCTATACCAACCAGGATTATTCGCTCCCTCCTGAACTCAAAAAATGGAATTGGGGCGCGTTCTCATTTAATATTTGGTGGGGGATTGGCAACAAGGTATGGCTTTCCTTGTTGTGTTTCGTTCCATGTATGTCTTTCATCATGACAATTATTTTGGGAATCAAAGGAAACGAGTGGGCGTGGAAAACAGGAAAATACAAGGATTTGGAAACCTTCAAGGCGGTGCAGGAATCTTGGAACGCCGCTGGGTTTATCTATTTCTTTGTACAGCTTGCCATAGTTGTTCTTGTCATCTTGATGTATGTCTTCTTGTTCGCGGCCATGTTGACTACCTTTTCCAGTTTCCAGTAGTACGAGATGATGTCTAACAAAACCCTTTCAGCGTTGTTAGCCGCTGCTGTGGCGGCGGCTGCGTTGTTCACTCTGAAGTTTGGCTGCCCGTTTCTCGCCGTATCCGGGATCCCTTGCCCCGGCTGCGGCATGACACGGGCCTTTCTTGCTTTCTTTCGTCTGGATCTTGCTCAGGCTTTTCTTTATCATCCTATGTTTCCGGTTTTTCTGGTGCTGCCCATGGCATTGATGATTTACTTGGCCTGGCGGATAAGGAAACGCCACCGCCAGGAGCTGCCTTTTCGCTGGGCTGACTTGAAAGGCGCTTCCGGAGATTTTTTCATGACCAGAACTTTCCTGGCTTTCTTTGGTGTTGGTTTTGCGGCCTATATAGCGGTCTACATATACCGTGTCATTTTGCCTCTCTGTCATCTTGGCGATCCCACAGTGTTGCGGTTGCTCATCTCATCCTGATCCTCAGGACTCAGGCTTCGTCACAAACAAAACGCCCAGGGTACGTGGCCCGCAGTGGGTGGAAATAACACATCCAGCTCGCGTCACATAACATTCCTGAAAATCCTGTAAAGCGGTGATTTCTTCTTTGACCATCTCAATGTCGCTTTCCGGCGATCCGGAATGGGTAATAAAAACACGCTTCAAGTCAATATCTTTGCGTCCTTCCAGCTTATCATGAACATAGAGACGCAAACACCGCTCCATTTTACCGCGGTATTTTTCTCCAACATGCATGAGCCCGCCGTTGTCGTTTTCGACTTCAATACATGGTTTTATATTAAAAAGGTTGGCGCCCAACATTGCCATCGTGCTGCAGCGTCCGCCCGCCCGCATGAACTCCAGGGTATCGATGAGGAAACTGGCTTGGACGTGACGGGTCATATTTTGAAGCTGGGTTTGGATTTCCGGCGCCGGCAGCCCTTGTAGGGCCAGTTCGGCGGCTTGAACGACAAGCAGACCAAACCCGGCAGACAGGTTCTTAGAGTCGACGGGATAGATGCGGCCGAGCTTCTCGGCTGTCGTACAGGCGTGTTGATACGAACCGGACAATCCCGACCCAAGGCCTATATGGACAATTTCACAGTCTCCCTTCAGCAAGGGGGTAAAAAAAGCTTCGTATTCAGCGGGGACACACGCGGAAGATTTGGGCAAGGCTTTGCGTTCCCACCAGGCCTTATACAGATCGTCAGGAAAAATTTCCACACCATCGATGTATTCTTTGTCTTCGAGCATGATGCGCCAGTTCATGATTTCAACATTGTATTTCTTAATGAGTTCAGGCCCAATATCACATGGGCTGTCCGCGGTAATGATGACTTTAGACATCTCTCTTTTCTCCTTTTGCTTTTTTGGGGTCTTTTGGGAGGGATATGTGCTTAGTATGACACAATCTGACGATTCTTCACCAATATTTTAGCATTAATGCTTTAGGATGGTCTATATTTGTCGAAAAAATTTCTTGGTGACGACCGACGCTGTTACCGATCGGACCCCAGCCGGAGGGGCAGGAGGGGGCGGTGGGAGAGGGGGCGGAGGTTGGGCGGGGTGTGAGGCGCGTTCGCCAAGCCGTGCTCCGTGTCGGCGCATCTCTATGGCATCTGCGCAGAGAGCGCAAAATAAGACAGCCTTGCGCTCTTTTTCT
>WRHI01000109.1 GCA_009783315.1 Peptococcaceae bacterium
CCCGACGCAGCCCCCGAAAGGCGAAAAAAATACGCGGGCTTTTGGAGTCTGCCGCTCCCCAACCCCTGACGTGGCACTGTTACTGGCCAGCGCGGTATCTGCCTCCAACTCACCTTTGAGTTGCGGGAAAACACCGCGGCAGAAAGCTCTGCTTATCCTTATCGTCAGTTCATGCACTTTTTAAATATGCACCCCGCAGCCTCGCAAAACTTAGCTTGCTCTTGCTCACAAGACCCTTTACTCAACACTTTTCAACGACCCCACCATATCAATCGCAACCAGATTCCGATACATCACCACATTAACAAACAGGGCAAACCCCAGCGACAACACAGCTGCCAGCACAAAACTCAGCGGCTCAATCGTCTGGGGAAACTTCAAAAGATCAATTTCCACCGACGTCAGCACGAACTTATTCAGATAGACACCTCCCACCAAACCAACCACAATCCCCAGCAGTGTCACAATGAGATTCTCCCTATACATATACAGAGCCGTTTCGGTATCCTGAAATCCCAGCACCTTAATCGTTGCCAATTCCCGCTGCCGTTCGTTAATATTGATAATCGTCAGATTGAACAATACAACAAAAGCCAAAGCACATGCCAAAACCAACAACACGATGGTAACGATGCCCAAAGCGTCGGTTGAATCGCTCAAATGAGCCAGCATATCCGCCGTACACACCACACCATAGACATTATCATCTTTCATCAACGCTTCCAAATCTACATCACCCAACAACAACATGCTGTTTGGCGCCGGTTCCCGCCCAAACAATTGGCTGTAATACCGCGGTGCCATATAAACAAAATGGATCACATAATTCTCCACAAGACCCGCCACCGTCACCATCACCGTCTCATTGTCCACCGTTAAACTCATGGTATCCCCAGCGGCCAGGTTCAGAACCCGTGCTAGTTTTTCCGTAACCAGCACACCGTCCTCCGGCAGAACAATATCGCCGCCTCCTGCTGGGTCAAACATGCGAATATATCCGCCCACAGCAGCAGGATCTTCCGGTACCATCAAAGAGGGCGACATCCCAACAGCGTCGGCGCTCCGCCCATTTCCCGCCTTAATGTCAACCGCCTCCTCGCGGAGATACAGCCGTGTTTCCGGCGTCAAGCCCTTCAGAACCTCCCGTTGCTCTGGCTGGACCACCTCTTTCAGGTAAATCCTGGCATCGTACACAAAAACCTCGCCATATTGCGCCACCGCCACACCGCCTATACTGTCGCGCAAGCCGAAAGCGGTCAGAAGCAAAGCGGCGCACCCGGCAATCCCCACCACCGACATAAAAAACCGGCGCTTATAGCGAAAAAGATTCCTTACGGTGACTTTGCCAATAAAACCCAACCCGTTCCAAAGCAAAGGAACGCGTTCCAACAGAACCCGCTTGCCCGTTTTGGGCGCTTTCGGCCGCATAATCGCGGCCGGTTCCTCCAGCAAAGCGCCGGCGCATGTGGCCAGCGTTACCGCCGTCACCACCGCCACCGCCGCCAACACGGCAAGGGCCGCCAATCCAAGAGGAACCGTCATACTGATCGGTGGCATATCGTACAAATGACTATAGGCATCAGCAATAATTTGCGGCAGCATCAAGCTGCCGGCCACAACCCCCAGAATCCCACCCAGGCATCCGGAAACGAAAGCATACAACACATACTTGAGCACGATTGCCCCCGGGCGATACCCCAGCGCCTTATAGACGCCGATTTGGCCCCGCTGTTCCTCCACCATCCTTGACATAGACGTCAGCGACACCAACACCGCTACCATAAAAAAAACCAGCGGAAAAACCAGGCCCACCTTTTCCAACCGTAAAGTGTCCTGATGATAAGATTCAAAAGAAACGGCGTCCTGCCGGGTAAAAAAGAACCACTCCGGCGTCGGCGCGTTGTTCAGCAGCTCTTGGGCGTCGTCGATCTCCGTTTTGGCCTCGGCCAATGCGGCCCGGGCATCCGCCTCCTCAACGTTGAGCTGAGCCAGCCCGGCATGATAACCCCGCATCCCCCGATAATAATCCTCCCACCCCTTGTTAATCCTGACTTGAGCGCCGGCACTCTCAGCTTCCAGATTCACCCGCGCCCGCGCCAACGCCTCGCCGCCATCATCCAATTGCTGCCGGGCAACCGTCAGAACCGCCCGACCGGCATCAAGCTCAGCTTGACTCACATCCAAAAGCGCCAACGCGCCGTAAACAGCATCATACTGGGCATCCAACACCGGAGAATCTCCGGGCAAGCCCAGCAATTTGAGCATCTCCAGATTGTTGTTCAGCGCCTCCCGGGCCAGATCAATCTCCTCCTGGCCGCTGTCAATATCGGCGAGCTGAGCGTCAAGTGCCCCCTGACCGTCTCTCAACACCTCTTCCTTTTGCTCGATTTCCGCCAACCCTCGTTTGATTTGGATATCCAAACTGTTTTGGCTGCTGATAAGGGATACCCGTGCCTTGTTCAGCTGCGTCCAGGCCTGAGCCAACTCTTCGCGGCCATCGGCGATCTTTTCTTCCATTTCCCGTACACCATCTGTATAATCCAACCGGCCCCGGTCAATTTCCGCCTGCGCCTCCTCTCTCGCCGCGTTCAACGCGGCAACACGGCCTTCGCCACTATCCTCAAGGATTCTCTTCCAGGAATCGGCCATAGCGTTGTAGGCATCCGAAATGTTATCCATCTCCCGGGAGCCCTCCATAGCCGCGTAAACATCTGTAAAAACAGACAGAATGTACGCTTCCGGAGGCAAATAGAGATAATACGATAACCCGCCTGTACCCAAAGACGTGCTGCCCCGATCCCCTGAAATATACAAAGGCGACGAAATAACACCGACAATGGTATAAACGTCGGTCCCTAAAACCTCGTCAAACAGATCCGCATCTTCGAGACTCAGAATCAACTGATCACCACAAGCAAACCGGCCATCCCTCATCAAACTGCTCTCCACCACGCATTCATCGGCCTTTTCCGGCCAAGAGCCCTCCAGAAGGGTCACGGTGTTGAGCCCGCCCGGTTCCGGCAGCGAGTGGGTCCGTACAGGATAAAGCACACCGGACACATGGGCAAAAACGTCAAAACTGTATCCAGCCATAACCGCCTCCACCCTCGGCGTTTCCCGGATAGCGGCAATATCGTCGGCGTCAAAACCCGTCGCGGACTTCAGGTGCATATCAAAAAGGCTCTTCTCTTTGTAGGATTTATCGGCGACATCACGCATAGCGATGGCGGAAGCCTGAATACCGATGACCGACAAAGAACCGAGCGTGGTAATAAGGATTAATGACAAAAAACGCGCTTTTGTCTGCACAATTTCGCGGACAATATCTTTCCAAAATGGGTTCATACACCAGCTCCGATCTGCTCTCGATATTAATAATGCTACCAAAAATCATCGGCCCGCGCAAGGAAAACCTCTTATCATACAGATCAGACCCCAGCCGGACCCCGAGGGGCAGGAGGGGGCGGCGGACAATGGACAATGGACAATGGACAATGGACAATGGACAATGAGGAACATAAGATGGTAGGATGGACAACGGACAATGGTGAAGGCTATCCTCTCATAAATAAGGGACTTCATGATATGAAGCCATTGTGTCATCGGCTAAATTCTCACATTGTCCATTGTCCATTGCCCCACCGCCCCTCCTGCTGGGGTCCGGCTGGGGTCTGATCTGTATGATAAGAGGAAAATTGACAGACTCAACGCTGTTGGCTATAATAATAATCGTGCCCAGGGGATTAGTTTAATGGTAGAACAGCGGTCTCCAAAACCGTCAGTGTGGGTTCAACTCCTACATCCCCTGCCATATTAAGACGTCAAAAACGATACAACATATATTGGGCCTGCAGGGATGGCTAAACCATTGGGTTTTTCCCATAGATATCGTGTTCATTATTTAACATAGGGATCTTTCCTGCAAAAGGAGTTAATGAGTATGGAAAGCGTTCTATATGTGGCCGGTCTGACCCTGGTACTTATCTATTTAGCTTTTGGGATAGATGATTTTCTGTGGGATATCATTTGTTTGTTGAGGCGTTTTCGTCGTCAAACGCGCAAGTACTTGGAAATGCACAAGCTGGATTCTGTTCCGCCTAAATTGCTGGCGATCGTTATCGCGGCCTGGCGAGAAGAAAATGTCTTGGAAGATGTTATCGAAAACATCCTCGTTTCCGCCCAATATCCTCTGTCAATGTATCATATTTTTTTGGGCGTTTATCCCAATGATGAGGATACTCTGCTAATTGCCAAAAACTTAGAACGAAAACACGCCAACGTGCATGTTATTGTCAATTGCAAACCCGGCCCTACTTCTAAAGCACAAAACATTAACCACGTTATCGAACGGATCAAACTTTTCGAACAACGAAGGAATTGGCTTTTTGCCTCGATGACCATTCACGACTCTGAAGACGTTGTTCATCCACTGGAATTTAAGGTCACCAGTTATTTGCTCGCCTTTCACCAGGTCATGCAATTTCCCGTCTTTCCCATAATTGAAAAACCAACTTTGAGAAATTTTTCTCGAAATCTGACCACGGCAACGTATGCCGACGAGTTTGCCGAAAACCATTTTATCACCATGAGAAACAGACGAAATTTGGGAGCCTTGGTTCCTTCAGCGGGCACAGGGTTTGTCATCTCTCGCCAGGCTATGCGATACTTTGGTAATCAAGACGTGTTGAGCAAAGACAGTCTCACAGAGGATTACCTCTTATCCTTATCTTTTTTTGAGCGGAACATTCATACTTACTATGTTTTTGAACGTGTCCCGCGAATTGCCGAGAACAACAAACTGGTGATGGAATTTATTGCTACCCGTTCGCTCTTTCCTAACACTTTTAAAACTGCCGTGAAGCAGAAAAGCCGCTGGGTTCTCGGCATTACTATGCGGTCTTTCAGCTTGGCAAACATTTTAAAAAACAAGTACACAGGCACCCTGAAATACACCCATACAAGCAATCTGAAAAGCAAACCAATGGGCTTTGTTGGCCGCTATTCAATGTACAAAGATCTGAAGCCGAAAGTGAGCAATCTGTTTTCTTTCGTCGGTTATCTGGTGGTGATATATTTTGTGGTATCGCTTTTTTATCCCACCTTGTTTCCGATCTATCCCCAATACAGCCTCAGCTGGTATTTGAGCTTGGCTGTTCTTGTTATCATGCTGAAAAATCAAATATCCAAAGGTATTGCCATCTTCAATGTATATGGCACGCGCAGCATGTTTCTAGCGTGTTTGTTCCCGCCAATTGTTTCCGTGCGCACGGTCTGGGGAAACCTTATCAACACTGTGGCAACCATCAAAGCCCATAAACAGAATATTGTTGGCAACTCCAAAACCCCCTCGCGAAAAAACCTTGTGACCAGGGATACTTCCAAAGCGCAAGGAAAAAAGAAGCTGGTTTGGGCCAAAACAGATCACAGTTTTTTAGGCAAGGATACTTTGAGGCGTTACCATAGAAAGCTAGGCGATGTCCTCTTGGAAAAAGGCAGTATAACGGTAAAACAACTGCGACGCGCTTTGTCAGAATCAAAAACCCGCGGCGAAAAACTGGGTGCCTATCTCGTGGAAAATAGGATCATAACCGAGGATTTATTGTCGGAAGCTTTGGCGCGTGTCGAATTGATCCCGTTTGTCCAAGAATCAGCCCTTCACCACTATAATCTATCGCAATATGCTCATATGTTTCGCGAAAGCCTGCTGCGCGAGCTTCTGATTGTGCCGTTACTTAAAACGCTCAAAGGCTTCGTAGTGGCTTTTTGCTACAACAGTTCAGAACATGCCCAGGAAGTTCTGCGGCAAACATACCGTATTGAAGTGACACCCGTTTTCATTTCAGAAGAAGGCATTCTCAACGCGTTAAGCATCATGTACCATGATGCTTATACCCACACCCATTCCCTGATTATGGATTTGTATAAACAAAGCCGTATCAATTATGAGCAGGTTATCATTGCCTTCAATTATAAACAACTGCTCAGAAGAGAAGAGGCTGATATCTTAATGATTATGGGCCTGTATTTAAAAGAAACAGCTAATATGCCTTGGCATTCCCGTCACAAGTATATTGTGCCGACAATACGATGAAAACCATGTATAACAATGGGCGTTAAGCAAAGGAGATTAGATGAGGATGTTTGTCATGAAAAAAAGGCTAAAGGCTATCATCTTCCTGTTTGTATCCGTTCTCATGGGTATCACGGTTCCTGCGCCGATGTTGCGTGCGGATTCCGCAAGCGATCCAGCTAGAACCTTAATTCTTTACACCTTGCAAGATGAAAGTCAATTCTATCAAGTGAACTTCCTTGATTTAATCGTTGGTCAGTTTACCAGCGACATCACTGTCGCTGACGCCGAAACATTCGATGTTGGGAATCTGAACACGTTCTCTAATATTGTCTATTTATGTTGTGTGGAGAGGCCCTTGCCCGTGAGGTTCATTGAGGCGCTAGACAAATATTCAGGGCCTGTGTTCGCTATAGGCCAGAATTTTTCTCAGCTTGGCAGCCAATTTTCTTTTGTTCATTCATCCAACAATGAGGTCATAACGGCGGTGCGGTATCTGCCTCAGGCGATAGAGGAAGCTGCCCCTGAAGAATGGTATATCGGTAGACTTGAGGTACGCACAGACGCGGCGGTGAAAATTTTAGCCTCGGCAACGACAAGAACCAATGGGCAGATTCCTGTCATAGTCCAAAAAGGCAATAGGTTTGTCTGCAGCAGCAGCATGGGAATCATGACCAAAACTCTTACACAAGGGTTAAGTGACTTTTTCGGCAATCCTCATCAACCGAAAATCACACGTTATCTGCGCTTGGAAGATGTTCACCCCAATGCCGATCCAAGCTGTTTGCGTGAAATAGCAGAATATCTGGCCGAAAAAAAAATACCGTATTTAGTTGCCGTCATTCCCACTTATATCAGCGGCAATAAAGAAATACACTATGATCAAGCGCCAAAACTGGTTGAAACCTTGCAATATATGCAGGCTCATGGCGCGAGCATTATCATGCACGGTTACCGGCACCAGTACAGATCTGACGAAACAGGAGAAGGTTCTGAGTTTTGGGATGTGGAAAACGACCGGCCAATTTACCAGGACAGAACAGCCAAAGCGCCAACAAGAGCAGACTATAGCAGTGAAGCGGCATACCAAGCGCGATTATCGGATTGGAAGGCCTTTGAACGAGAATATATAGAAAACGCTATCGTCATGGGAGTGCAGGAACTTGTCACCCATAAGATATATCCGGTGGGTTTTGAGGCTCCTCACTATACTATGTCCGCCCAGGGATATGAAGTTGTTTCCAAGCATTTTAGCCATTACTTTGGTCGAGTCCAATTGACGGACACGACATACTTGCAAACAGGGGTTTCTCTGATGGAGTCACAGCCGGCCTTTTTTCACGGAATGACACTGTGTCCAGAGACATTGGGATATATTGAAGATCACAACGAGCGGCAATCTCTGGAATCGATTCGGCAAACCATTCAGATTAACCGGCAGTATCCTTCCGCATATCTCTCCTCCTATTATCATCCCTATATGGGATTGGGGGACTTGAAAGAACTTGTTGAAGCCCTGGAGCAGGTTGAGAGAGCGGAATGGCTGGATCTGAAGAACCAGAAACAGTGGGTTCATGCTGGAAATATCCGTATCGTCACCGATGATGGACTGGTGAAAGTTTCAAAGCCGATTATTGCCGGGGCGTATGAGCGCAATTTTATCTTAAAAAATTCTGTCAAGTGGATTGTCGTAGTCGTATGGGGCGGACCCTTTTTGATAACAGGTGTGCTCCGGGCGGGTGCGCAAATCCGACGAAGGGCTAGCATCCAATGAACACCTCATTCATTGACTGTCGCTGATTATCATCACTGGATAGCCTTCAGCTATAAGCTGTTCCTGCAAAGCTTCAGCCTCTTCCCGGCTGGTAAAAGCCCCCCGCTGCTGCAGTACCCTGTACAGGATTTTCGGTTCTTCGGCTTCCTTTTCCTCCGGCTTCGCCAGCAGCGCAGCCCTGGTCAGCGGCCCCACGACGCCATCAGCCACCAGTCCTGCTTCCCGTTGGAAAGCCATGACCGCAATTTCCGTCATTGCGCCAAAGACTCCGTCAACATCAAGATTTGCCCCTCTGGCGTTAAGCTGCCACTGTACCCATCTGACACCGTCGCCGGTGTTGTTTTTTATGACAATGCCAGCGGGTTCACTATAGGGACAGTCTCCGTCTCCGAGGGGCTCCGGCGCCTTCGCGGGGTAAGGAATCCCCACATAGGCGCAAATGCCCACAGCTAGCGCTTCAGACGCGTCTTCCTGCCACTTAACTGTTTTCATCAGAGCTTCTTCGGCCAGGTTGCTGATAAAACCGATTTCCGGCAAGACCGACGGCACCCGTGTGTTTTTTAGCACATACAGGGAGGTTGTAGACTTTACCCCACGGTCAGCGCGTCCCAACGTTTTCACGAGTTGCGTCTGAACACTCCGAGCCAGAGCCTGCCCCCTTGTACTTCCTTGATAGTACCAAGTTTCCAAACCGTTGGCAGCGCGGTCATTGTGGGCATTACAGTGAATGCTGATAAAATAATCCCCACCCCAAGCGTTTTCTTGATTACATATGGCCGACAGATCTCCATGCTGATACACCCGTGTCCCAATCCCCACGCTTTGCAGTTTTAAACTAAGCAAATTCCCAATAGCCAGCGTCACCTTCGCTTCTTGGAGCCCCGTGGCCCCCACGGCCCCTGGGTCATACACCCCGTTGCTTTTCTGCCCGTGTCCCGGATTGATAAAGATTTTCATTTGGCGCTACCTTCCTTACTAAGTATGATGTTCCTGTCAGTCCGTGGTCTTTTTCTCCTCTCCATTTTTCTCCTCCCCATTTTTCTTGCTTTTCGCGCCAAAGGCGGATCTGATATATTCGACTAGGAACAACAGTCCTGCTGCTGTCAACGCGGCTCCAAGCCCTGTATAGAAGATACGAAGCCAACTCATCGGCATAATTTCGGCGTAGCGCAGCCAGAGGCCCAAAGTCATCATGCCTACCATCATAAAGTATCCTTTACCGGTCAAGGCATTGAAGATCCCGACTCTGTCAGCCTGGAAGGCCATTATGCGCACTCTATTTTTGCGGACAATATGTATAAACATTAATAAAAACAAAACAAAGACGACTCCCGCGATAACAATGCCACTGATATGCCACTCTTCGTCAGACGATAACAGCCCGACCCGCAAAACATTGTATCCTGCAAAACACCAAATAAGGCCTGCTAATATCAAAAGAATTCTTTTGGGTATATAAAAGCCTATGCCTAGTGGATCTTCATATTTCATAGCAGCCTCCATGATGAAGTTTGTCCGCATGTGTCAAACCATCTAGGGATAAGCATACTGCAGTATTATGCAGGTGTCAATATTAATGGTGAATCCGGAGGGGCAGGAGGGGGCGGTGGGGACAATGGACAATGGACAATGGACAATGGACAATGAGGAACACAAGATGGTAGGATGGACAACGGACAATGGTGAAGGCTATCCTCTGATAAATAAGGGACTTCATGATATGAAGCCATTGTGTCATCGGCTAAATTCT
>WRHI01000110.1 GCA_009783315.1 Peptococcaceae bacterium
CATAGCCGCGATCAACGAAATCACCCAACGATGCCTAATCCTTTACAACAAGCTCGAAAACCTGCTCCACGAACTGGAAGAAATCAAAAACAACCACTTTGATCCCTTCGACAAATTCGACGCTGAAATCGCCGACAGAACCCTCGGATTCTATAGCACACATGTGGACGCGGACTTTATAAAGCAGCTTGAGGAAGAAGAAATCATATACGGAAGCAACTACAACGCGGAAACATTCGAAAAGACAGTGGTGGACGGTATCGTAGGCGCCGGGGAACTCCTGTGGGGAGGGATCAAAACACTCGGGATGCTGGGCGCCGCGAACTGGGCGGCCTGGACGGACAACATGGACAACGTGCCGGCATGGGCCGATGAACAAGCCGACAAAACCGTGGACGGCATCGACGGCATGATAACGTTTCTTGACGATCCCGGACGGGCAGGGCATAATATAGCAGCTGGGATCGAAGACAGCATGGCGCGAGAATACGACGAGAACGGCATAATGGCCGTGACCGCAGTGGTGGGGGGAATGGTTGTCGATCCCCTTGCGGCGTTGGGCAAGGCAGGTAAAGGGGCGAAGTTTTATAAGAGACTGAGAAACGGCGAGACAGTCTTGATGACGGCCCAAGAAGTCAACAATCTGAAACGACGGGTGACTGTGATCCGGAATATGGATGAGGTTTTGGCGAAGAAGAGGCTTGCGGGTGCGGGTAAGATAGATGATATCGCTCAGGTTGGGTGTGCGGAAAATACGTTGCCAAATGTTGAAAAAGTAACTGTTGATTCTCGGAAAGTAACTGACTATGCGCTAAATCCAAACAATTTGTCCGGAGGTGCAGATAAGGCAAGGGTTTTCGAAAACGCACTAGGATACAATCAGTTAAATTTCGGACAGCTAATAGAGCAGATTCAAAGCAAGTTGCCAAGTTGTGAAGCAGTTCTTGGAAAGGCGGATCAATATGGCCAGAGATTTACGGTCGATATTCCAATAACCGGTCCGAACGGGAATACAGCAAATGTGCGTACAGGATGGATTCTTGAGCCTGGATCTGATACTCCAAGAATGACAACACTATTTGTGAAGGATTAAGGGGTGTTCAACGTGAAATTTAAAGAATTAGAAACAGTTAAGACGCTAAAAGATTTTCCGGATGAAGGAATTACGAGGGGCGATATTGGTACAATTGTTATGGCTTTTACAATACCTAATGAGGCATACGAGGTTGAATTTGTAAATAGTGATGGAACAACAAGAGCGATGTTTGCTATTATTCCGGACGATCTGGAACGCCATTGCTATGCATGAAGCGGAAGCCGCCGTCCAATTAGAAAACACTTTGGGGGGAAAGCTGGAAAGAGTGGATGTGCCCAAGGTAGGGAACCAAGCCAAGGAACCTGATTTTATCTTCGCTGATGGCCCTAATGCTCGATCATTACCAGCAATTTCTTGCCCTAGATGACCTTGATGAAGAATGCTTCAATTTATTTTATCATCATGGCAAGGATGTTATGGATGGATTCCCTAATTCGGAAACAGGCAAGGGCGTTCCACAAGAGGGCATGCCTGTAATATTAGATGGGGTGCATATTTTAAAAAGTGCAGGAAGCGACAAAAAAATAAATAGAAATATCTACTGCGGGGTTCTCCCGCAACCGAATGGCGAAAGGAGATGGATATTATGTGGGCTCGTAACAGTGCCACGTCAGGGTTTGGTGAGCGGGAGACTCCAAAAGCCCGCGAATTTTTTTCGCCTTTTGAGGTTGCGTCAGGCAGAGAGGCGCTTGGATTCTCCCGCTCCCCAACCCCTGACGTGGCACTGTTACTGGCCAGCGCGGTATCTGCCTCCAACTCACCATTGAGTTGCGGGAAAACACCGCGGCAGAAAGCTCTGCTTATCCATATCGTCAGTTCATGCACTTTTTAAATATGCACCCCATTGAACTAACCATTTCACAGAAATTTTTGTTATAGAAACTCAAATGTGGTATGATTGACTGACAGCAACCAGGAATTCGAACCCATGAACCACTGAACAGGGGGATTCCATGCCAAAAATGATCATTTTGGACGGTAACAGTTTGATGAACCGTGCTTTCTACGCGTTGCCGCCCTTCACATCAGCCCAGGGTCAGCCTACCAACGCGGTGCACGGTTTTTTGTCGATGCTTTTCAAGCTGTATTCGGAACGTAAGCCTGATTATTGGCTCGTGGCTTTTGACAAGACAAAAGCCCATGTCCGTATCGAACTTTACCCCGACTACAAAGCCCAACGCAAGGAGACGCCGGAGCTGCTGCGTCCTCAGTTTGGCTTTGCCAAAGAGATTTTGCGGGAACTCAGCGTCCCTTTTATGGAACTGGAGGGATATGAGGCCGATGACATTATAGCCTGTGTTTCCACCCAAGCCGCTGAGGAAGAGCTCGATGTGGAAATCTACACAGGGGATAAGGATATCTTCCAACTGATTTGCCCGCAAATAACCGTCTGTCTTACGCGCAAAGGGATTTCCGAAATTGATGAATTTGACGAGGCCCGCCTCTATGAAGCATACCAGCTTTTGCCTGGACAGATACCCGACCTAAAAGGACTTATGGGCGACTCGTCCGATAACATACCCGGGGTGCCCGGCGTGGGCGAGAAAACGGCCCTCAAGCTCCTCTGGCAATACAGCACCTTGGAAAATGTTCTGGACCACGCCGCTGAAGTCAGTGGCAAGAAACTCTCCGCTTCCCTGCAAGAGCATGCCGACCTGGCCCGCCTAAGCAAAAAACTGGCCACTGTTATCTGCGATGTGCCCATGGAACACGCCTTGGATCATTTAGTCTGTCGGCAGCCGGATGCCCACAAAGCCATGGCTGTGTTTAAAAGATTCAGCCTTAACATGGTGCAGAAGGTCTATCTCAAAACCTTCAAACCTGATCTGACCGGCGCCGATTCCTCTCATGAGGCGCCACCACTCGTATCCGAAGAAATTGACGTCTTTGGCGATGAAGCCCCAGTTTCTCCCTTGTCCGTTGATGAAGTCTCTGGTCTCCCCCTCTGTCCCAGACATGAATCCCGCCCGGTATCCGCCGAGGAAGGGTTCGGTTTGCTGGCGGCGCGGCCTCAGGGGAGTTCTCTGGCTTTCAGTTATCGTTTTGACGGTGAGTCTGCGCACAGAGGCGTCTGGTCACAGATAGGTGTCGCCGGCGATGACTGGTGTGTGACCGTGGAGCGGAGACAATGTGGCAAGGAAGATCTGGAGGCATTGCGCCGGATCTTCAGTGACGCGTCCATAGCCAAAATTGTAACGGACAGCAAGACGCTGGCCTACATCCTGGGCAACGAAGGCTGGGAACTCCAAGGTGTGGTGATGGACTTGAGTTTGGCGGCGTACCTGATCAACGCCAATCTGGGCGGTTACCGCCCTGCCGACATTTTGCTGGAAGAATCAGGCGGGACACCCGACGTGTCAGACGCGTCCGGCGCCCCAGGCGGTGCCTCCCCAGGTATCGTTAGCGCACTGGGTGGCGAAGGCGGATTGTTCGGCCCTGACCCCGGCGCGGAAGCCGCTCTCATGCAGGCAGTGGCGCCAAGGTTTCGTGCCCGTTTGTCAGACCTGGGGCTCCTGCCCTTGCTTGACACCATCGAGCAGCCTCTTGCTTCCGTTCTAGGCATTATTGAGCGCTGCGGTATTGCCGTGGATTCGGCTCATCTGGCGGAAATGGGCGTCGCGATTGTTCGGCAGCTGGATGAGTTGGAAAAAGAAATCTATACCTTGGCCACGGCCACATTTAATATCAACTCTACCCAACAGCTGGGGAAGATCCTCTTTGAAACTCTTGGTCTCCCCCCCATAAAAAAAACCAAAACCGGCTACTCCACAGATGCCGAAACCTTGGATGAATTAAGGCCGCTGCACCCAATTATCGATAAAATCCTGCTCTATCGTCAGCTGGGTAAACTTAACTCAACTTATGTTAACGGACTTAAAGCTCAAATCAGCGACGGCAAAATCCATACCACTTTTCAGCAAACCGCAACGGCCACCGGGCGCCTATCCAGTGTCGAGCCCAATCTGCAAAACATTCCCATCCGCCTAGAAGTCGGTCGCCGTCTGCGCCGGGCCTTCATGCCCAGCCGGCCCGGCTGGAAGCTTTTTTCCGCTGACTATTCCCAGATCGAATTGCGCATCCTCGCCCACTATTCTGAAGACGAACTGTTGTGCCAATCCTTCCAAGAAGCCGAAGATGTCCACGCCCGCACGGCTTCCGAGATTTTTGAGATTTCCCTGGCGGAGGTCACAGAGGATATGCGCCGCCAAGCCAAAGCTGTGAACTTCGGCCTTATGTATGGACTCACCGACTTCGGGCTGGCCCGGGATCTGGGTATCCCCCGCGGCGACGCGAAGAAATACACGGAACAATATTTCCGGCGCTATCTTGGCGTCAAACGTTACTTGGAGGAAGCTGTCTGGGCCGCCAAAGAAGCGGGAGAAGTCCGCACGCTGTTTAACCGGCTGCGGCGAATTCCCGAACTTAAGCACCCCAACCGGACCATACGCCAGTTCGGTGAGCGTATCGCCAAAAACACGCCCATCCAAGGCACGGCGGCCGATATCATGAAACTGGCCATGCTGCGCGTCCAAGAGCAGATGGAACCCTTGGAAGCCGCCATGTTGCTGCAGGTTCACGACGAACTGCTCTTTGAGGCGGCGCCGGACGCCCTGCCCGCTTTGGCCGGCATGGTCAAACACACAATGGAAAACGTCTGCCGTTTATTGGTTCCCCTCGTGGTCGACTGTTCCGTCGGCAACAATTGGTATGAAATGGAGGACTATCGTTATGCCTGAACTGCCTGAAGTCGAAACAATCTGCCGCAGCCTGAAAACACACATCTTAAATAAAGAGATTGTCGATATGGCCATCTATTGGCCGGCAGCCGTCACCATATCGTCCGATGTGGCCGCTGCTTTCAATGATCTGGCCGAAGCCGCCCCAACAGATGTGGACCCGGCTGATGACCTGATTGTCGCCGACCCGGCTGATGACCTGATTGTCGCCGACCCGGTCGATGCCGGCCCGACTGACGATCCGGCAGTCACCGACCCGGTCGATGTCGGCCCGACTGACGATCCGGCTGTCGCCGACCCGGCCCTGGTTGACACCAACCCAACCGACGCCGGCATCCTTCTTTCCAAAGCGCTTCTGACAGGACGTTTTGTCATCAACATCACGCGCAGGGGCAAATATCTGTTGCTGGATCTGAGCAAAGGGCTTACGCTGGTTATCCATCTGCGCATGACAGGACAATTGATATTTCACGCCGGTCCCCGGGACGGCGCCGAAATTACCAAGCACACTCATGTGGTCTTCTATTTTACAGATGGTGAGATGCACTTTAATGATACCCGCAAGTTTGGGCGCATCCAGATTGTTAAAACCCTCGATGTCCCACAGTTATTAGAGAAATTGGGGCCCGAACCTCTTGACGAGAACTTCGAATTTGATGTGCTGGGGTTACGGTTGGCTGATCGCCACAAAACAGCGTCTATCAAAGCCGCTCTTCTTGATCAGGAAGTGGTGGCGGGCCTAGGCAACATCTACGCCGACGAGGTTCTCTTTGCTGCCGGAGTCCGGCCGAGCCGGCCTGTAAAAGACCTAAAGGCGTCGGAAATCATCCTGATCCATCAAGCCATGCGGGAAATCCTGGCAGAAAGTATCGCCTCCCAGGGAACCACATTCCGCGATTTTCGTGATGCTTACGGCAAGGCGGGAAAATACAAAAAAAGCCTAAAAGTCTATGGGCGAAACGGAAAAGCCTGTATTGTCTGCAAAACGAAACTGACAAGCGAGAAAATTGCCGGACGTTCCTCTTGCTATTGTCCAAAATGTCAGGAGTGACCCCCGTGGGCGAAGAACAGAGAAAATATATCGTTCTGACAGGCGGCATCGGCAGTGGCAAGTCCTCTGTGGCCTCTTGGCTGGCTCAGAACGGCGTCCGCGTTTTTGACGCCGACGCCGCGGTGCATGAGATTCTTAAGACACCGGAAGCTGTCAGCAGGGCAAAGGAATTATGGGGTGATGGTTTGGTTAGAGATCACACCCTGCTTGATACGAAAAAACTGGCTGAGATTATATTTGTCGATGCGCAAGCGCGCCGGGCCTGGGAAACCTTCATACATCCGATGGTTGATATGTATCTGGATCGCTGGCTGAATGATGTCGGATCCAGCCGGTTCTTCTGCTTTGACATTCCGCTGTTTTTTGAATCCCAATGGGGGCAAAGCCGCCGCATTGATGAGATATGGGTGGTCTACGCGTCCCTTGATCAGCGTTTGGACCGGTTGCGGGAGCACAGGGGTATGGATATGGACGATGTGCGGCGCCGCCTGGCCGCGCAGATTCCGTTGGAAGAAAAAGCCGAACGTGCCGATGTGGTGATTGATAATTCCGGTTCCTGGGAGGATACTGTTAGGCAGTTAGAAAAACTGTGCTCGAGATTGGAGACAGAAGAACCGAACTGAGCGGTTCCTCAGTAACAATTGATGATTCGCGGGTTGATGGACTAAAGTTGATGGACTAAACATGTATACCGGTTTTCGAATATCGAACAACGAATCACGAACATCAAGTAGGGGTGATTGTTTGAAGAGAGGCAAAAATTCATACGCGATAGCCCGCAGAGGGGGTTTATCCTATTGGCGCGGTTCTCGGCGCCGCAAGTCTGGGCTGTCCTGGGTTGTGAAGTTTTTCCTGGTTTGTTTGGTGATATGTGTTGTCGGCTATTTTTTTGTTACATTCAATGTCAGCAAGCTCAATATCAGCAAGCTAGGATATCCTTTCTCCTATAGTGATTATATCAAGAAGTACGCCGAGGCTAACGGATTGGATCCCCTCTTCGTTGCCGCTGTTATTCGGGAAGAAAGTCGGTTTCAGCCGAATGCTGTTTCTACAAAAGGGGCTTGCGGACTTATGCAGCTTATGCCGGCGACGGCGGAGGAAGTCGCGAAGAAAATGGGGGAAACCAGCACGAAATCTTCGCTCATGCAGCCGGAAAATAATATTCGTTACGGCACGGCTTATCTCGCCTCCCTGATGAAAAAATATGACGGGGACTTGGTTTTATCCTTGGCGGCTTATAACGCCGGAAGCGGCCGCGTGGACAGCTGGGTCGCGAGGAAAAAAGGCGCTTTTACTGTCGGGGATATTCCCTTTCAAGAGACGCGGGACTACGTGCGGAAAGTTTTGGAGTCTTACAAGAGGTATCAGGAGCTTTATTGACAGTGGGCAGAGATCCTAATCTCGGATGACCTGTTTGCCCGAGAATAGGATGAGGAGGAGAGCAAATGAATTCTATTCATGTTGACGCCATTGTCCAAGGGGTTGCGGATCTTTGTATTGAAGCCAATTGCTGTTTGGGTGATGACGTCGTCCGCGCTCTGCGAGACGCTTTTGCTAAGGAAACGTCGGCGTTGGGGCGCAACGCGTTGGAACAGATTCTTGAGAACGCTGATATTGCGCGTCGAGAAGGCTTGCCCATATGTCAGGATACGGGTCTGGCTGTTTTCTTTGTGGAAATCGGTCAAGATGTTGTCGTAGAAGGCGGCGAGCTTGAGGAAGCCTTACACGAAGGAGTTCGGCGCGGCTATCATCAAGGTTTCCTTCGACAGTCCGTGGTTGATGATCCTTTCTTGCGCCGCAACACCGGGGATAACACCCCCGCTGTTATCCACATGACTGTATGCGGTGGGTCCGCCCTCAAAATCACCATAGCGCCGAAAGGCGCCGGCAGCGAAAACATGAGCGCTCTGAAAATGCTCAGTCCCTCTGACGGGATTGAGGGGGTTTTGGAATTTGTGGTTGAGACTGTCAACAAAGCCGGCGGCAACCCCTGCCCGCCCGTTATTATTGGTGTTGGTGTGGGGGGAACCATGGAAAAAGCTTGCCTTCTGGCCAAAAAGGCGCTTTTGCGCGATGTGGGACAGGCGCACCCTGAGCCGCGTCTGGCAGAAATTGAAAATGAGCTCCTGAGCCGTGTCAACAGACTGGGTATCGGGCCAGCCGGTTATGGAGGGATTGTAACGGCGTTGGCGGTGCATTTGGAAGTCTTCCCAACCCATATCGCCATGCTGCCTGTGGCTGTGAATATCAACTGTCACGCTGCCCGCCACAGAACACTTATTCTTTGAGCCGCGGCGGTCAGCGCCCAATAACCGAGGTTAGGATGAGTCTCAATCGAACATCGAACATCGAATATCGAACAAGCGGACCAACGATTAGGGGGTGACCGGCATGTCTGTCCGAATGGCGCTGCCGCCGGATCCGGTTGATTTGGCCCCGTTGCGCGCCGGTGACAAAGTGTTGCTCAACGGAAGCGTTTATACGGCGCGTGACGCCGCCCATCAAAAGATAGCCGCCGCCCTTGAGCGCGGCGACACGCTGCCTTTTGATCCCCACGGGCAGGTTATATACTACACCGGTCCGACACCGGCGGGTATAACGCCGGCAGGGAGCCAAAGGATTATTGGGTCGGCGGGTCCGACGACAAGCGGGCGTATGGACGTCTATACCCCTGCCCTGCTTCAAGCCGGTCTGGCGGCTATGATCGGGAAGGGTCAGCGAAGGCCGGAGGTTGTTGAAGCCATACGAACTCATCAGGCTGTCTATTTTGCGGCGGTGGGCGGAACCGGGGCGCTGCTGGCCCAAAAAATTGTCAGCGCGGAAGTTGTCGCTTATCCTGAACTTGGCCCCGAAGCGGTGCACCGCCTCTGTATAGAGGATTTCCCCGCGGTTGTGGCTGTGGATTGCCATGGGAATGACCTCTATGAACTGGGACGCCGCTTGTTCGAGGTTCGTGATCTGTGATTCGGGAAAGTTACTTAGGTGAGAGAAACAAGATGGATTATGGCGTTTCTATTGTTTACTCTTCCATAAAAGGTTCTTGTACGCTTCGTCCGATGATAACTATTTCAAGCTGCTGTTTATTGGATCTGCCTGAATGTCTTCTCCTGCCTGAATTCTATTGAGAAGTTTTACTGCACGGCCAAATCCCTGTGCCGCTGATTTTTTAAGCCACTGAACTGCCATATCAAAATCTTGCGCAACAAGCCATCCATCAATATACATTTTTGCATAATCGTATTGACCGTGTGGATCGCCTTTTTCTGCGCGAGGATAATGAAAGACAACTGTGTCTTTTTCTGTGTCAATTTCCCAATAGTCTCTCTTATTCTTCTGATATAGCAGCACAGTGTCATTATCTTGCCACATAAGTTCTCCAAGGAGCGATTCAAATAATCCTAACCCTATGCCAATTCTGATAATGGGAATCCATTTCTCAGCATGGCTATCTTTTTCATTGATTGTGACACCAATATTAAGATAA
>WRHI01000111.1 GCA_009783315.1 Peptococcaceae bacterium
GGGACCGGCAGAATCCAAGCGCCTCACTGCCCGACGCAGCCCCCGAAAGGCGAAAAAAATACGCGGGCTTTTGGAGTCTGCCGCTCCCCAACCCCTGACGTGGCACTGTTACTGGCCAGCGCGGTATCTGCCTCCAACTCACAATTGAGTTGCGGGAAAACACCGCGGCAGAAAGCTCTGCTTATCCTTATCGTCAGTTCATGCACTTTTTAAATATGCACCCTAAATACAGCAAGAATAGAACTGCCTGCGAATCTGTGCTATACTGAAGACAAAAATGGATGCGAGGAAAACCTTGATGCCTTACAATGACATTACTATCCCGGAGCTGTTGCCGCCATACGAAGACGGAATCTTCAAAACACTGCTGACCCACCCGGATGCAAAACCTATTCTGCGCGATGTAGTTGAAAGTTATCTGCGGTTTCCGATCGTGAAGGTCGAAGTACGAAACGTAGAGCTGCCTATTTCAGACATAAACGAAAAACGAGAGCGATTCGATGTCAACTGTACCATTGACGACGGAAGCCAGCTAGACGTGGAAATGCAATCCGAAGCCATGACCGGAGACAGTTTGCGCACAAATCATAAGATTGCCAAAAGCAGGGCCATATACCATCTCTGTGATCTGCACTCAGGACAGGAAGGCCGTAGCATTCGCTACGACAAGCTGCTAAGAAGCTTTCAGATGACGCTCTGCGGCTACACCGTATTTCCCAAGCGCGAAGACTTCATCAGCAGGTACAGCTTTCGGGATGAGAACGGATGGGAACTCTCAGACGCAGTAGGAATTGTTTTTGTAGAATTAACCAAGCTAAGCAAAGTGATCAAGAAGCCGGTAGCAACCATGACAGGTGAAGAACTCTGGAGTGTGTTCTTTGCGTATGGATCCAACCCAAAATACAGGGAACTGTTGAGTAAACTCACAGCAGTCAAGGGGGAAATTAAAATGGCTAAAGACCTACTTCAAACAATCAGCAAAGACGAAATCGAAAGGGCCCATTTCCGTTCCCGCCGCATGTTCCGCATGGATATGGAACACAACCTTATCGCAGCGCGGGATGAGGGAAGGGATGAGGGACGTGCTGAGGGACGTGCTGAGGGACGTGCTGAGGGACGTGCTGAGGGACGTGCTGAGGGACGTGCTGAGGGAAGGGATGAGGGACGTGCTGAGGGACTAATCACCGTTGCGAGAAATATGCTGAAACGCAACAGGTCGATTGATGAGGTTGTCGAAGATACCGGTCTGACCCTTGAGGAAGTGGAAAGCTTGCGCGACACTGATTAATGCGGGTTCCGTAGTTCGGATGAGAACGAACACGAATAATCGGAGAAAAGGATGCCATGTTCATTCACGCAAATGGGCTTGATATCTATTATGAAAAATCAGGCGCGGGGAAACCAGTCCTGCTTCTGCACGGCAATGGTGAAGATCATACCAAATTAAATGGTCTGGCGTCCGCCCTTTCCAAAGAGTATAGTGTCTATTCCCTTGATACGCGGTGTCATGGCAAAAGCGCCAAAACGGAGACGCTTCATTACCATGACATGATGGAAGATGTTGCCGGGTTTATTGCCGAATTGAAACTGGCAAGACCCTTGCTGCTTGGCGCTTCAGACGGCGGTATTACGGGGCTTCTGTTAACGATTCAATATCCGGACCTGCTGTCTGGGTTAATTGCCTGTGGCGCGAATACACATCCATCGCAATTAAAGAAGTGGTTTCTAACCATAGTGAAAATAGGCTTTATAGCAACGAAAGATCCAAAATTGTTGTTGATGCTCAAAGAACCTGATATCAGCAAAGAAGAACTGGCGTCTATCAAAACGCCGGTGTTGTTGCTCGCGGGGCGGAGAGATGTTTTGCCGACGCCGGCGTCAATGGAGATTGCCTCATCTATTCCGGACAGTGAGATCACGATACTGAAGGGGCAGACCCATAGCAGTTACCTAAAGCGGTATGAGATAACGATAGACGCTATAGAACCTTTCTTGAAGCGGATATCAAAATAATGGAGAAGTGATGGATACAAGGACATGATGGATACAACACGATGCAACATCGATGTCTTCGCTGATCCAGCCGCCTGGCTGGAGATCCTGCAAGAGGGTGGCAGGCTGCTGCGGGCGGGTGAGCTTGTGGTGTTTCCGACGGAGACGGTTTACGGGTTGGGCGCCAACGCTTGGGACGCCGGGGCTTGCGAGCGGATTTTCGCGGTGAAAGGCCGGCCGGCGGACAATCCTCTTATTGTGCATGTGGCCTCGGCGGAAGAGGCCAGGGGTGTTGTGGCTTGCTGGCCGGAACAGGCGGCGCTGTGCGCGGCAAGGTTCTGGCCCGGTCCCTTAACCCTTGTGCTGCCCAAAAGCCCGTCGGTTCCCGCTGTGGTTACAGGCGGCGGAGAGACGGTGGCGGTGCGTCTGCCCGGGCATCCTGTGGCCCGGGCTTTAATTACCTGCGCGCAATGTCCGGTGGCCGCGCCCAGTGCCAATGTTTCCGGCAGACCCAGCCCCACCCAGGCGGATCATGTGTGGGAGGATCTGGCGGGTAAAATTCCCTTCATCATTGACGCGGGTTCTTGCGAGGTGGGGCTGGAGTCTACAGTTTTGGATCTGTGCGGTGATAAGCCTGTGCTGCTTCGTCCGGGGGGCGTGTCATGGGAGGATTTGCGGGAGCTTTTGGGCGAGGTGGTTTTGGGGGAGGCGGTTGGGAAGGCTGAAGCATTGCCCCGGTCGCCGGGAATGAAATACAGGCACTACGCGCCGCAGGCCCCCATCCGAATCATTTCCGGTGCTTTGGATGAGCGTGTTGAGACCATTGTCTCGGCAGTGCGCGAAAAAAAGACGCCGCTGGCGCTCCTGTGTTTCGCGCGGACGGCAGATAAGCTAAGCCCACAGATTCTTGACGCCATCGAGGTTGTCCGGGTGTTCCCCGACGACGACGGCATGCGCGAAGCGGCGGCGGGATTGTTTACGGCGCTGCGGGCGTGCGATCAAAACCGAGCCGGTCTGATCCTAGCGGAGACCGGAGAGCGGACGCACATGGGTCTCGCTTATATGGACAGGCTGGAGAAGGCCGCGCAAGGGCAGTACTCTGTTTCATAACCCTGTTATTTATCCCCATAATGCCCTTTGCATTGAGATATTTCTACTGCTTCATTACCTATAAGTCGATAGACTAAACGATTCTTATCGTCGATACGACGCGACCACCACCCAGACATATCATTGCGTAACGGCTCAGGTTTTCCGATACCATCTTGGCCGTTGCGCTCAATGTCCTCGAGCAAATTGTTTATACGTTTCAAAGTCTTTCTGTCTTGCCCTTCCCAGTAGAGATAATCGCACCACCCGGTTTCCGTGAAATTGATTTTCATTCTTCCATAGCCCGTAATTCGTCAAGCGTTTTTGTAACGAATCTTCCCTCGTTGGCTTCTTGAATAGACTGGCGTAAAATCGCCATGTTTGTAGAGCTATAAAACGGGTCAGCCACGATTGAAAGCTCAAAAGGGATCTTTCCTTGCCTCAAAGATTGGCGCACGAAAATATTAAACGCCGAGGACATGTTCAACCCCAATTCATTGAAAAAGACTTCGGCTCGCTCTTTCAGTTCTTTATCAATCCGTATATTCAAATTTGTTGTTTCAGCCATGGGATAACCACCTTTCTTAGCTGTTACTTTTGTTGCCCGGCAAAGATATGGTAGCATATATTGCGTGCAATGTCAATACATTGTGCGTAATAGCACCTTTTAAACCATCTGAACGATCACTTCTTATATGGACAGGCTGGAGAAGGCCGCGTAAGGGGTGGCCTGTTTTATAGCACCAAAACAAATGTCAAAACGGCACCTGTTTGCTATAATAGAACTATAATCCTAACCTCGGTTAATAACCAAAAAGGAGCTGCTCATTATGCAAGTCGCATTATCTGACCTTAAAATCAACGTTGGTAAATATGTTGCTTTGGCGGAAACGGAAGATGTCGTTATTACCAAGTACGGTAAGCCTGCCGCTAAAATCGTGCGGGTTGACAAGGAACCATGGTACTTGAAGAGAGTGCCGGAAACAGTCACCGATGCTGAGCAATTGTTCGGAACCCTGCCCAATGATATTGACATCGACGATGTGCGTATGGAGAGATTGACAAAATGATTGTTCTGCTTGATACGAATATCCTTATGGATGCGTTGCAGGAGCGGCAGCCCTTTGATGTGTCGGCGAAGGCAATCATGAGAAAAGCGCATAACAAAGAGATAATGTGCTGCTTTACGGCCAATGCCGCAACAGATATCTTCTATCTATATAAAAAGGCCCGTGACTTGCGATCCGCTCAAAGCGCCTTGGATTATCGACGGACGCCGTTGACAAAGAATCAGCGAAGCTGAAAGGGCTATCTTCTCAACCCTTTGACGATGCCCGCAATATGGGCCAGTTGTTCGGGGGGGAGCTCCTTGAGATCTTGGATAATATCGTTCAGCTTGGCATGATCAGTGGAATCGAAATCAAAGAAGTCTTGCGGCGAGATCTTCAAGTACTCGCAGATATAAAAGAAACCACGCATAGAGGGCATCGTTCTTCTGTTTTCAATATTATTGATGTAGGCCGGGCCCTGCCCGATAGAAAGACTCATGTCCCGGGCGGAAACACCTCGCGCGACGCGAAGCTGAACGATTCGTTTGCTCAAAGTATTTTCCAGTTCGTGGGCATCAATCATAAGAATGAAACACCTCTATTCCATCTTAACGGACATAATGACAAATATATCTGTTTATAGAGACAATTTTGATGATAATTATGTTGACATATTCTTTGTAAGAGAATACAATAATGGGTATATGGATCTCTTGGATAGTAGAGGATGATTTCCCAGAATTGCGGTATATGAACAAACAGTTTGTCGCAGTCCTCAATTCATGAGAAGTGTCGCCGGAAGAAGTGACGGTTCTTTTTATCAGGCATAAGCGGGTGGTTTACATAGTGAAGGAAAACACGGAGGGACTGTTGTGTCTTATTGGAACGCCTGGCCGCTTACGCTTCTAGCCTGTTCTGTGTCCATTGTTCTCATGTCAGCCGGCATATCAGCCGGTATTGTGTGGCGGCTCCGTCATCGCCGAAATCAGACGCAGGATGTGACCGAGACGGAACAGCTTGCCGCGGAAAAGGAGCGAACGAGGCTTACCCAGCAGCTTCATGACGCCATAGGGCATGATCTGGTGTGCCTGATGACTCTGGCTGAAGAGATGGTTGCGGCTGTGGAAAACCAGACCGGGGAACAGAGCCGCGAAACAGCCGGGAAAATTCTGTCGCTGTCCAAGGATTTGTTGAAGAATGTCCGCGGTTGTATCAGAGGTTATGACGACGGAAACGCCGGTATCGGGGAACGCTTGGACGCCTTGATCCGGAGAATGAGATTTGCGTCCATCCCTGTTGGACTGTCGGTAGTAGGAGAAGAGAACAGGGCTCATGCCTTTGTGGCGGAGGCGGTCTGTAATATTGTCAAAGAAGCGGTGACGAACGCTGTCCGGCATGGCCGGGCCGGCCACATTGACGTTGTCGTCAAGTTCCTGGCTGATAGGGTTCAAGTCAATGTGCTTGATGATGGGAGAGGGTGTGGGAAAATCCACAAACACATGGGCCTGATGGGTATGGAAAGGACTGTAAGCGGACTTGGCGGACAGATCCGGTTTCGTTCCGGCGAGGAAGAAGGGTTTACGGTTATGGTTTCTATTCCTGTATCTGAGCGGGAGAAAACCGATTAGAAAGCAGAAAGGAAGAGATGTCTAAAATGATTAAGGTTCTTATCGCGGACGACGCCGCCTTCATGCGTGACAGGCTTAAGAGGATAGCGGAACAAAGCGGGGAGATCCTTGTCTGCGGGGCCGCCGCTGACGGAAAAGAAGCTTATGCCCTGTGTATGCGGGAAAAGCCGGATGTGGTGCTGATGGACCTGCAGATGCCCAACGGCACAGGCGACGTCATAACACGTAAAATCAAAAAAGAGCTGCCCGGAACCAAGGTTATCTTCGTCACGGTCTTTGACGACAGAAGATCGGTGGCGGCGGCATGTTCAAGCGGCGCGGACGGCTATATCCTGAAAGAGGATATTGACATAGAGAAACTCGTAGGGGCTATTAAGAATACGTATGCCGGGCTGAGCAACGTTAGCGCGGGGGTATTCAAGAAGGTTAACGCCAATATTTTCTCGGTCAACCCCCCTGACAACCTCACTGAAAAAGATGCCAAAATAATGGCCCTGACGGGGAACGCCAAGAGCAATCAGGAAATTGCCGAGGAGCTGCATTGCGGTGTGGGTACAATCAAAAACGATATTTCAAAAATCCTGAAGAAGTTTGGGTTCAAAGACAGAACAGAGCTGGCGGTGTACGCTGTCAAGAACGGCATGGATAAGTGGGAGGAGGAGACGTGACTGCAGATGTAACTGCGAGAGAGTCACTGGTATACTGTGACTAAAGTCACATATATTGTGACCAGAGTCACGCAAATTGTGACTTTTTACATCTATCCAAGGGGTATTTTGTCTGATAAACTAAATGTTGTTCAGATATACTCGATATGGGTGCACACATAGGCGGGGATATCCAATGGACGAACCTTACAATATAATCAAAGAGAGGAGCAGAGAAAAATGAATTTTGTAGCACCGAAAACCAAGCAGTCACATATTGCTGTGTGTTTAGTTTCGCCATTTAAGGCAAGACTCGCTACGTTTTGTTTTACTGCACCATTAATGGCCGTTTAACAAAATTTCAAACGCAATGGCTAATCATTCCGATTAGCCATTGCACACATATGTGGAGGTATAATAATGATGGTAAATGACAAATACATTGGAATAAGCGAGTATATTAGAATAGTTGAGAATTTTAAAGGCGGTACAATTATTGATGCTTCTAATAATCACCTAAAAAGCTATGAGATTAATCCGAGCGGGTTAGAAGTAATATTATTATGTAATGGTAGCAGGACGAAATATCAGATAATTGAGGAGCTAAAATTGAAATACGCGATTAGCGATCCAGAGTTGATAACGCTAATCGCTGGTTTTATCGACGAACATCTGCATCTTCATAATTTGATTGAAAAAGTGAAGAAAGAGGAGAAAGCTATTTTTACCTGGGGCAGCAGTCGAATAGTGACGCCTTTCTATTTTTCTTTTGAACTTACTAATCATTGTCAGTTTCAATGCCAGCATTGTTTTAATTCTTCGGGGATTCCTAAAGGTGATGAGATTGGAATAGAAAAGTTTATCAGCATTGCTGATGAACTAATTCACCTTGGCGCACAAGGTGCATTTGTAACAGGTGGAGAACCACTATTGAAGGTGGGAATTAACGATTTACTGATATTTTTATTAAAGAACATTTCATCGGTAACTCTTGCAACCAACGCTTATGGACTTACAGAAGAAACACTTCAAGTAATTCAAGAAGCCAAAAATATCACTGTTCAAGTAAGCATTGATGGTATGGAGGAGAATCATGAGAAAATTAGACTTATTAAAGGGTCTTTTAAGAAGACAGTTGACAATATCAAAAGATTAACTTCGCGGGGGGTTTCGGTTGTTACTGCCTTCACAATGAATGATGGCAATTACATCGACCTGGAAAAAGTGATATTATTGTCAGAAAAAATTGGATGCGTTGGGGTAAATATTGGACTAACTTCTAGCGAAGGAAGGGCGAAAGAGAACGATATCTCAACAGGGATATCCCGCGAGTTCATATCAATAGTACAAGAATTGAACAAGAAATACACGACCGATGAATTTATTGTTGGCATGGACATAAACGAAGGAAAAATAAAAGAAATGGCTGATGATATTGAGTATCAGAATAAATGTGGAGCTGGATATAGAGGCATACATATAATGCCTAATGGAGATGTTACAATGTGTCCGGCAACTCCTAAAATAAGAATGGGGAATGTTAATGAGCAAAGCTTAAAGGAAATACTGGTTTTTAATAATATAGAACCGTTAATGAACATTCCTTCTCCTACACGAGAAAAATGTGGTGATTGTGAGTTATATGGGTCGTGCGGAAATTGCTTGGCCAATGTACTTGAAAAAAGCGTAGAGGAGTGTGCTATACAACGTGAATTACAGAAAATTTCGTAGCGTTTCTCTTTGTTCATCTACCAGAGAAACAACTGTTTTCAGTGATGGGATACTATCGCAAAACTATTCATCCTCTCAAAGCAGCTTAAATTTTCATGAGATAAATAGCACGAGAATTATTAATGGAGAAATAGAGCCATTACTTAGTATACTAGAAGTAAAGATGAATTTGGCTAATGATGTTATTAAGATGGTCCGAGCCAATATATATAATTTTATTGGATACGACATTAGCGACGCCATCATAGAGAAGATGAGGGAATATTTTTTATTATGTAAAAAAGCATCAATGAAAATTCAAACAGCCATAGAGCGAGTTGGGTTAAGAAAAATTATCATTTCTGAAGGAAGTGTAGAAAAAGTACTTGACTCATACATTATTCTTTCCTATAATATTTTTGATACGATTAAGGATACCCTTGTTGCCAGCGACTATGTTGTAAGTGATAGTCTTGATGAAGATGTCTTATATAACTTTGAAGAGATCATCAATAATGAGATTTGCTGGTATAAGAAAGATAAGCTTTCATTACCGTGTTCGATTGAAGAACTGGACATTTTTATGAATAGCGCTTCAGCAGGAATGTTTTTTCACGAATGTGTGGGGCACTTTTTGGAAGCAGATCTCTATTCCAAATCGCCAATCAGGTTAATGAGGAATAATATTATGACAGAGCATATTGGTATCTCAGAGAATATCAATATTAATTATGATAAAGATGATTGCGGGGATTGCATTAAAAAAAACATAGTCCTAATGGATGATGGAAGAATTAAGGAAATACTAAGTAGTGGGAAGTATGATTATTTATGTGATATTAGAAATACGGGGAATGCCCATAACGAAAACCCACAAAGGTTTCCGTTAGTTAGAATGAGAGAGATGGATTTAACGCCATCTTTGAAAAGTATTGATGAGGGACTTTCGGAGACTAGACTGGGCGTTCTGGTAGAGAAAATCGCTGTTGGTGAAGCAAACTGTTAGCGGTATAATAAAATACAGCAAAAATGGCCAATAAAAATCCAGCACCTACGGCCAGCAAAAATACAGCAAAAACGGCCACCCAAAATACAGCACCCTTCCGAAAATGTTAAGGTGTCA
>WRHI01000112.1 GCA_009783315.1 Peptococcaceae bacterium
TGCCGTGTTCGCGTTTATTGATTGCCGCTCCCTTGCGTCAATCACAATTCCTGGCAGTGTAACCAGTATTGGCAACGGGGCTTTTCTGAGATGCCCTTTGCTTCCTGATCAAGTCAAACAAAGAATATTGCAAATCAATCCTGAGGGGCTTTGATTTCTTGTGACGAACAACGTAAGGGAGTATGAACGTATTGCCAAGTTGCGCTGGGAAAACTGGACCTCAACATAAATGATTAACTGTCACCGCGAGGAGGAGCGATCATGAATTTCACAATCTTAATCATCGTAGCTGAATACATCGCTGTCACCTACGCTTTCGGTTTGCTTTACAAAATAGTCGGCTGGAAAAACTCAGTCTACATTCAACGCAATTTCGGTTGGAGCGGGTATTGTGTTTTGGGAACAGTCGGGGTTACTTATCACGAATTGTCTCATTTCATCACGGCAGTAGTCTTCAGACATAAAATCAATGAAGTATGCTTGTTCAGGCCAATAAAAAGTAAGGCAGACGGAACACTTGGATACGTGCGCCACTCCTGGGATGACAGAAGCCTTTATCAGAAAATCGGCAATTTCTTTATCGGTACGGCGCCGATGTTTTTTGGCGCGGGACTCCTGTTCCTGCTCCTGCGTTTCAGTTATCCCGCCGCCTTTGGCAATGTAGGGGACATAAGCATGATACCGAGTGCGCTAAGCGCCGCGTTCAGCAATATGTTCACGCTTTCAAGCCTGCGGACGGGGTGGACGGTCATAGTGGCGTTGGTTGCAATCTTTATCTGTCCGCACATGCATATGAGTTGGGCGGACGTTAAAGGGGCGACTTCCGGCGCGGTCACGCTGATAATTGTCGCTGTCTTGCTGTCCCTTGCCACAGCCATAATACCCGCAAACATAGTGGCGGCAACTCAGAGCGCGATGAACACATTTGTTGTCTACTATAGTTATGCTCTTGCTCTAGGATTGATTGTAAGCATGATAATGACGGTATGCCTCGGTTTCATATCGGTTATCAGGGGAAAGGGGCTGTAAGATGAGCACGACTTTTGAAGTCTATCTCCTTATCAACCATATTCCATCTTTCGCGGATGTTCTATCTTTGAGCAATCGTTATTTACAAGAAAAGATAGAAGCTCATCACCGGCCCCGTTGACTCAGGATATGCTAAGAAAATATGGCTGGAAAGGATAATTATGTGAGATGATTATCATCTCAGAATTGAAACGCCGCTCCTTGACTGGGGCGGCGTTTCTTGGCCCATCAGCTTGTAGCTAACCAGCAGTTGTCGGATTGTGAAAGGGAAGCGTGTTATTTCACGATAGTGCACTGGTCAATTTTTGTGTTGCCGTAAGTGGCCACATACACAGTATACGGGCCAACCCTATAGGATCCTTTCGCGTTGTTGCTGATGATAAACGATTGGGTGATCATGTTGGTTGTCCCGTCGGACAATTTCTCAGTCGCCGTAACAACCAGCGTGTTGGTGTTGCCGTTCTGTTTGATGACTGTTGCCGAGACCGAGATGCTTACAACGACGGGAACCTTTTCCTCGATTTTGCGAACGGTATATTCGTCAATGATGGCCATGGTGTCGGTTCGGTAAGTCTTGAAGGTTACGCTGACATCGGTGACATCAACCGTCGTAAACTGTGGCGCTTTGATTTGGATACCGACATTGGTGTACCAAGGCTTACCGGAAATGAGGTTCAGACCGGATAACCGCTCGGTATACATACCCGAAATGGAGGGGATCCATTCCGGCCCGTTGTTAGGTCTGCTCACAGGGAAGTCATAGTATTTCAGGCCGCTGGCGGTGGTGAAGGTGAAGTAAAGGGCGCCTTCCGGATTTGTGACGGTATGGACACTGTAATCCACCGTGTCCACTTTTTTGTTGTCCTTGATGAACCAGCTCCGAGAATAGACATGGTCGTGCCCGGCCAGGACGAAATCAACGCTGTATTTGTCCATCAGTTTGCCGAACTCGGGCGCGTAAAGCATTATATCCGCGTCGTTTTGATGAGAAGCAGGCGACGTTGTCGATTTGTGATGCTGAACAAACAGCCACTTCGCATCGGGACAGGCCGCGGTGGCACTGGCCAGAACGGCGTCGTAAATGGAGACCAGCTCGGCAACCTGTGTCGTGTTGGTGGGATATGGCGCTGTATTGAGTACCACATACAGGGCGTTATTGTAGGTGTACCAATAATTACCCATAAAATCAGGCTTCGTGGTGTTCACGTTGGGCGGGTTATAGTGATAGTTGAAGTTGTCGGTTCTTGTGTTCGGCCACGCGCTGGCGTTAAGCTCGTGATTGCCCACGGCAGGCGCGACAGGCAGCCCGCGCAGCTGCACCGGTGCAAAGTAATTGGCGTATTCGGCTTCAGTGGTGGCTTGATTCGCGCCGGTTAGTCCGGACTGAGCGTCCACCTGGTCACCTGTACCTGCGATGAAGGCTGCATGAGGAGCGTATTGGCTGATCATGTCCAAGGTGTTTTGCCAGCCGTCCTTGGTGCTTGTGGCCGGATTGGGCCAGATGCTGTCGCTGTCCTGATTGCCGGTGGTCAGTTGGGGGTCGCCCAAGGTAACAAACTGGAAAGCGCCGTCTGCCCCGGTCTTGAAGTCATACATCTTGCTGAAATCTACGCCGTCGTTGGAGACACAGTAGGTGTATTCGGTGTCACGGGCCAGTCCGGTGACCGAAGCTTTGTGCCAGCTTTTTCCGGGTGAAGCGTCGCCCACCGTGCCGGTGACGGTGATAACGTCTGAGGGATTGGACTTTGCAGCAATCTTCACGATGGAAATGTTGTTAACGGCGTTGCGGTCGCTGTACCAGTTAAAGTTCAGGGATGTCGCATTGGCGCCGGGCTGCAGGGTGAGGGTTTCAGCATCGAAAGGAGGTGTGACAATGGTACCGCCGAGTTCGTCACCGATGATAACAATATCGTTGATTGATGTGTTGCCGTTGCTCCTGTTGCTCAGCGTGCTGTCGACCATATAGACCCGGAGGTAGACATCAGCTTGATCCGCTAATTCCGCGGGGAGAACAAAGTTGCTGTAAGATGTCTGCAAGGCGCCGTAGGTGTCGTTGCTGACGCGGGTAAGAACACGCTTGGAATTGTCAATCGGCGTGTAGGGACCCATCGGATTGCCAAGGCTGTAGGCGAGGGCGAAAAACTCCGGCCCGCTTCCCGTAGACTTCTGGTTACAGGAAAACCGGATATTCTCATAACCAGTCGTCGCAAATTTGATCTGGAACGCGCTGGCGGTTTCAACGGTAATACCGGCGTCTTCAACCGCGGAACCTACTGATTGCCAAGCGCCCGCCGCCGCGTTATTGAAAACGATAGGCGTTCTGTTTGTCCCCTGGTAACCAATAATTTTTTGTTCATTGTTATTCCAAGCGGTCAGGTTCGATACGCCGGCAAAAATGCCCTCATCCGCTTTGAATTGGTTGCCGGCTTCAGCCGCCGCGTTAGCATTTGTTCGCGTCAGAGATACAAGCGTGACATCGGAGGAACCAGAGGCTGACCGGAAGGCTATTTCGTCGGCTAAAGCGTCTCTGAGCTTGTCGCCCAAGAACTGAACGCCTGTACCGTATTGGAACATATCATAATTGTCGCCGCCGGTGAGCATGAAGTCGTTGCAGGATACCTTGTACACACCGTCAGGCTGAATAAGCGTGCCGTTCTGTAAATACCAGCTGCCGTTTTGCTTATAGGCTCCCGCGACAACGGGAGGCGTGGTTACGCCGCCGGCGCCGCCGGCTCTCGTCCCGTTAAGGGCGTCAAGCAAATAGCTGCCGGGCAGATCCATCAGAACGATCTCGTTGTCAAAAGGCATCAGAACAGTCAGCCAGCGGTAGTTTATATCATCGCCTTGCTCCAAAAACAAACCGGTCATACTGCGCCAGCCGCCGCTGTTCTGTATGACCACATAGGGGGCGCCGGCTTGCCGCTCAATAAAATCGCAAACCAACCCGGTGGCCCATTCACTAACAACGGATTGGTTGGAAAGGGCGATATCGGCTTGGCCAACGACTGTGTCAAACATACCGGCAGAATCGGCGAGATACCAATCAATTTGAGCTTGCATTCCCGCGTCGAGGAGATCCGCGGGGAGACTGTTGATCATAACATAAGACGGTGTTGCGGTGCAGGCGCCGGTTTCATTGTCAAACACCAATTGCAGGCGGCCGACGGCTCTGCCGTTGTATCCGGCCTGAACAAAAGCCGTATCGCCGACGGTGACGGCTTGATAAGCGTGAGAGTGTCCGTTGACGACTCCGGCCAGACCATAGCCGGCTAAACCGGTACCGCCGTCATGAGAAAGGGCAATAACAGCGTCGCAGCCGTCTTGTTTCAAGGTTTCCACCAAATCGGCAAGCCATGGACCCGGGGCTCTGAAATCGAAGGGTTCAGCGTATTCCGCTTTGACCAACACCGGTGTTTCCGTCACGATAAACCCGATGATACCAATCTTCTTGCCTGCGATTTCTTTGACAGCATAGGGTTTGACAAAGGCGGGTCTGTTGTCGGTACCCTTATGGAACAGATTGGAACAGACGAAATCAATATTTCCGTCCTCAGCGAATTGCGGGATTTTATCGTATCCCCAATCGAATTCATGGTTGCCGAGAGAGGAATAGGCTACATTCATAGCCTTCAGCATATCAGAGACGGGTTTCCCCTGATAATAGTTGGAAACTGCCGACCCCTGGTAACTATCGCCACCCGCCACCGCAAAGGCGTTGGAATACGTGCCGGCTAAAGAGTTCATACAGGCGGCGAATCTTGCGGCGCCCGGGTTGCTCCCCGCCGGTTCAACCTGGCCGTGGAAGTCGTTGAAAGAAAGAATGTTGACTTCGGTGGTATCCGTTTCACCCTCTGACAAAGGGGTGCCGCTGATGACGATATTGTTTATGGTGTTTGTGCCGCCGTTAGCCACGATGCTGCCATTGACAGCCGTATTGCTTGTCAAGAGCCAACGGACATACAACATGCCTTGATCATCCGCGCCGGAGGGCAGCGTTTTACCTTTGGCGCCGGTAAAATTGCAAACCTCAGCGGTAATCGCCGGGTTAGCACCGTTATCATTGCTGTTCTGGAATGTGGGGTCGTTTGCGTCGTACCATGTGGCATTGTCCGTGCTGTATTGAACTTTAAAATCGCGGGGGCCGGTGTTTGTCGAACGCATTCTCCATTCAACGGAGATGTCCTTGTAACCCGTGGCGGACAGATTGGCAACCCACCAAGCGCTATCGGCCATATTCGCCAGATTGCTGGCTGCGGTTGATCCACCTGCACCCGCTTGTACACCGCCGGATGTGTATGAGACGGTATATGGTTCGCCGTCTCTGATCAGTTGGAGTGTCGCATCTTGCTGGAAGGCGCCGCTCGTGGCTTGAACGGTTGGACTCGTTACGTCAGCCGCACCGGTGATGTTCCAGGCGGCAAGTGATTGACTTGGCGCTGCTTGCGCTGTAGCGGCCATAATGGGAAAGATTACGACGCAGACCATGATCAGGCATAAAAGCATCGCGGGAATTTTGTTTCTGAGATTTGCAGCGCTTAACAACCCTGTCGATTGTTGATCACTTTTCTTCATTGAACAGTCTCCTTTTCCTTTTTTTGATTTGACAATCTTGACAGGATTATTATAGAGGTGGTATGTAGAAACCGTAGGATGTGAGTGTAATAATTTGGTAAAGTCGGAATAACCTATAATTAATACAAATTTCGAGAAAGATCAACAATAAACCGAAATAAAGACGGAATTCCGCAATAGGATGACCTAAAGGGGGCTACGCCCGCAAGTGGTCAGCGGTCAGTCTTTATCTAGTTTGATAGACGCCAACCTGACTCTCCTCCGGATGGTCATCAAGCCAAGCCGGATCAGTCACCATCACCGCCGACTGACTTCTTAAACTCCGTTGAACATCCAAGATCCGCTGATTGGACGACCCTCTGAACACCAGCGCCAAGTTCCGTTTATCCTCTACAAACCGGCCATCGACGAGAACATCACAGAGACGGAGAAGCTCAAGCCTGTCTTTGTCGTTCTCTGCCAGCAACCCTTCCCAAGTGTACCCGGTGTACAAGGCGATTTCTAAGCCGGTTTCCTTGATTTTCCGTGCCAGAACCGCCAAAGGCGCCGCCTGGCACAGAGGTTCCCCACCGGAAAAAGTCACCCCGGAAATCAGGGGATTTCCTTTGACCAAAACCGCCAGATCATCCACATTCGCTTCATAACCACCGTCAAAAGCATGGGTGTGGGGGTTGTGGCAGCCGTGACAACCATGAGGGCACCCCTGAACAAAAAAAACAGAGCGTATTCCCGGGCCATCCACAACGGATTCCTCGGCGATGCCGCTCAAGCGTATCTTTTGCCTCCGTTCTTCACAGGAGGATTTTTCGCTGCTAAGCCCGGCACGGGCGGCGCTATTGTCTGGAGTATTGGGCGTCATGCTTGACCCTGTCCCGCTCTTCCGCTTGCTTCGCGTTGTTGAACCGGTCTGTCGTCCCGACCAAGTATCCCGTAATGCGCCGGATTCGGTCAAATTTGATATCTTTGCCTACGGTTTGCGGCTGTTTCATAGAACTCTCTTCCTCCTCGTTTTCTCATTAATACTTTAGGCGTACTTAACTATTTAAGCGTACTTTCTTGGCATGTCCGGATAAAGCTTCGCCAATTCCCGAAGCTTATCCACAGAAACTTCCTGGCCTTCTCGGCGTCCGCAGCGGGGACAAATATCGTGGATAATGCCTGTATATCCGCAAATGGGATCATAATCTACCGGATGGTTGATAGAGCCATACCCAATACCCATTTCTTTCATGAAACGAATCACAGCTTCGAAAGCTGACGGGTTGTTGCTGATTTCGCCGTCAAACTCCACATAGCTGATATGGCCGGCATTGGTAAGGGCGTGATAGGGGGCTTCCAGGGCAATCTTTTTGAAAGCGGTTATGGGGAAGGAAACCGGCACATGAAAAGAATTCGTGTAGTAATCCTTATCTGTAATACCGGGAATAACGCCGAATACCTTCTTGTCAATCCGCACAAATCGGCCTGACAGACCCTCTGCCGGCGTCGCGATCAAAGTGAAATTCAGTCCCGAAGATTTGGATTGCTCATCACATTTCTGTCTCATAAAAGAGACGATTCTCAGACCCAGCTGCTGGGCGGTTTCGCTTTCGCCGTGGTGTTGTCCCGTCAAAGCTATCAATGTCTCGGCAAGGCCGATGAATCCTATGCTCAACGTACCGTCCCGCAGCACATCTTCCAAGGTGTCTGTGGGCGCCAGCCGGTCGGAGCCCATCCAAATGCCTTGACCCATCAGAAACGGGTAGTTGAAGCTCCTTTTGCCGCTCTGGATGGAGAAACGATGCAAAAGCTGGCGGAAAATCAAACTCATTTTTTCGCTCAAAAGATCAAAAAACTTGTCCAAATCCTGGCCGCAGCGCAGTCCCAGCCGCGGCAGATTGACCGAGGTAAAACTCAGGTTGCCCCGGCCGCTGGTGGTTTCCCTGTCCCGGCCCCGCACATTGCCGATAACCCGCGTCCGGCAGCCCATATAGGAGACTTCAGAATCATAGTCGTCTTCCCGGTAATACTGCAAATTAAAGGGCGCGTCCAGAAAACTGAAATTAGGGAACAGACGCTTGGCCGATGTCGTCATAGCCAGTTGGAAAAGGTCGTAATTGGGATCCTCCTGATTAAAATTAACGCCCTCTTTGACTTTGAAAATCTGCACCGGAAAAACAGGGGTTTCTCCATTGCCCAGTCCCGCGGCGGTTGCTTGGAGCAAACAGCGTATGACCAGTCTCCCTTCCCGGGAAATATCCGTGCCATAGTTGAGGGCGCTGAAAGGAACTTGAGCGCCCGCCCGGGAATTCATGGTGTTCAGGTTGTGAATCAAAGCTTCCATGGCTTGATAGGTTAACTTTTCCGTCTGTTTCCACGCGGTTGTTTCGGCATAGGCAACCGCCGCCTCTTCGTCAGGCGTGGGGTGGATTTCATGATATTGGGCCAAGGCGTATTTGTATTCTTTCTCATAGGTGCGCCGGACGCCGGGGGCCATACTGTAATCAAAGTTCGGCACGGATTGGCCCCCGTGCATTTCGTTTTGATTGGCCTGAATGGCGATACAGGCTAAGGCGGCATAGCTGGTGATGCTGTTGGGTTCCCTGAGGTACCCGTGGCCGGTGGAAAACCCGTTTTTAAACAATTTAAGCAGATCAATCTGGCAGCAGGTCTGCGTCAGCATATAGAAATCCTTGTCGTGGATATGAATATCGCCGTTCATATGGGCTCCCGCGATATCTTTCGGGAGAATGTAATTGTTCACAAAATAATTGGAGCCTTCCGAACCATATTTCAGCATCGTTCCCATAGCTGTATCCGCGTCGATATTGGCGTTTTCCCGTTTTAAATCGGCTTTTTCCGCGTCTATAAAGGTCAGCTCTTCGTAGATCCTCATCAGATCATCGCGGCTTTGCCGGATTTTGCTGTGCTCAGCCCGATAAAGGATGTACGCTTTAGCCACATGATAGAAGCCTTGTTCCACAAGGGTTTTCTCCACCGCGTCCTGAATGCTTTCTACAGAAGGGCGGCTGTCAGCCGGCAAGGTCTGAATAACTTGTTTTGTGAGAATAACAAGCTGTTCCGCGGGGATGAGATTATGTTGGGTCGCTTCGCTGGCCCGGCGAATGGCCTCCAAGATTTTCAGGGAATCGAAGGGGACTTTTTCGCCGTTGCGTTTCAAGATGGAGTCAAAACTCTTGTCGGGCATAGAAAACCTCCCACCAAAGCATATATTGTGTTATGGCGTGTTTTTGTTACTATATATAGTGTAGTGGTCTCAGTATGAAAAGTCAAGATACCTGAGATGGTGAACCGAGATGAAATATAAAGATATAAATGAATAGATACTAGGGTGCATATTTAAAAAGTGCATGAACTGACGATAAGGATAAGCAGAGCTTTCTGCCGCGGTGTTTTCCCGCAACTCAATGGTGAGTTGGAGGCAGATACCGCGCTGGCCAGTAACAGTGCCACGTCAGGGGTTGGGGAGCGGCAGACTCCAAAAGCCCGCGTATTTTTTTCGCCTTTCGGGGGCTGCGTCGGGCGGTGAGGC
>WRHI01000113.1 GCA_009783315.1 Peptococcaceae bacterium
CCTGTTCTATTGTAATTTTTCTGACTAAACTGGCTAAGAAAATCTTCACTCATAAGGCTCAAGGTTCCCTTCCCGTAGTCTACAAACACCCTCCGTTTGCCGGACAATCCTTAAGGCACAGACGCCAGATCTTACTGTTTCTTCATTGTCCATTTGTCCACAGGCTGAAGGATATCAGCCTTGTCAATTGTCCATTGTTATTGTCCATTGTCCATTGTCCATTGTCCATTGTCAATTGTCCATTGCCTCAAGTTTTCCTTTTCGCAGTTTGAAGACAGAATCCGCCTGCTTGGCGATTTGGGTAGAATGGGTGACGACGATAACGCATTTGTTGTGCTCGTGGGCCAGTTTCCCCAGAATGGCGACGATTTCGTTCTCCATGTCTTCATCCAGGTTCCCTGTGGGTTCGTCGGCCAGGATAACATCAACGTTGGTAGCCAAGGCCCTGGCGATAGCCACCCGCTGCTGTTCGCCGCCAGAGAGCTTGTTGACGGTTCTGTCGGCTTTGGCCTTATCCAAGCCGATGTAATCCAGAAGGTTGTAGGCCACCTCGTTGACATCCTTCGGCAGTTTGTTGTCGGTGATGCTCATAGCCACCTTAATGTTCTCCACGGCGGTCATATAGGGAATCAAATTGTAGGCCTGAAAGACGATGCCGATCTTATTCCTGCGGAAGCTCTCGAAACCAATGGCGGCTATATCTTGTTCCTCGTAGAGAACCTTGCCGGATTTCGGCTTATCCAAGGCGCCCAGCAACGAGAGAAACGTTGTCTTGCCTGAACCGGATTCACCCAGAATAGCGTAGAAACTGCCCCTTTCGAAGGTGCAGGAGACGTCTTTCAAGATGTATCTTCTGGCGTCGCCGTCGGGATAGAAGTAGTTGACTTTGCTGACGGTCACTAGACTCATAGTTCCAATTCTCCCCCCATCAGGATTTTCTTAGGATTGAGACGTGTGATGTAGAATATGGGAAGCAGGACGGATACGCAAACTGTGGCAAAGCCGATGGCGTAAAACAGAAGCACGGTTGTAGCGCTCAGGGAGGCGGTGTACGATTCCGCGAGTTGTTCCATAGCGGTTGCTCCTTGATACCTGTAGGCATAGTCCCCGGGCCTATATTGATCGATATTAGCCTGGTCGGCAGCCAGCTGGTCGATAAGCATTTGTTCTGATATGGTACCGGACAACATGTTTCCGGTGAACAGCGACAGAGTGATGGCCAACAAGGCGACAATCGCCACCTCCACAAAAATTTGCCCGGCTACCATGAATTTCTTCTCGCCCAGAGAAAGATAGATGCCGATTTCTTGTCTGCGGTCTCTTAAGAATAAGGTTATTAGTAAGCTCATGGTGAGTACCGCCGCCCCCACAGCTGCGTAGAGCACAAGCGTTGTAATCTCCTGGATGGATTGCAGCGGAGCCGCCGCCTTTTCAAGACTGTTGCCGGCAACCGTCACGGTATAGTATGCCGGAAGCAACATCGCAGCCTCTTCCCGAAATGCTTCCAGATCCGTCGGATTATTTAGGATAAACAATACGCTATAAGATATCTGGTGGGATTCCCTGATCATTTCATAATCCTCAGGGTTTGTTTTCAAAATATCATTGAGCCTAATCTCATTCATCTCTTTCAAAGCTCTGTTAGGAGCATAGAGTCCGTTCTCAAACTCATCCTTCATAGCCTGCGCCTCGTAAATGCCAATGATTTCAAAATCATATGTTCGCTTCTCCTCCGTTTCGGAGTTATAACCGTGCTCTAATGTTATAACATCTCCAACCGTTAAACTGTTCGTTTCGGCCATTTCCCGCGGAATCAAGACAACATATTCAAAATTCTTGATTTCCTGTTCGTAAAAAACACGTCCGGCAACAAGACGTATAAGTCCTTCTTGCAAATCAACAATTTCCGGATTGTTGACGCCAATAAATTCAAAAAATCGAGACGCGCTCCCATATGGGTCTTCTCTCCCCCCCGTTAATGAAGAACTGCTTCCGGACAACCGGGCAGAGTAATCGAAAGACTTCACATAAGATGAAACACCGATTTTTTCAAGATCCTCTTGTGCAATAGCTTCCACTTTCAGTTCAGGATTTTGTTCCAGCAAAGTACAGAATGCCTCATAATCAAAGCTTATGGATGCAACAGGACTCATCTTATTCTGAAGGGCCCGTTGGGCGTTTGTCACAGCCTGCCGGATCGAAACAGCCCCAGCAATGATATTACCTAAGATAAAGATTATAAACAAGAAAGTCAGAGTTTTCCCAGGTTTTCTAATAATGCCGGCTATGGCCCTTTTCGCGAAATTCATGTAAAACCTCCATTCCTTAGATCAGTATTTCATCAGTATTTTTTTGGGGTTCAATCGTGTGACATAAAATGTAGGAATCAAAACAGACAAACAAACTGTTCCTAACCCAACACCATAAAATAGCAACACAGTCATAATATCAAGGAAGACAGCGTAAGAAGCCGCAATATCTTCATGGCTGACAGCGCTGTTATATCCCCTGAATCCCAAATCCAGCGGCCCATAATTATGCGAATCAATCCCCTCATTGGTCTGTTCAGCAACAATTTGATCGTCAAGCATTTTCTCCGAAATGCCGCTGGAAAGTACATTTCCAGAGAATAAGGACAGCGTGATGGCTATAAACGCGACGACAATCACCTCCAAGAGAATCTGTCCGGCCATCCTGATCTTTCTCTCACCTAAAGAGAGATAAATACCCATTTCGCGCTTACGGTCTCTTTGAAACAATGTGATGAGCAAACTCATGATGACCACCGTAGCCCCCACAGCAATGTATAAGATAAAGGACGCGATCTTTTGGAGAGATCTTACAGGAGCCGCCACCTGGTCAAAGTTTTCGCGGGTTGTCACCGTATAGCCTTTAGGAATCATGGCTGCGACGTCTTCCTTGAACGGCTCCAGTTCCGCCGGATCATTCAGGACAAACATCGTGTTGAATATCGTGTCATTGAACACTATATAGGAATCTGCATCCTCAGGATATATTTTTGAATATTTTTCAACTTGAAGCGCAACAGCTTCAATGAGGGCTCTGTTCGGGGTATACATCTTGTTCTCCCAGTCATTGAACCTCGCGTCAGCCTTTCCCAGCTGTTTCACGGGTTCGAAAATGCCGATAATTTCGAAATCGTATGTCGCAATAACCAATCGTCCGTTATGATCATAAATCACGTTCTCAAAAGTCATAACGGAACCTATGGCTAAGTTGTTAATATTGGCGACATCCTGAGAAATCAAAGCCACATATGTTAAATTTCTAATTTCCTGTTCGTTGAAAACGCGTCCGGCCACAAGCCGAATCATGCTTTCTTCGATATCGACCATATCCGGGTTGTTGACCCCTGTAAAGGTAAAATATGTTGGGGTTTCCGATGAAGGGTATCTTTTTAGGGACGGCGTGTCCAGCGACAGAAAGGTAGAATAATCAAAAGATTTGACATAAGGTAGAACACCGATTCTCTCAATGGTTTCAGCAGAAATCACTTCCGGTTGAAACGCTGGGTCTAGGTTATATAACTCGTCTATTTTGCCATAACCAATAGCAACAATAGGACTCATCTTAGTACGCAGGGTGACTTCGGCGTTATCCACAGCTTGCCGGACAGAGACAGCCCCAGCGATGATATTGCCCAAGATAAAAGTTATAACCAATAAGATCGCTGTTTTTCCTGGTTTTCTGATAACACTGGTTATGGCTCTTTTTACAACATTCATACACTATCTCCTTGGTTGGTCGGCAATAAAGAACATAGGCGGCAAGGCATTGCTCATGTTGCTTTGCCGCCTGTCCCATTCAATGATGCTCAGTGATAACAGTTTCGTTCCTCTGATCCTAGACGCGGCTCAGGTTCTTCCTGCTAGATACCCAATCTGGAATTGACCTTAGTACATCCGTAGAAAACTCTGCGAAAGGATCATTTTAGTGGTATTGCCTTGCTTCCATCCATGATATTAACCTTATTTTCCAATTTGCGCCATGTGTCTTTACCACAAACATAATCTAGAGATAGACCCGTCCATACTTGAAATGCTCCAAGTGACCCCTTAGTGTTGGTACCCCACCAACCATCAATTACTCCAGGCGATACATATGGGTATCCTCTTTTTCCATCATAAGCATAATAGTAATCATTTCTAATCGCTGTTAAACTGCCTTGCAACGTCCTCACCTGATCCACTACATTGTTGCAATATTGACCAACGTAATGAATGTATACACCGTTGGAGTATTGAGCCGTTTCAGTAAAACTCACCAAATTTCCTGGCGCAGGCCTTGATCCTGCTGGCAAATAATCCCATCCACTTTTGATGCAAAAAGTTACTGCTTCGGCAGGCTTAGGAACAGCCAACACAAACGTCGCAACCAAAACAACCGCAAAAAATATTTGCACCCCCTTTCTTGTGAATTTTGTCATCCTTGATCCTCCTGTGTGTGTAAACATACGCTTCCCCTCCTGAAAATTATTTCGGTATCCTGTCCCAAGTATAATCCTCCCCAATCCACAAAGTCCTGACAAAATTCTTATAATTTTCTGACAATTATCTTGCAGTCTTATGATTATTCCAGCGATAACCGTACCCAGTTATCGTCTCAATTGCGTCTTTAGTCCCAATCTTCTTCCGCAGACGGCTTACAACCGCTTGCACCATCTCGGGACTGCCGCCATCATAATCAATGCCCCAGACTTTATCCAGAATATCATGGTATGATATTGTTTGACCTTCGTTATTGATCAACAGAGACGACAAATCAAATTCTATTGGCGCGAGGGAAATCTCTTTACCGTTTCTGCTGACGATACGATTGTCCAAGTCTATCATAGCATCACCCACATGCACACGTCTGTTTTCCATGTACGCACCTCCGATCCGCACAATGACGACTCTTCAGCCGCAGCTAAAAAATAGAGATCATTCAATAACACCTTCAGGATATCATACCTATTATTAATAAAACATTAACGTTCCATTAATATTTGACAACAAATTTCGCACAGGCCAACAATCTGTCGAACGCCTCCCGAATCCCCCTCTCCCTACGCCAAACAAAACACCATCGTCACCCCGAAGGTATCCCCCTCACAGACCACGAAAGCCTCCCCTCCCATTTGGGCGCACACCTGCCGGACGATAAACAGCCCCAGACCGCTGCCCATAGTCCTCTGGGCGTTAGAACCCCGCCAGAAGCATTCAAAAATATGTCCCGATTCCCCCACGGGCAAACTGTTGCCGCTGTTGACGACGGAGACCCCCTGGCAGCCCTCCTCCTCCTGAGAAAACTCTATAGACACAGATTTTCTGTCCCCATACTTCATAGCGTTTTCCAGCAAATTGCATAAGGACTCAAAGACCCTGTCGCCATCGCCCTTGAGCAAGCAATTGGCGTGAGGGGCTAGGGTGAATTCGATTCCGCACCCCTCCATATGCAATTTATAGGCTTCCGCCGCCCGGGCCGCCACTTCGCCAAGATAGAACACGCCTTCTTTAACAGGCAGATTAGGAACAACTTCTGATATCGCGGCTTGCAGCCAGACGACGTAGGTCTGTATCTCTTCGGCGCGCCTGAAGATTCTGACGGGCAAGTCTTTTCTCTTCTCCACATCCGGACGCAAATCCCGCTGCAGGGCTTGCGCGAACAGCATTATGGCGGTGAGCGGCATCTTGATATCATGGATAAGGGACAGAGCCCTTTGCGCCTTCTTCGCTTCGGTAAGCCTGGCCTCCTGGCGCTCAGAGTTCAAGGTTTCCCGCAGCATATCGAATTCCCGGAGAAACTCCTCCCAGAACGTGTCTTTGCGCGTTTCGAACTGTGTTATGAAATCCCCTCTGGCCAAAGTTTGGGGAAGTTTCTTGAGTTCCTTCGCCGGGTCAAGAACAACATATTTGAGGTACAGCAAGACGGCGGCGACACAACCCCCCACAAGCACAAAAACACCGTTCAGCCAAAACAGAAACGACCAACCGTCCTTATTTTCGCTCGTATAAGAAAATTTAGCATAGCCCACAAATTCGCCGTCATAAAACACCGGCCTGATAATATAACCGACCCCCGCGAAAAAATCTCTCATCTCATAGGGTTCATAGGAATCATAGGAAAAGGACGCCTCGGATTCCGCCGGCACAAAGAATTCCACACCCTTTATGTATACACAGGCGTCCACGTCAACCTCCGTGATTTCCCCCGTAGTGTTGTATTGGTCAAGCAACCGGTTGGCTTCCACATTGTACGACTTGTTGTTTTTGCCTCCCACCATGAGGAAGGCCCCGTTGGCGAGAACAACCCCTGCCACGAAGACAACAGCGACAAGAACGATGAATCGTCTAAAGCCTCTCATAACAACCCGCCATTATTCTTCATACCTGTACCCAACACCCCTAACCGTAATAATGTGAACGGGGTTCCCGCTTTCAGCCTCGAGTTTGTCTCTAAGCCGTTTGATGTAGACCGTTAGCGTGCCGGATTCCACAAAACAGTCGCGGCCCCACACCCCGTTAAGCAGCGTTTCTTTGCTCAACACCTTGCCTCTGTGTTTAACAAGAAAACACAACAGGTCATATTCCATCTGACTGAGTTCCAAAGGGTTGCCGGCATAACAGGCTGTTCGGGCGTCAACATTCAGGTCTAACGCACCCGCAACAAGGCGTCTGCCGGAAGAGCCGTATTGCCGCCGGAAAAGCGCGTCAACTTTCGCTCTAAGAACATCTATACTAAAAGGCTTCTCCACATAGTCGTCGGCGCCAAGATTCAGGCCGGCAACCTTATCGTCGGTTCCATTGCAAGCGCTGACAATAATTATTGGCGTATTGTATTTCTGATGGACTTGCGTGCAAACAGAGAACCCGTCCAGACCGGGAAGCAGAATATCAAGCAAAACAAGCCGCACGCTGTGCTCTCGCATGTAATCGAGCCCAGCCTCACCGCTGGTTCGAATCTCGCAAGAATACCCGTCGCTGCATAAGAATTCACGAACCATGCCGGCGATTTCCTGGTCGTCCTCAATGATCAGGATATCTGTCATCTTTTTCACAACCTCTCCATTTGCTCCTGATTTTCGCTTTTTCTCGTCGAAATCCTGCCGATACCCAGGGACACGAGCGCACTGATAAGGAGAACGCCGGTCACCGTCGAGACGGGACAGATAATGAACGCCCAGAGAACATCGCATTGGGGCGGAACCCTGTCGGCGCCAAAGATGCCAAAAGCCATTTTTGTTGTGAGAAGGGTGACAGGAAAGGAGATGAGCACGCCAAACACAATCCCTATTGCGGCTACCAGCAGCATGCGCAGCGTTTGCCAAACCTTAAGGACAGTCTCCGGGAAGCCAATTGATTTCAAGAGCACGATCGCCGGCTTGTCCTTGGCCAGCAGCGTGTGACTGATCAGGAAAGCCACCAGACAAATGATGGTTAGCAAAACAAAGAAAAGGGAAACCGCCAGCCCGTTCATGATATCAATCGTCCCGCCAAGGATGGTTCGGAGCCTTTCTTCGGGATTCCCTATGTTGTACTGAGGAAAGACCTCTTTGGCTCTTTCAATCTGGCCCGGTATGTCGCCGCGGTCGGCAAAGTCAAACAGCATTGCGAGAGTTGCGTAGGCGTAGAGAAGATTAGGCTCGTCGGCCGGCGCGAAGTTAACTCTGCCGAAGGGGCCCATGGTCTGGGTCTTCCCGGTGATAATATATTCTTTTTCTTCATGACCAAAGTCCAGCATAACTGTGTCCCCGATATGAACAGCAAGGGCGTCCATCAGCGCATCGGTGACGCTGATTTCATTGGCAAGCTTCGGCCCGTCTCCCTCAAAGTAAGGAACATCAACAGGTTTGTCGGTAACACGCGTGAATCCCGTAACAGGAATGCCTTCCTCTTTGTTATCCTTATAGATTCTGGGGGTCAGGGCGATGAAGGCGTCCGCCTCAACCCTGATGCCTTTGGCGGCAAATTCCCGTTCAATATCAGCGAGGGTCGCTCTCAATTCCGGATAGGTTTTGTCCGGCAAATTCATGAAACCAGCCGGCGCGTCGGCGTAAGCGTCCGCTTTGAACCAGCCGCAATACTCCAATGTATTGCCTGATCTAAGGGTGGCCGCTATGTTTGACGTCACGATAATCATCATCATCCCCAAAGCAAGGGCAAGAAAAAAAGATATATAATCCCGCGGCCCCAACAACACATCGTTGCCGGCCATAAAGAGAGCGATTCTTGTTCCCGCGCCACGCAGCTTCCTTCTTATGCGGTGGAATCTTCTGCCGCCTTGCCCCTTCCGGATGGCCTGGATGACCGATATTTTGCCTACGTGTTTTGTCGCTCTCCGGCAGAAAATCATGATGAACCCAACAACAGCGAAAGAACATAGTATGCGTGTAAGCAACCCGAAACCAAATTGCCCCCCGGGCATGACGATGCTTTCCTTCAATGGGGCTGCGAGAAAATCGCCGAAGGGAAAACTCAGGACAAAGCCGGCGGCTGTGCCGGCGAACGTCAGCGCAAGATATTTCACCATATAGATCCTGCTTATATAAACATTCTTGACGCCGATTGCTTTCATGACGCCAATTTCCCGGAAATCTTCTTCTACGGTTATTCTGATCGCAAACTGCAGGAGCACCAGCGCGATAATCATCATCATGGCGGCGGCAAGCACAAAAAGGATCGAAGAAATATGATCAACATAGTATGTGGTAAACAGGTCGCCACGGCTGCTTCCTGTAGTGGCCGGGATATTATTTCTGCTAAAGTCTATGTGCAGGTTTTCTGAATCGGACGTTACGACCGACCAGAAAATAAGCTTGTTAGTGTTATTATTCAGCAAATCGGCAAAGTCTCGATCGCTGACAAAGATACGTACAAGCGTTATGACTTCTTTGCCATAGAAAACGTCCTTCGTCAACGTGGTCAATTTAAGGCTTCTCGTCTCGTTTCCGATTTTGATATCAAGGATATCACCTTTATTGAAGCCTAGTGTCTAACCGCGTAAATTCGACAATTTATCTTTGATCTGTGACCCCTTTACCTCTCGCTTCTTCCAAATAAACGGCTTGGCGGTTTGATTGTATGCTCCAATGTATTTAGCGATGGCGT
>WRHI01000114.1 GCA_009783315.1 Peptococcaceae bacterium
AAAGGCGAAAAAAATTCGCGGGCTTTTGGAGTCTCCCGCTCACCAAACCCTACCTTGGGACTGTTACGAGCCCACATAATATCCATCTCCATTCACCATTCGGTTGCGGGAGAACCCCGCAGTAGATATTTCTATTTATTTTTTTGTCGCTTCCTGCACTTTTAAAATATGCACCCTTGCTATCTGCCTCATGATCCCTGTCAACTATACACCCGCGGCACCCGCTTAGAAATGCCACAGACAATTTCATAAGGAATCGTTCGGCACCATCCGGCCATTTCTCCGGCGGTAATCTCATCCTGGCCTGACCGGCCAATCAGAACCGTCTCATCACCCACGGCAGCGTCGGGAATGCCGGTTACATCAACCATAGTCTGATCCATACACACCCGCCCGATAATGGGCGCACGGCGGCCTCTGATCAGCACCTGACCCAGGTTGGACAGATCCCGCCGCAACCCGTCGGCGTACCCCAGGGGCAGAATCGCGAAACGAATGGGCCCAGGGGCAAAATAGGTCCGGTTGTAGCTGACGCTGTGACCGGCAGGCAGATCTTTGATGTGGGTAATTCGGCTGCGCAGGCTGAGTACCGGACGAAAATCAGCCGGCGGACGCGGATCGGCCGAAGGCGAAATCCCATACAGCACAATCCCCGGACGGCTGTAATCGGCAACCCTGTCGGCCCGTCCCGCCCAGCGCAGAATCCCGGCGCTGTTGGCAATATGTTGGATAGGAATGCTGACGTCAAGCTCAAGCAGATCCGACCGAACCCGCTGAAAAAGGCCCCACTGCTCATCGGCAATTGAAACCTGCTCATCAGCGTCGGTCAGATGAGTATAGATCCCCTCCAAACGAAGGCCGGGAAGCCTGCTGACACGCTGTATAAGCTGAGCCACGGGTTCCGACGAATCCGCCGGCGAAGGGGCGACGAGAAAACCCAGCCTTCCCATACCCGTGTCGACCTTGATGTGAACACCGAGGGTTTTGCCGGCTTCACAGGCGGCCTGAGAAAAAGCCACCGCCTGATCCCAGGAGGCGACAGCCGGCATAATATCACCGTCACAAGCCGCAACAAAAGCCGCCGCTTGGGTCGGCAGACTGGGTCCCATGACCAGAATCCGCGCCTGGGCAAACCGTTCGCGCAATTCCAGCGCTTCTTCCAGATAAGCTACGCCAAAGGCGCGGGCACCATCCGCCCAAAGGGCCCCCACCGCCTCCACAGCGCCGTGGCCATAAGCGTCGGCTTTAACAATCGGCATGACGCCACCGGGATGACAGAGTTTTTGCAGAACGCGATAATTGTGGCGCAAAGCCTGCAGATCAATCGCGGCCCAAACCGGGCGCGTATCATTAGACATTGTTTTTGTCTTCCTCCTTGTGTTGGATTCATGACAAGTATAATCTATGGGGCTATGGATGTCCATATCGGCGGCGGCGGAGCGGCGGCAGGCCGGGCAAACCCCCTGCCAGAGCCGTTCTTCGTGGCGATGCGTGTCTGTTATGTAGTGACTTTTGTTAAGTCCCTGTGTGTGTTTTAATCCCAGTCAGGCAGGATAGCTTTCTGAAATGTGAGATGGTGTATGTGTCTATCTAGACAGGAAAAGCACAAACGAACGTTAAGGTACCCAGGTGTCATTTATGATGGCAACCAACATCCATTGTCCATCTACATTCTCAAACACCAGTCTTAAGATTGCCCAATCCAACCCCACACCTTCACCTTCTGTTGCGGGGAAGTAATATTCAACGAAATGTGCCGCCGGAAAAACTGTTTCAATATTAGAGAGGGATCCTCCATGTGTAGTGAGCTTATCAACACTGATTTGCGGTGCTTGGATAAAGTCTCGGCTATAAACACAGTCTTTAAAATAGTTGCTGATACTTTCATTGAAGGGCAAACCGGAAGGGGTAGCAGTACTCCATATGAATTTATCCGTGGGTTTCAGGGTTCTTAACTTAGCAACGGTGAATTTAACTGCGTTTTCTTCGATGTAAGCATAAGGCGAAAATGTAACACCCTTATCCTTGTGAACACATTGAGCCAATTCTCCAAGCTCCTTGTTTTTTAAGAATGGCAGAATTATGTTGGCTCGTTCAAGGAGTTCTTGTTGTTCACTGCTAAGAGTCTCTGGTGTATTAGATGTATTAATTGCATCACCTAAAGTTTCATCTACATCACTATCATTCGCACCATTTTCCAAAGGCGCTTGACAGCCAGGAAACAGAAACACTGTTAACAGCAGCGCTATAATGAAAAACACTATCTTGCTTCCGATATTAGACATAATATTAATCTCTCCTTCTTCTGCATAACAGATCTCTCAATAATTAGAATACCATAATAGGGGAAAAAAGCAATTCTATTTATCCAAGATCTGTAAGTTTATGTTTTTGATGTTTTTGCATTTATATCTGCAAAAACTCAAGCTCTAGGAACTAAGTAGACACACTTTGACATGCACTTACATAATAACCTCACACAAGATGGCTTAGTCGGTCCTTTGACTAGGGATAAATTGAAATCAGGTCTTTATTTCTGACACGAAACAAAACATGCAAAAAACGGGTGGGGCTTGTTGCAATAAGCAAGGTGCAGCACCCTCTCTATTAAAATGGCAGCTTTTGCAAAGAAGCTGCCCATCAATTGACAACATTTTACATCACCGGGGGACGCCCCATAACAAAATGACTCAGGTAAAACAGCTGCGCAAAACGCAAGACGACACAAACAGTTAACACCGCCGCGAAAACGTTTACCACCTTAACCGTTCGCTTCCTGAAAATCATCAAGAACAGAGAATAGACGCCAATCCCTATTATCCCGCCAAGGGTGTTGTTGATGATGTCTGTCACATCGGTTCTTCCCATCGCAAAAATGAACTGCATACTTTCAAACGTTAAGGACAATCCAAGAATCGGCAGGACTTTCTTCATGGAGAACCATTCTCTTTTCAGCATGGATATATAGATGCCAAAAGGTATGAAAAGAAGAACATTGCAGACAATTTCGGGCCAAACGACAGCTCCGTCCTCATTGAATGATCCTTGAAACGGTGCCAGATTGATGACGCGTACCCCGTCAGATATTTTTTCAGAATAGAAAGGCAGCTTAAACAGAATAATCCCTGTCAGCAGCAGAATGTATACTGCGAATAAGACGACTGTGAGCGTTTTTTGGGTTTGACTTTGCATAGCTTCTTCACTCCGCATGTTTTTTTATTGTGAGTGGATTCGATGAATCCCATACTCACAGTATCCGAAAAAATCAAACATGCGGGAAAGAAAATACTAAGGTTTTTCTAAGATAACTCATCGATCATTACCAACCGCTGACACACTGCCGGCAAGCCGAAAGTCGCCGTCAAATCCGCCCGGACAGCGGCGGCGGCAGCTCGTCCGGTTCTCGCGTCGAGGCCGCTGGCGATATCCACGGCAACGACAATGGGCCGATCGCGTTGTTTTTCGCGCCTTCTCCCATGTAGATGATTGTCCGAATCCCTTCGCTGATGAACCCTTGGGGCACTCATAGTATTGGGGAAAAGAAGGATATCTCGCACAGCCTTTTTCTTTTCCAAATGACAATGCCAATACAGGCAGCAAAAATCCATACATTGAACAACATATTGACAGAAGCATTCGTGTAGAGTTCGTTTAGAATGTCAAAGACTGATGTGAAGTGCCATGGGAAAATTTTGAAGCTGTTAATGTGAAGTGCGCGAAAAACGCCTAAGTCTATGATATCTGATATAACACCGCCCATATAGCAAGAGAACACCAAGATTCTGTATCTGCTTTTGACACAGAACAAAAGGAAAACAGCTAGCAAGGCAATAATTCCATCGAGGTATGATGGGATCGGATGGCTGTGCGGGAGCAAATCCATAGCGCCATGTAAGGCGATGTTAGAAACGAACGCAACGGCAATCGTCTTGTTGTTTGGAAAAATCCTAACACTGACCGATGGAGTACATTTTTTGCCATTAATAAAATACAGTGATGACGCAATACCTATTGAGGCATGCAATGAAAGCATCATTCAGTCTCACCCTCAAAGAAAACATCGCTAAGAAAAAATCGTTTCGGCTGAGATGTTTCTCTTCTTGCTCTTTTCAGCTCTATTCAGGTCTTTTCTTTTCGGTTCGCTCATCCGCTCGTAAAGACTCATCACCGGCCACCGATACGCTCCCGGCAAGCCGGCAGCCCATCCGCCACCTCTCCGGCGGTATACCCAAAACCCCCGCATCCGGCAGCCAGATGATCTGCGCTGCAACCGTGCAGATAAACACCCAGTTGCGCGGCTTCGTAGGGAGGAACCCCCTGAGCCAGCCAGGCCAGGATACTGCCTGTGAGCACGTCCCCCGTTCCGCCTGTTCCCAAGCCGGAATTGCCGGTGGTATTAATCGCCGCTTGGCCCAACGGTGAAGCGACGATGGTGTTGGCACCCTTCAGCACCACCACGGCGTTCCATTCTGCCGCTTTAGCAACAGCCAGTTCCAGCCGGCTCTTCTGAACCTCGGCAACAGATATCCGGCATAAACGGGCCATTTCTCCCGGGTGAGGCGTCATAATTAAATTAGTTTTGGCGGGATCGAGGTTCTGACGCCCTTTGAGCAGATCCATCCGTGCCGCCAGCAAATTCAGTGCGTCGGCGTCAAGGATAAGCGGTACGTTTTTCTCCTGAAGAATACGCCCCAAAACTTCAATGAACTGCGGCGGCTGTTTGAGCCCCGGCCCGACAGCGCAAGCCTGGGCGTGGGCAAGCCGTTCGGCGATGACCTCCCAGGCGCGGCCGTCCATAGTGTCGCCGTCATCCATAGGCCAGGTCGGCCATAGGGTGGCCTCGGTAAGGCCGGCGTCAACAAGAGGGGCCACCCGTGCCGCCGTCACGATCTGCACAAGACCGATTCCGGAGCGCAATGCTCCTCGGCCGGCCAAGACCAACGCACCGCTCATGCCCGTTGATCCTCCAACAATGAGTCCGCAGCCGTGGGTTCCCTTGTGGCCGTCCCGGGAACGCCGGGGCAGATAGGCCCTGACAGCGTCGGCGGTAAGCAGCCGGGTGGGAATATCCAGGGCGGCTATGACATGCTCCGGCAAAGAGATTTTGTCGATGATTAGCCTGCCTGTGTATTCCGGGCCTTGTTCTAGGTAATGACCGAGCTTAGACAATCCGAAGGTCACCGTCACATCCGCCCGGACAGTGGCGGCGGCCCCTTGTCCGGTTCCCGCGTCGAGGCCGCTGGCGATATCCACGGCAACCACAATAGGCAATGGACAATTAGGAAATTGGCAATTGGACAATGGTATCCTATGCGGGTTTTTCGGGCAAGCAGACTTATACGGGCTGCTAAGCGTGTGCGTGTGCGCGGGCTTACGCGCCTGTACGGAATTGAGCATCTGGGTGTATCGCGCAACCGCCTCAGGCAATTCGCCGGCAAAACCCGTGCCATAGAGTGCGTCCACAACCACCGCACAACGCCATATGTCCCGGCCGAATTGTTGATATGTCTCCTCGGAACGAGCGTCATAAATCGTTCCGTCCATTTTCTGATAGAGTTCGTAATTGCTGAGGGCGTCAGCGGCAAGCTCTTGGGGATCCGCGAACAAATAGACCGCCGACGCGAAACCCATAACCTGAAGATGACGGGCAACCGCCAGCCCGTCTCCCCCGTTGTTGCCTTTGCCGACCAGGATGGCTATATCGTCCGGCGGTGATGCCGGAGGGTTTTCCGGGCAGCCGGTCAACCTTGTTATGGCGTTCACCACCGCTCTGGCTGCGTTTTCCATCAGAACCATGCCGGGAATACCCCATTCCTTGACAGCGCGCCTGTCGATTTCCCGCATCTGTTGAGCGTTAGCAACTCGCATAATTTGACTCCCGGAAGTATTTTCTTTTAAATTATAGTACAATCCTGTATGCATTGGAAGGAGAATAGGGGCTAGGAGAAGGGGGAAGGGAAAGGGGACAGGGATTAGGGGTTAGCTCTCCCATTTCATTGTATTGTATCCTGCTTCCATTGCATCCTCACAAAGCAGGGGAATTCATAGAATTCCCCAACCATCCCTAGCCCCTAATCCCTAACCCCTGTCCCCTTCTCCTAGCCCCTAACCCCTTCTCCTAACCCCTGCTACCCCTTGGTTGTACAGATTGGGATATGGATCTCCGTCACATATTTACCGTTTTCCATTTTATGGTGCAGCTCGAATTCAGGGACATGAGGCGTTAGCTCATAACCGGATGTTGCGAACCACTCCGAAAAAATCCTTTTCCACATAACAGCGCTTTGCTGCGCGGCTTCCGCCATACTTAATTCTTCTGTCAGAAATATCGCCCACGTTGAAGCAGGAATCGGCAGGACGGTAAAATCTTGCAAGGCACCGCTTTCCGCCCCGTTCTCAGGAATAAAATGGCCGATCAAGTATGTGTGTGAAGTATCTGTACAATTGAACATAGCCGCATGCAAAGGGGTATCGCCATCAAGATGAGCCGTTCTGCGGATTTTGTCCATAGATCCGTCAGCCCGGCATGTTTCCCAAAACTTGGGGACTGTGCTATAGTTCTGATTTTCTATAGTGCTTACTTCGGTATCCACGCCAAACATGCCAAAGGCCTCTTTTTGCTCGATACGGTAATTCATCGCCACATCTCCTTTAATTAAGATATGGAAAGTCAGACATGGATAGGCTTTTAGCTGCACGCCTTTTTCTTTGGCGGCGGAGGGTATGACGCCATGCATGTTCTTGAACGCCCGGCCAAAGGCTTCCGGCGACTCATATCCGTATTTAAGCGCGGCATCAATCACTTTCATATCGCTGTTTTGAAGATCAAACGCGGCCAGCGTCAGCCGGCGGCGCCTGATATATTCGGACAATGGAATTCCTGCTGCGAACGGAAAAAACCTTTGGAAATGGTATGCCGAACAACAGGCGATTCGAGCCACAACTTGGAAATCAATCTCATCATGAAGGTGATTTTCAATGTATGCCATCGCGCTGTTCATTTGCCGTATCCAATCGGTGTTTGGCTGATAAGAGTTGATATCCTCAGCTGAGGACGCAATTTTTATACGCCAGTCCATGTCTTCCACCTCCCTCTTATCCTGGTTTCGGTTAAACAGGATTAATCAAAGGATACTGCTTTTCCACGCCTTTTACCTGACTTTCCTTGCACAAGTCTTGTCAGCTGACAATGGACAATGGACAATGGACAATGGACAATGGACAATGGACAAGGCTGATATCCTTCAGCCTGTGGATCAATGGACAATTAGCAAATCGCCCTTTAGCTGTTTCGGTGCTAATGTTAGGATCAGCGGTCTATGATTCAGTTTCAGCAGGTTCTTGGGACTCGAGGGATTCGGTCTCTGTAGACTCCTTGGTTACTGTGGGTTCTGTGGTTTCTGTGGGTTCCGCGATTTCTTTGGTTTCTGTGGGTTCTGCGACCTCCTCGTTTTTAAGGGGCGTCGCTGTTTCAGCGGCTTCAGCCGGCTCCGCAACCTTGGAACCTCTGTTCGGCACTAACAACGCAATAGCGAACAGCGCCAGGCCTATGGCTCCCATGATTAACAACGGACCGATCGCGTTGTTTTTTGCGCCTTCTCCCATATAGATGATTGTGCGAATACCTTCGCTGATGAATCCTTGGGGCACCCATGGATATATCCAATTCCTATACCAGTCCGGCATCATTTCCGGCGCGAGCATTGCCGATGACAATCCGCAGGAGAAGAAGGTCACCGCCACCAGAGCGCCCAAGGGCGCTATGATGTTGAACGCGCCCAGCAGTATTGTCATAACACAGAACGAAGCCAGCCATAGGAACAGAACCAGCCCGCCAACAGGCAACGTCAACCCGCCTGCCCATGTCACAACTATCACCGCCGCGAATCCGATCAGCAGGGATAGACCTGCCGCGTACAAGAGCTGGGACACAAATGATTTGAGCTTGCGGGAAATGTCCGCGCCCTTCTTGGGGCGGAAAAAGAAGAACAGCAACAAAGACCCGGCAATGATCATCATAATTAATGGCATGATCAGCATCTGCGAGCCCATAAGCGCGGACATGCCGCCGCCGCCGATGTCGGCGCTGTGTATCAACGTAACCTTCGTTTTCAGCCCGAGGGTTTGCAGCATTGTCGTAATAGCTGCTTGCATTTGTGTTGAAAGCATGACGTTTTTGCCATGGTTGATTATGACTTCCACTTCGGGCGCGTCGCCCAATCCCGCTGCCGCGGCAAATTGTTTGGCTGTGAAGTCCGCGGAAAATACCAAAGCGCCATAATATTCGTTGGCATCCAGCGCCGCGTCCAGTTCACCGCGGCTGGATAGCACCGACCATTGTATCGGGGATTCCGCGCCGGACTGTCCCGCCGTCATTCGGCTTACCATTTCAGCGCCCATGTTCATTTCGCCTGTGGGACCCTGCGCTCCCGCGTCAAGTGTCAAAACCGCAAAGGGGACATCTTTGGGGTTCGCGCGCAGGATAGGCGATACGGCGAGAGACATTACCAAGAAAATAACGATGATTGCCAGCACCGGGATGAAGTATTTACCTTTCTCAAAACCTTCGTTCATAGCTCTTCCTCCTCATGACATAAATATTGGTACAAATGCTATCTTCCCCTTGATCCAGTATAATTAATCCAAGTCCATTCTATGATACCATACTTTGCGTGACAACGGATACCACGCCGGGTGCATATTTAAAAAGTGCATGAACTGACGATAAGGATAAGCAGAGCTTTCTGCCGCGGTGTTTTCCCTCAACTCAATGGTGAGTTGGAGGCAGATACCGCGCTGGCCAGTAACAGTGCCACGTCAGGGGTTGGGGAGCGGCAGACTCCAAAAGCCCGCGTATTTTTTTCGCCTTTCGGGGGCTGCGTCGGGCGGTGAGGC
>WRHI01000115.1 GCA_009783315.1 Peptococcaceae bacterium
ATGCCCCGCCACCGGGAACTTGCTCTGCAGAGACGTCTGAGTGGCGAGGCTATGCCCCCGATCCAAGGACTTGATCCCGGCCTTAACGCCTTGGTGCTGAAGGCTTGCGCCTATGATCCCCGGCAGCGCTTCGAAAGTCCCACAGACATGCGCGAAGCCCTAGAAGCGGCGGCATCGCGGCAGGGGGCCTCGTCCCAGCCGGAAACGCGGCGGGAAACACCCTACAATGGGATCTCTCACGGATCCACCGGAACAATGACGACGAAGACTTCTCATACTCTGCCCCGCAAAGATAATAATAGCCATAGCATAAATATCGAAAGCAAAAACAACAGAAACAGAAAACGAAACCGCTTCATCGTTACCATCTGCTCCCTGACGGCACTGGTTCTTGTTCTGACAGCGACTTTCCTGTTGATTTCCCCGGTGCCGGTCGGTTATGGACCGGCTGCCAGGACTGACCCCGAAAGAAATACCCCGGACAATGGGGATTCGATGCTGGTTTTTGAAGACACCTTTTCAGGATCATCCGTTGACATGTCTAAATGGGGCGTCCAGGGCAGCGGCCCCAACAAGTCGTTATCAATCTCAGACGGACGCATGACCATGCAGGGCGGTTATGCGTATATCAACAGGGATCCCATGGTCAATCAGATTCTGGAGTTCGATTTTATTAAGAAAAATCAGGAATATATAAACTCCTGGGTTATGCTCCAGTTCCGCACAAATCTGAACAGCAACGCTCACAGCTATGAGTTTGCGATCCTGTTCAGGCCCAATGGCGGAATCCGCTACGTGTTTCCGGGAACAGAAGCAGGTCTTTCAAATCAGATAACAAAGGTGGACGAGCCGCCGTTCAACGTGCGAGTGGAGGTTGAGGATGGATATGTGACTGTTTTGACAAAGACATCGCCTGAAGAAGAATATGTCCGGCAGGGTGACCCCATTTATGTGGAAGCTCTCAACGGCACAGCCGTTTACACGGGTTTTTTCCATATGTATGTTACAGGATACATAGGCAACGTCAAGTTGTATCGGCAATCCCAGGGGGAAGGGGGAGACGCCCCTTCCTCCTGAACCTGCCGGACTATTGCAAATATCGTTCATTTGGTTTGATGAGCGATATTGCCCCCAGTCTTATTTGAGCCGCTTATACTGGAATCCCAGACCACCGTTCGCCGGTGCCGAATTGATAGCGTTGATTCTGTCATAGTCGCCGCTTAGGTCGATTGGTATGGTCGTCCCGTTCTGGGGCGTCAGTTGACCCGTTACCACACCCGCCGCAATCCCTTCAGGCAGTTCACCAAAGTACAGTCCCGCCGGCAGCGTCAACCCCTGCATATCATTGAGTTGCAGCGTATGCGGCGATTGCAGATTCGACCAGACATAGACCCGGCCCCTTGCCGGATTCTGTGACTTCAGGAACTCAGGCGACGATCCGGCTGGATTCATGGTCACGGTATTCGGTATATTGACGGGATAACAGATCGTCACGTTTTCCTCTGCCGCTGAAGGCTGTATGCCCGTCCGCAGCCATGTGTTGTAATAAGTGTACACATCCAGAACCGCTCTCCCGTTCCGTTGAGAAGGCGCAATATGCGTATCCTCCCGGAAATCATTCCATGTGGCCGAATGCACCCCGGGCGCGTTGTTCGCCAACGCCGTCATATAAACGTTGTGAATGCGTGCGAAATCGGGGAGATCATAGGCGTAATCCGGCCTGTCAACACAGTAATAGCCCCGGCTGCTTATGGGATAGAAAGGAATTGACCTCTGGGTCTGAAAAAGAGCAAACATGCCCATTTGATCACGCTGTCCTGCGCCTGTGAGCCATTTCAGATCCATAACGGGCCTGAAGGAATACGCCGCGTCCGCAATTTCCGGTTCTGCCCATCGCGTTTTTTCTTCATCAGGATGGACATCCGCGATAAAATAGAAATCGTTGGTTTCGCGCAACTCCCGGACAACATTCTTCCAATCGGTAAAAGCGTTGGGTTTTGCCGAACTGTAATCCGAGAACATCATCACAACCGGTTTGTTGTTGATCTTCCAGACAGCTTTGGAATCGGGCAGATGATCCAGACTCCCTTTGAAGGCCTGCTTCCGCTGCTCATGAGTCAGCACGGGAGGGGCACCCTCACTGTCGCCACTTATGCCAGGGAGTTCCAGAAACAAACCGGCCTTGATGCCTCCCAGTTGCTCGGCTGCCTGCAGCCATTTTAAAAACACGCCGTAGTGGCCCGCCGGTACTTTTTCAGGGTCATTCCAGGCGTTTTCATCATAATTAGGATTGAAAGTCATATCATAAACCACCGCACTGTATCCTGCCGCCTTGATGTTGGGAAGCTCAGACCGCAAAGCCGCTTCATATTGGAGGATAAAGTACGCCTCGTCCGTCATCGGTGGCGCGGCCGGCGGCATGGGTACTCCGTTAGGCGGCAGGGGAAAATCGGTAGGGTATTCACGCCCGTCGGGAATTTTTCCTGTAAAGTTGCCCAAGGCCAGCTTATCTTTTCGCTCGTTATAATTGTAGTCTCCCATTAAGGTTTTCCCGTTCAGAGCGCCAATGGGAGAGTACCAGGATATAACATGGGCAATGGTCTCGGGCGTTGAGTTAACGCGAATATCGTCCAGATACACGCCTGCCGAACCACTCGCCACAATCTTCGTGAACGAACCGAAAGCCGCATCCTCGACAGGATTAACAGGGGTTCCGTTCAGGTACATCTCCAAAGTGTGTTCTTCAACGTTCCAGAGAACTGAAACAGCTTGCCAGGCGCTAACCCCATTCAGCGGCAGATTCTCATAGCTCTGTATTATTGAGGAGGTTACGCCGGCATCCGTCGTTTTCTCCAGACTCAGCGTTCCGGTATTTTCCGGGCCCGCGATAAGCCGGAATCCATATCCCGCACCTTGGTCACTGACAAGCCAGAGGCTGCCGCTTTTCCCGCTTTCGGGAAGCTGTGCCTTATAGTTCACAGTCAGTCTGGCCTGTGTCGCCACCGGTTTGAAGGCATCCGCCATCAGCCGGCTGTCCGCGTTCAGGCCCAGAGCCTGATTGCTTTCTGATGGAAGCTGCCGATACACTTTAACATCGTCAAGGTACGCAATGTTATAGGATCTGAAGCTCACCAGCATAGCCTTGTCCTGCAGAGAAGGCATGAGCTGAGAATTCCCCTGTTGGACATAGTTTTCGGAAGATGAAGATTTTGTGGAAAGAGTCAGCCAACCGTTTCTGACCTCCATCCGCACAAATAGCCTATCGCCTTGCTTCGTCCCTACGCCAGATACTTGAATTGGGGAGGCGGAGGCAGAGGCGTAATAATAGATACCGGTTCCCAGGAACTGAAGGGTTCGCTGATATTGTTCTGTATTCCGCTCTTCCGGGGTAGCCATCTGCACCATAAACCAGTCGTTGCCTGTTTTTTCAAAACTAAATTCCAGGACATAACTCTCCATGGGATTCACCATCATTTTCCGGATATCGACAAACCCTCCGGGGGTTATCTTCATGCGCCCGTCCGTAACGGTAAAGTCCTTCGGGTTAATCCATTTCTCCACATTAACGGTCCCCTCCGTAAAATCGTCGCTCATGACAAGATTGGGCAGCTCCTCATACAGATTGACATTATCAATATATCCCTTAACATACTGGCATCTGAAACCTACATATGTGAACGTGTCCTCAGGAATCTTCCCTTCAACCTTCCTGATGATCTCTTCGCCGGCAGCTGTTTTTGTTGTAACAATCACATCCCCGTTGACAACTTCCACACGCACATGAAGCGGAGGATCATCAACCTCTGTTTTTTGAGCTGACAAGGGGAAGTTTGTTGATACCCCGGGAGTGTAATAATAGAGCCCTCCGGCTCTGAACATTAGGGCCAGCGGATAGGCATTGGTATCGCCGTCCTGCCCCACAGAAGTACGGAATTGAACCATGAACCAAGAGTCTTGATTTGTTTCATCTTTTTTTGTCAAATCAAATTCCACGGCATAATTGGTCATGGCATCTCTGTTGATCCAGGCATAGCCGTTCTGTACGGTCATCTTCCCCTCCGAGACTGACAAATCCGCTGGGCCGGTCTTGCCCCAATCCGACATATTAATGTCTGTTTCGGAAAAAACATCACTCATTATCGGTGTTGAACCCCAAATCGGTTGAGCCTTTTCTGCCGGCGCCAGTTCAGTAACCTCCGCCGAACCGTTCATCACTGTCCAGGCTGGGTTCCGCGTGTAATCGCCGTCACTGAAAGTATCGGCAAAGTACGAGGTATATCCGTCATAATAAACATCCGGCGCCTTCCACACGGCAAACAACGTGGTATTGTCTGCAAGCTCCAATCTGTCTCCCGGATTGTATCGGTCTCCGCCGGGGCTGTTCAGAGCCCAGTAATCGAATTCCACACCCGGCTTGCCGAGAGCTCCGGGCTCACTGACAATAATTTCCGGATTAACGGGAGCTCCCAGGTTATGGCTATTGACACGCTGCGTCCCGTACAGGTCCCCCGGCGCTTGTTCGCCTCCATTGGTATCATATTTCAGGGTAAGTTGGCGTTCATACAGTCCATAGAATACTGTGCCGGTATTATCCTCATTCAGGAGATAAGAACCCGACATAAGCTCTGGATCGGCATCCGCGCCGGCTTCTGTCGAAGCGCTCCATCCGGCGGTTCCCCAGTCCGAATAGATGCCCTGGGAAGGAACATCAATATTTGTGCCGGTTTCCCTGTTGTAAATTGTCTTCTGAATCGGGGGCGTTTCTCCCCAGCAATCCCGGAAAGATATCTCAAGATCTTTCGAATAGAGGGCGTACAGGGTAACATCCTTAAACTCCTCGTACAATCTGACGTTATCGATACAGGCCATTACGCCGGACTGCGAAAAGCCCACATAGGTTGAGGTATCCTGAAGCGTTTCCGCGTAAAAGCCACCTTCCTTTTTGTATTCTTCATCAACAGAATGCCTTGAATACACCACAATATTCCCGTTGAAAACCTCCACACGCACCAGGAGTGGCGGATCCCCTGCAGCTGTTCCTGTCGTCGGCTCCAGAGCGTCTGGCAAGGGACTCTCCGAAGTCGTCCCCCCCAGCAGCCGGTCTACGCGGCGGATTCCTCCGTTGGGGCCGGGTCCGGGTCTGAACAAAATCGCGTGCACATAGTTCTCCTCCGGACGGGTTCGAAACTGGAGCATGAAGAAGGAGTTGCTATTGGGTGGACCTTCTTTGGTCAGGTCGAATTCCACAGCGTAATTGGTTCTAGCCTCCTTGATATAACCGAAACCGGCGTTAATGATCATTCTTTTGCCAGCATCAATTGATAAATTACCGGCATTGCCCCACTTGGTATCATCAATGACTGTTCCCTCAAAATAATCTTCCATAACCGTCATTGGATCCCAGACCGGTCCGTCCACATAAGAAGGCGCCGGCATGGTGTATGATGCCATCCCTGTTCTTCCGTTCGGATCTGTGCTCCAGCCAAGGAGATCCCAGCCGTTTCCCTTCACAGCGGATTGCGGCAGTTCAACCGGCGCGCCGGCGATCTTTCCTGTTGTGGTTATCGGATTTCCGGTTTCATCAGCGCCTCCGTTGGTCCCATAGTCAAATACGACGGGATATTCCTTGTATCTCCATACGGCATATAAAGTTCGATCCTCATCCATTGTAATACCGGAGCTTCCAATCGGTGGGCCCCCGGGAGTGTATGACCAGCCTTCACAGATCGCGCCTGTTTTGCTGACAGAGCTGAATTCCCGGAGTTCAAAGTCCACCCCTGTCTTATTAAGAAGGTTAAAACTGTTGGTGGTTTGTCTGTCCCGTTGCGCTTCCGGCGCCGCTTCGCCGCCGTTGGCATTGTAACTCAGCGTGATCTGACGTTGATACAATCCGTAGAATTTTGTCCCTGTGTTTTCTTCCGTCAGAGGGTAAAGGGACTCTGACAGGATGTCAACCCCGGTGCCGGGATCCTCTGACTGAGTCCATCCCATGGGTTCCCAGTCGTCATATCCGCCTGGTGTGGGAACAGTTATATCCCTGCCGGTCTCTCTGTTGTAAATGGTTTCGCAAATCGGTACAATCCCATTACAGTCCTGGAACCGCGCTTCCAGATCTTTTTCGTAAAGGGCGTACAAGGTTACGTCGGATGGTTTCTGGTACACGCTGACATTGCCGATATACCCTGTGACATACATATGGTAGAAACCCGCGTAAAAGGGTGTGCCGTTGAGAGCTTCCACATAAATGGGGTCACCCTGCCGGACATATTCTTCTTCAGGCGATGTCTTTGTCAAAACAGTCACATATCCATCCTCAACCTCCACTCGCACGTTGAACGGCGGCTCGTCCACCTTTGTTATCTGATTTGAAAGACCTGCCTCTGTTCCCGGAAACACATAGCGGATTCCGCTACTGGGCCTGAACAGGATCGCAAACTCATAGCCGTGAGCATTGCTGTTCAGATTCGTGCGGAACTGAAGCATAACCCAGGAGTTTATATTTTCTTGATTTTTCTTGATGAAATCGAACTCCAAAGCCTGGTTAACCATGGGATCTCTGTTGATATAAGCGTAACCGCCCTGCATGGTCATGCGCCCGTCCAAGATGGAAAGTGACCTGTCAGAGCTGCTGCCGTTGATACCCCATTTGGACATATCAACAGATGTCCCCGCAAACTTGTCCTCAAAAATCGGTGTCGGATCCCAGTCAGATTCACTCTCTTCAAAAGATGTGGCCATGGTGTAAGAGGGCAACGCCTCTTCCGCGGTTCTTTCCGTATGCCAGCCGAGGAACCTCCAGTCGTTGTCTTTCCAGCCCTCCATCTGGGACAGCTCCACTGGTGCGCCGGCGGCGGCGGTCTTCGCGACTGACGGATCACCGGTTAGTGCGTCAACCCCGCCGTTTGCCGCATAGTTAAAGGTGATGGTATGTTCCGTGTATCTCCATCTGGCATATAGCGTGGTCTCTCTGTCAATCGTTATGGGACTGCCGGGGGCGTAAGTTATTGTCCCGTCCGGACTGTCCTGCACCCAATATTCCAGCACAGCACCCGGTTTGGTCGCGTCTCTGACAATGAGCACGGGATTCTTGTAAGATCCCATGCTATTGGTATTGGTATATTGTATCCCGGAGGTTTCGTATAACTCTCCTGTCAGATCACCGCCATCGGTTTCGTAACTCAGCGTGATCTGCCGCTCATACAATCCGTAATACGTCGGGGGATCCGTATCGGTAAGGCTGACAGGGAAAGACTCAGCCGGCTCCGCGTCTGCTTCTGTTGAGAGGCTCCACCCTCTGGGTGTCCAGCCGTCGAACGGGCTCTGGCTCGGCTTCTCAGCTTCTCCCACAGGGTTGTTGTTGTAAATCGTCCCCCACACCCAAACCGTCTTCCCTTCGGGCTCGTCTGGGTTGTAGTCCCGGAAAATCGCCGGCAGATCCTTCTTGTAGATAGCGTACAGCCTCAAGGGATCCGGCAGGGGCAGGGGCAGAGAACCCTGCTCTGTTGTGGCGCTCCCGTTCGTGTTCCACCCAACAAACTGCCAGCCTTCCTTCTCCGCGCCCTCCAGGTTCAGCACCACTTCGGCGGCATAACCGCCGTTTTCCCCGTAATCATATATGACGGTATTCACCGCCCCGAAAGCCTTTGGAACCAGACACAGATATTGTGTACTCAGGCACAAACTCAAGGCGCACGAAAAAATCACAACAAGAACCCAATGCGTTTTTATCTTCACAGAAAACACCCTCCTATCAGGTATTATTGTTCAGATAAAGATTAACACGTTAGTTCTTAACCAGTCTTGAACTGGTTCTTAACTGATTCTTAAATCCGCGTAATCGTGTGTGGTAATTTATGGTTGTGCTTCCTGCGGGATCAACGACTCCTTTCCTCCCCTCAAGAAGGCAAACAAGCGACGCAACGGGGTCAAAGGGAAATAAACAGATTTGACACACGCATTGAAAAATCCGTTCTCAAACAGTATACTATAAGCGAGGTGATGTTATGGGCGCAAACAGGCAATACAAAGACAGCCTGTTCACGTTGCTGTTCGACCAACCCGACAAAATGCTGGAGTTGTACAACGCCATAACAGGCAAAAACCTTCCGGCGAGTACCCCTGTGCAAATCGCGACTCTGCCGGACGCGCTCTTCATGGGCAGAAAAAACGATCTGGCTTTTCTCATCGAGGATCTTCTCATCGTTCTCAGCGAGCAGCAATCAACCCTTAACGAAAACATGCCGCTGCGGGCGCTGATGTACATCGCACGCATCTACGAGAACCTTCTTGACAACAAAATGATCTATCGGCAAAAGTTGGTGAAAATCCCCAAGCCTGAGTTTTATGTCCTCTATAACGGCAAAGAATCCTCTGCCGACAGGAAAACCCTGCGGTTGTCGGAGGCCTTCCAAGATCCGCCTTTCGCGTCCGCCTCAGGTGGTTCCCTTGAGCTTGAAATACCAATCATCAACATCAACAAAGGGTATAATGAAGACGTTGTCCAAAGAAGCAGACATCTGAACGGATATGTAGCCTTTGTCACCAAGGTCAGAGAACTTGAAAACACAGGATTGGGACTTGAGGACTCCTTGGCAAAAGCGGTTCATTACTGTCTGGCGAACGGAATACTGGCGGAGTTTTTCTCCGGCATCTCAGGGGAGGTATTAAACATGTTGACAGCGGAATTCAACCTGGAAGAAGCCAAGGCCATCTGGCAGGAAGAGGCCTTTGAGGCCGGCGAAGCCCGCGGCATAGCCCT
>WRHI01000116.1 GCA_009783315.1 Peptococcaceae bacterium
CGCTCCCCAACCCCTGACGTGGCACTGTTACTGGCCAGCGCGGTATCTGCCTCCAACTCACCATTGAGTTGCGGGAAAACACCGCGGCAGAAAGCTCTGCTTATCCTTATCGTCAGTTCATGCACTTTTTAAATATGCACCCCTGATTATCCATTATGAAGGCGCTCTCGCCCCAAACTGTCGGCAATTTCCTCCACATGCCTGAGCCGATGGCTCACACCAGATTTGCCAATCGGAGGACTCAAAGATTCCCCCAGCTCCTTCAGCGTCGCTTCCGGATATTCCAGCCGCAATTGCGCAATCGCCCGCAAATGTTCCGGCAGAGCCTGGAACCCAATGGTCTGTTCAATTAAGCGAATCTTTTCTTGCTGGCGCATGGCGGCGTTGACGACTTTGGTTAAATTGGCCGAATCGCAATTAACCTGCCTGTTAACCGTGTTGCGAACCTCTTTCATAACACGGATGTTCTCGAACTGCAACACCGCTTCATGGGCGCCGAGCAAAGCCAGAAACTCAGCCATCTTGTCACTGTCCTTCAAATAAACCACATGGACATGCTTGCGGGCCGTAACCCCAGCTTTCAGTTCAAAACCATTCATCAGCGCCGCCAACCCCGCCGCCAGCTCAGAATCCCGGCAGATAATCTCCAGATGATAACTGTTTTCCGGATTGCTCATGGACCCCCCGGCCAGAAAGGCTCCCCGTAAATAAGCCTTGCGGTCGCAACGTTTTTTGATCAGCTGGGCGGCAATACCGGCCACGCTCCCGCCGCCTTCATCAACGACCCCCAACCTGACCAGATCTTCCTTCCGACAAGCTAACCCGAGGAAATATGCGTTGTTCTTTTTCAGCCGCATTTTGCGACGCACGGTCACCGTCGGCGGCAATATCAATAACGGCTTGGCCAGCGAAAAAATCCGCCTGGCCACCCCTGCGTTCTCAGTCGCAACGCACAAACTATGGAACCGTCGCCCAGTGGTTTCCGAACGCATGCCGACATCCGTCTCCTGACGCGTTTCCGCCTCCGAAAGCGCTTCCGCCCCCGAAAGCATTTCCGCCCCCTGATACGAACGCTCATCGACTCCCGAACACATTTCCGCATCCATATGAACCAACGCGGCCAACTCGGCTACACGGCAGCACTCTTTTCCGTTGGACCTGCGCGCCAGCTCTTCTTTTATCTGTGAACTGAAAGACAATCGTCTCACCTAGATCTCTTTAATTTTTTGGGTCAGCATGAAAGCCGCCACCAGATCGGTCTGCTCCTCAATCGGCTTAAAAATCATATAAAGTCGCATGAGTTCACGGCCAAGTTTTTGCGGATCGTGGCGCACCACCTCTTCTCCGCCATAAAAACTTTTCTCAAAATAATCCACACCCAAGCTTTCTACTCCGCTCCGCTCCCCTCTGACCGGAACCGATCCTTGTTCCTTGTACCGTTCCAACACATCGTCAGGAACCGTTTCCACAGCCGCCAACACAGCGTTGACCACAGTGGCGCCACAATGCTCCTGAATAACATTCAAATGATCCCTTACCGTGAACTCATCCGTTTCTCCTGGCTCAGTCATAATATTGCAGACATAGATACAGGGGGCCGCGGCCTCGCTGATGGCTTCCGGGATACCCTCCACCAACAAATTGGGCAACACGCTTGTATACAGGCTGCCCGGCCCCAGCACAATCAGATCGGCGCCCGCAATCGCCTGCAGCACCTCAGGTAAAGCGTGACATCCCGGAGGATTCAGCTGCAGTGTTTTGATATGTCCCCGCACATCCCGGATTGCCGATTCACCGTCAATAGAACGGCCATCGTCAAAACTCGCGGTCAGCGTCATCGGATCCAACGTTGACGGATAGACCCGCCCGTTCAAATCCAGCAATTTACCCACATGCTCGATCCCTTTCAGAAAATCATCATAACGCTGCGTCATCCCGGCAATCAATAAATTGCCCAGACTGTGACCTTCCAACGTGCCGCTGCTGAACCGATATGAAAACAAATCCGAAATCAAATCCTCACGCTCCGACAAAGCCACCATACAGTTGCGCACATCCCCAGGGGGATGCACCCCCAGCTCTCGTCGCAGCCGCCCCGAACTGCCGCCATCATCCCCCACTGTCACAATAGCCGTCAGATTGCTTGTATAGGCCTTGAGCCCGCGCAACAGAGCTGACAGACCCGTCCCGCCGCCGATCACCACAACACGGGGACCGCGCTGCAGATTGCGCCGATAGTACATCATATCAACCACGCGTTCTTCCCGGCCCGGCAGCAAAACCGAAATAATTGAGTTAATCCCCCGGTTGAATCCCTGGTAGAAAAAGAACCCGCCAAGGATCACGACGCCCAACCCCAGAATCCGGATCCAAACCGTCCCCTGACCAACTGTATAAGGCATCAGACTGCGCAGAAGGTTGTCCCAATAGGCCAGCATCTGCCAAGATCCCATAACCAAACAACCCAGCAAAACAAGCAAAACACCTAACACAGCCAAGAAAAAATAACGCTTGATCCCTAAACCCGGAAACAACCATTTAAAAGAATTGCGCAAGCGCTCAGACATCGTGACTCACTCCTTATCATCCATAAACAAATCCCGATGATTGAGAACAGTATAATAGCCAAGCTCCTTCAGGTGCTTATGGGTCTCATTGGCAATCGCCACCGAACGATGTTGTCCTCCCGTACAGCCGATGGCGACAACAAGATGGTTTTTGCCTTCATCCAGATAATGAGGCAGCATAAAATCAAGCAAAGTATAGTAGTGCCGCATAAACTCCTGAGCCACCTCATTGCCGAAAACATAATCGCGCACAGCCTCATCATTGCCGCACAACTCTTTCAGCTCGTGGATATAATATGGATTGGGCAAAAACCGTACATCAATCATGGTATCAGCATCCAAAGGAATACCATACTTAAACCCGAACGACTGTACAGAAACCGTCATACGCCGGGGATCGTGAGCCTTGCCAAACACTTGGCGCACCGTATCATTCAGCTGGGCCGTCGTCATATCGGAAGTGTCAATAATCAAATTGGCCCGGCCGCGCAACTCCGCCAGCTCCTTACGCTCCATGGTAATTCCTTCCAGAATGTTGCCTTGAGGCGCCACCGGGTGCCGGCGTCGGGACTCCTTGTACCGGTTAACCAGAACCTCATCACTGGCTTCCAGGTACAAGACCTCGTATATGATACCTTCGCTGGCCAAATCGCTGAGGGTTTCCACCAGCGACGTAAAAAACTCGCCCCCCCGCAAATCGCACACCACCGCCGCCCGTGGCAAACGGGAATGGGCACACAGCTCCGCGAATTTTTCCAGCAAAGAAGGCGGCATGTTATCGACACAATAGAAACCGATATCTTCCATACAGCGCAGCGTCTCCGTCTTACCCGCGCCGGAAAGCCCTGTAATAACCACAAGATTCAAAAGCTGTTGCACAGCGGTATGCACTCCTTTTTTTGGCGCTGTTTCTCTGCCATCCGTATTATTGTCTACTTACTTATTGCCTGCTTCTATATTGTATACCTTTTTATAGGCTGTTGGCAATTGGCAAATCTGATGATGGCTCTGGTTGGTTACCGATCAGACCCCAGCCGGAGGGGCGGGAGGCGGTGGGGCACAGGGCGGAGCCGTTCTTCGTGGCGGCGCGGGATCTAAGGCCTTTACGCGAAAAGCGCAAATAAGGCAGCCTGCGCTTTTTTCCGCTCCAAGGCCTAAGCCCCGCTGCCGCCACTCCCGAAACGGCTCCGCCCTGTGCCCCACCGCTCCCTCCCGCCCTCCGGCTGGGGTCTGATCGGTCTGATCTGTAACTTGAGTTGTGGGTGCAGCCCGCCCTGTGCTATGATGAGGATACAATCAGATCAACCCAACAGGAGTCCAACCATGGGAATCACACAAAAACTAATCGAACAATGCAAGACGCCAAGGGGCCTCCTGGGCAGAATCATGTTGCGGATCATGAACGGCGCCCACCGGGGGCTGACCGTCTGGGGCTTAGCCAAAGTGCCGCCATGCTCAAAGGTTCTGGACGTCGGCTGCGGCGGCGGCGCCGCCCTTTCCCTTATGGCCGAAACAGACCGGTTTGAACATATCTATGGTATCGACATATCCCCGGACGCCGTATCTCTCGCCACCGCCAAAAACCGCCGGCACATTGAGACCGGCCTCGTCACTATCATGCAAGGCTCCGTTCTGGAACTGCCTTTTGACGATAACACCTTTGACGCAGCCACCACATTTCAATCTCATTATCATTGGCCCGACATCATAACGGCTATACAAGAAATATACAGGGTCTTGAAGCCGGGCGGACAATTCGTCTTGGTAGCGGAAATCTATAAAATAAAATATCACATGCAGGAATATAACAACACGGAACAAACCAAAATCCTTTTTGAAGAAAGCGGTTTTAGCAGAGTAGAACTAAGTACTTATCAGAAATCCATTCGCGTTGCCGGCAACAAGGTAACGTCATGTTAACGCAAACAGCAACCCCCGAAATGCTCGCAGAATGGAAAACCACCTGGATGGAATACAAAGACAAATTCCACCCCAACAGAAAAACCGGAGCAGAGCTTACAGAATACGTAACATAAAATCAGCTTATCGTCTTGCCGCGCTCGCCCACTGTCCATTGTCAACCGTCAACTTAACCACGCTTCCCCCGCCAAACTTATCTCTCAACTTCGGCTTTTCTATCTTCCCGGTAGCGTTGCGCGGCACCCGGTCAAAAATAATCCTGTGCGGCCGCTTATACCGGGGCAGCTGCTTACAAAACCGCCGGATCTCCTCCTCGTCGCAAGCCATACCAGGCTTAATCTCCACAATTGCCGTAGCGATCTCGCCCAAACGTGGTTCCGCCAGCCCAATCACGGCGGCGTCCTTAATCTTATCATGGCCCCGCAGAAAATCCTCAATCTGAACCGGATAGATATTCTCGCCTCCGGTGATAATCACATCCTTCTTCCTGTCAACCAGAAAAATAAACCCATCCTCATCCTCGCAAGCCATATCACCGGTAAACAGCCAGCCATCCTTCAGCACGGCGGCGGTAGCCTCCGGATCCCGATAATAACCCTTCATGACCCCATCACCACGCAGAAGCAATTCTCCCACGCCGCCGGGCTCAACCGTTTCTCCACACTCATCGACAATCCTGGTCTGCCAGCCAAACCCCGCCTTCCCGATAGCCCCCACCTTATGAATATTCCCCACTCCAAGATGCACCGCCCCCGGGCCAATAGACTCCGAAAGCCCGTAATTGGTATCATACTCATGATGCGGAAAAAACTTCTGCCAGCGCCGGATCAAACTCGGCGGCACCGGTTGAGCGCCGATATGCATAAGCCGCCAGGCACTCAAATCATAATCCGCCAAATCAATCTCGCCGCTTTCAATTGCGTCTAAAATATCTTGAGCCCAGGGCACCAGTAACCACACAATGGTCACACCCTCATTGGCCGCAGTCTCCAGAATCCACTGTGGACGGACGCCCCGCAGCAACACGGCGGCGCCGCCCACCAGCAAACTCCCGAACCAATGCATCTTGGCCCCGGTATGATACAATGGCGGAATGCAAAGAAAGACATCGGACTCCGTCTGACTATGGTGATTCTGCTCCACCAGACAAGACATAACCAGGCTCCGATGGGAATGCAGAATAGCCTTAGGCCTCCCCGTAGTCCCCGAAGAAAAATAGATCGCGGCATCCTCTTCATCAGCCAGCGCAATTGCCGGCGCATCCACGGCATAGGCCGCCGCAGCCTCCTCATAACGCTCCGCGAAATCCGGACAATCATCCCCCACAAAAAACATCGTTTGCACATCGGAGGCATCATCCTTGATAACCAACATCCGGTCAACGAACTCCGACCCAAACACCAACACAGAAACATGGGCCAAATCAAGAGCATAAGCAATCTCATCAGAAGAATACCGGAAATTAAGCGGCACAACAACGGCGCCGCTCTTAAGCACGCCAAAATAAATCGGCAGCCACTCCAGGCAATTCATCAACAACAAGCCAACCTTATCGCCTTTCCCAACTCCTCTCTCCAGAAGCAAACGGGCGAACTGATTAGCCCTCTCTTCAAAAGCAAGCCAAGTCAGCTCTTTGCGATAGCGAACATCGTGGGCCGTCTCCACCAGGGCCAGCTCTTTCCAAGCCGGCCCTCCCCTCTCTTTTTCCTCCTGCTCCGGATTAATCTCCGTCAAGCAAACCCTATCCCCATATCGCTCCGCGTTTGCAACAAGAAATTCAGTAATAGGCATAAACTCCGTCTCCTTCTAAAATTCAATCTTTGCTCCTTGCCCTTGCCTTGCCTTGCCCTTGCCTGCCCTGCCTTACCTTTCCCTGCCTTGCCTTTCCCTGCCTTGCCTTTCCCTGGCTCTCCTTTCCCTTGTCTTTCATTGTCCATTGTCACTTGTCCATTGTCCATTGTCACCTGTCCATTGTCACTTGTCCATTGTCCATTGTCACCTGTCCATTGTTAACTGCCGCCAAGATCCTCGCTCACTTTAACATTGACGGTCTCTTCATAACAGGAGAAGCAAGCGTCCACGGCGTCCTTATCCGGCGCCTTCGTCAGCCAGCTGACCACAGGAACAATAACAAGCCCAGCCAGCATAGCCAGCGCCCCGCAATTAATCGGCGACTGCAAAAGCGTTGGAAAATGCGTCTTCCCGAAAAAGATATTAAGAACCATCAGCGACGTACTGAAGGCGAAACAGCACCAAACCGAAACCCTGCTCACCCGTTTCCAATACAGCCCATAAAGGAACGGCGCCAAGAACGAACCTGCCAAAGCACCCCACGAAATCCCCATCAGCTGGGCGATAAACGTAATCCCGTCGCTGTACTGAACAATCGCGATCACCGAGGAAATGGCGATGAACACCACGATCAGCGCCCGGATAATAAGCAGCTGTTTTTTATCGTTCATTTTCTTTATGACATGGCCCTTCAAGAAATCCAGCGTCAAGGTTGACGCCGAAGCCATCACCAAAGACGACAACGTAGAAATTGACGCCGCGAAGACCAAGACGATCACGATCCCAATCATAATATCCGGGAACCCCGAAAGAATGGTCGGAATAATCGAATCAAACACCACACCGCCGGAAGCGTTGGTCTCGATGCCTTCCGCCCCCGCGTACAGCCGACCGAAGCTGCCGAGGAAATAGCAGCCCCCCGCCACCACCAGAGCAAAAATCGTTGAAACAATCGCGCCCGTCGTAATCATCTTCTCAGACTTAATAGCATAGAACCTAGCCACCATTTGCGGCAACCCCCAAGTGCCAAGAGATGTCAGAATGATAACCCCCAGCAGCGCAACCAGGTCGGGGCCAAAAAAGGAGGTAAACACGCCGGGTACGGTGCTCACCGCCGGATCCTGGACTTGGGCTAGGGAGCTGATAGCTGCCCTGAAACCGCCGTTATCCTGAAGCACAACAGCAATAACCGCGACAATGCCGCCCAACATAACCATGCCTTGGATAAAATCATTGACAGCCGTGGCAAAATACCCGCCGGCCACCACAAATACTGCGGTCAGGATACCCATGGCCAGAATACAATACTCAAAAGGTATCGAGAAAGCCATGGAAAACAGCCGCGAAAGCCCGTTATACAACGAAGCGGTGTAGGGAATCAGGAAAACGAAGACAATGAGCGACGCCCCGATTTTTAACGGCGCCGAGCCATACCGGGACCCGAAGAACTCCGGCATTGTTGCGCTATGCAAATGATTGGTCATAACACGGGTCCGCCGACCCAGAATGAACCACGCCATCAGCGAGCCGATAAAAGCGTTGCCGAGGCCGATCCAGACCGCCGCCGTCCCGAACTTCCAACCGAATTGTCCCGCGTACCCCACAAAAACAACTGCGGAAAAATACGACGCCCCATAAGCAAAAGCCGTAAGCCACGGACCCACCGAACGCCCGCCCAACACGAACCCGCTGACGTCGGTGGCGCGTTTGCGGAAATAGAACCCGACAAAAATCGTCACCGCAAAAAAGAGAACCAGCAAAGTCACCTTGATAAACATTTGTAAATACACCTCTCTCCCAAAAAATAGGGGTCTTGGGCGTTTTTGAGAAAAACAAAACGCCCACGGATCGTTAATCCGAGGGCGATTACAGCAACACAACGTCGCAATACTCGCGGTACCACCTCAGTTCAGCGCGGCCTCACAGCACGCACACTCACGGGGTATCGCCAACCCGGAATTAGGATTAGCGTTAGCATGAGCCAATACCCCAAATGCTATAACGGGCAAACCCGTCGCGTTCTACTGAATGACAATTATCAGTCTGCCGACATACTGTCCACTGTCATTGTTCAAGGCGAAGCTCCCGGAATGTATTCGCGTACCCGCTCCACACCGGCTCACACCAACCGCCGGTTCTCTGAGAAGAGCTATGGATCTGAGAAGATCCCTGAGATCCCTGAGATCCCTGAAAGATTTCTGATAAGCTACTTGTTCCCGATCAACGCTTTTAAAAATATCTGATGAACATTATATGCTGTGGATCTGCAAATGTCAAAAGAATTGTGCCCAACAAGAAATGAAATTTAATTAAGTAAATTCCCAAAGTAAGTTCCATAGTGGATCAGCGAGGGGAATTTAGTTCGGGACGGATTTCTGGCAGAATTAAGTCTGGGAAAAATGGGGAGGAGAAATGGAGAATTCTTATGTCAGACTTAATCACCGCCAAAAACAAACATCT
>WRHI01000117.1 GCA_009783315.1 Peptococcaceae bacterium
TGCGGCGCGGGGTCTAAGGCCTTTACGCGAAAAGCGCAAATAAGACAGCCTGCGCTTTTTTCCGCTCCAAGGCCTAAGACCCGCTGCCGCCACTCTCGAAACGGCTCCGCCCTGTGCCCCACCGCCCCCTCCTGCCCCTCCGGCTGGGGTCTGATCCACATCAGAATCTTAACATATTTTACCACTTGACATGCTTCATTTACTAAAGTAAATATAGAGCAGGAGGCTTTTTACTTAAGTAAGGATTGCGCTGCCTGACAGACAACCATTGATTGCGATCACGCATAATAAACATGATAGGAGATGTTCCGGTATGAAACCAAAATCACGTTGGTTAGCTTTCTTGTTCCCTTTTGCACTGGCGTTGCTGCTTATATTTTGAACGATTATTTTGAGTTTCTGATTGACACTTCGATCGACTGGGGTATAGAAAAACTTAAGGCTAGCAATACCGCAGTTGTTACTTCTGACAGTATTGCTGGCAGTTAAGTCCCGTCTCGAATCAGCGGAGGAGTATTACTAAACGAAGGAGAGATGCTATTATGTCATTGAACTCATTGAAGACGAAACCGGGCTGGTTTGCGTTCATGTTTGCTATCGTTTTATTGTTATTTGTTATGGCACCGAAGGCTTTCGCGATAGATTATCAAGATGTTGATTTTGATGACTATATATTAATCGACGCTGAAATGACCCCCGCAAGCGGTTGGAACGCCACAACAGGTTTTGTACGGAACTATGGTTCGACTGTCAGCGCTTTTGCTTCATCGAAAATGTTTGGGAAAAGTGATCTGCCGGATGGAACACTCCTTGTTATTGAAGAAGGCTATAAATACCGCCCTGATGGATGGGTGGATTTGTCTACACCGACCCCACCCGGTTCCAGACCCGGGTTTGAAACATTATGCGTTGTGGAAATTAATAACGACTGGTGGAAGAATTTTAACTATTGTGCCTTCAATGTCACCAAAACAAGCGAAGACTCGGAGACAAAGGACGCACCTTTTAGGATTTATGTTCCGAAGGTGTCGTTTAATAGTTTCGATGATTATATTTTAATAGACGCTAAATTGACGCCCGCAAGTGCTTGGGATTCCAGGTCACAGTTTACAAAAAATTATGGCGCGTCTGTCAGCGCCTACACCTCATCAAGAATGTTCGGAAAAAGTGATCTGCCGGATGGAACCCTTCTCGTTGTGGAAGAAGGTTATCAATACCGTCCTGATGGATGGGTAAATCTGTCTGCGCTGACCCCTGAAGCTTCCAGGCCTGGGTTCGAAATAAAACCCATTGTGGAAGTCAATAACACTTGGTGGAGAAGCTTTAACCATCGTGCTTTTAATGTTACCAAGATAAACTCGGGATTTGAGACGAAGGACGTACCTTTTAGGATCTATGTTCCGAAAGCGTCGTTTAATAATTTTGACGATTATATTTTGATCGACGCCAAAATGGAACCCGAAAGCGGCTGGAATGCCACGACCGGTTTTGCAAAGAACTTCGGGTCGTCTGTCAGCGCTTATGCTTCGTCAAAAATGTTCGAAAAAAGTGATCTTCCGGAGGGGACCCTTCTTGTTGTGGAGGAAGGCTATCAATATCGCCCCGATGGTTGGGTGAATCTATCTACCCTGACCCCTGCCGGCTCCAGACCCGGATTTGTCGAAGAACGTGTTGTGGAAATCAAAGACACTTGGTGGAAAAGCTTTAATTACCGGGCTTTTAACGTCACCAAGACAAGCTCAAACTCAGAAACAAAGGACTCGCCTTTTAGAATCTACGTTCCCAAGGCGGTGTTTAGTGATTTTGATGATTATATTTTAGTAGACGCCAAAATGGAACCCGAAAGCGGCTGGAATGCCACAACCGGTTTTGCAAAGAACTTCGGATCGTCTGTCAGCGCTTATGCTTCGTCAAAAATGTTCGAAAAAAGTGATCTGCCGGAGGGAACTCTTCTTGTTGTGGAAGAAGGTTATCAATATCGCCCCGATGGTTGGGTGAATCTGTCTACCCTGACCCCTGCCGGTTCCAGACCCGGATTTGTCGAAGAACGTGTTGTGGAAATCAAAGACACTTGGTGGAAAAGCTTTAATTACCGGGCTTTTAACGTCACCAAGACAAGCTCAAACTCAGAAACAAAGGACTCGCCTTTTAGAATCTACGTTCCCAAGGCGGTGTTTAATGATTTTGATGATTATATTTTAGTCGACGCCAAAATGGAACCCGAAAAAGGCTGGAACGCCACCACAGGCTTTGAGAGAAACCCCGGGTCAACTGTCAGCGGCTTTATTGCGTCACGCATGTTTGGGAAAAGCGAACTGCCGGAGGGAACCCTTCTTGTTGTGGAAGAAGGCTATCAATACCGTCCCGATGGTTGGGTGAATCTGTCTACCCTGACCCCTGCCAACTCCAGACCTGGGTTTGAAAAAAACCGTATCGTGGAAGTCAAAAATGCCTGGTGGGGGAGCTTTAATTACCGCGCGTTTAATGTTACTAAGATTGACGCCGGATTTGATACGAAGGACTCGCCTTTTCGAATCTATGTTCCAAAGACCGTGTTTAATAATTTTGATGACTATATTCTGATAGACGCCCAAATGATTCCCGAAAGCGGTTGGAACGCCACTTCAGGTTTTGCGAGAAACTTCGGGGCAACTGTCAGCGCTTTTACTTCGTCGAAAATGTTCGAAAAAAGTGATCTTCCAGAGGGAACCCTCCTTGTTGTGGAAGGAGGCTATCAATATCGCCCCGATGGTTGGGTGAATCTGTCTACCCTGACCCCTGCCGGCTCCAGACCCGGATTTGAAAAAGAACGCATTGTGGAAGTCAAAGATGTCTGGTGGGAAAACTTTAACTACCGTGCGTTTAACGTTACCAAGATAAACTCGGGATTTGAGACTAAGGAGACGCCTTTCAAAATCTACGTTCCGAAAAAGCTGATGCAATACACCATCACGTACAACGGTACAAAAAACGGCGGCGATCCCGCCAGCAGGCTTGAAGAGACAGCGTTTTTGAATCAGGTCATAGATTTGACGTATCCTATAGCTCCCACAGCCAACAAGGATGACGGCTGGAAATTCATTGGCTGGAACACGGAATCGCGTGCCGAAAATGTGCTTGATTCTGTGAAAGTTGATTCAAATATTGAGCTGTACGCGATTTATAAGAAAGAACTGACAGCGACGTTCTTCAATTATAGAGATACCCAAAAAACAAAAATAATCGAACAAAAAGTTATTGGGGGGATTTTTCAAGAGGACGGTGCCGCGGAGATTGACGCGCCAATCCCCGGCTACTATCAAGGTTGGGATTTCATAGGATGGGTTGGTGGGCCGGATGTTTCTACGAACGGGTTGAACTCGCCGACATTACTGATAACCGAAGATCAGGCGGCTTTTTACGGCCTCTATGAACGCCAAGTAACGCTGAATTTCAATCCCAACGGCAGCGAGATGAGACGAGACAGCGTTACCTGCCGGCAAACCACCAACAGCTCAAATGTGTCCAGAACCTGGGGTGGACAAACCTTCCTTCTGCCGGAAGGGGTTAGCAAAAGCGGCGCGGATTTTAGCGGCTGGGCTCTGCACGGCACACACGGCACGAAATATCAGTCTGGGTTGGCGATCATTGACCTGCAACATTCCGCCAGAGCCACGATGTACGCAACATGGAACCCTGATACGGATAAGACTAATGTGATCCTTAACGGCGATTTTGAGGAGTCTACGCCGATTCCATTCGAGATTGTTGATAATACACGAACGAGCACGTTTACCAGAGTCAAGATTGAGGACGATCCCGCGCATTTCAATACTGTCGACGGAATTCAGAACGGAAACGCTGTTTTAAGGGTGGAGCAGGACCATAATTTTGCCCAGACCGGTTACAGGACTTCTCTTGAGCCAGGCTGCCTGTATGACTATCAATTTGATATTATGCTGCTCACTGATAATCGGTCAAATATATTGGTAACCATGAATTTCGTTTTCGATGATGAAAATGCCGATAAACAGAAAAATCACGCTCGACCAATGACTAGATTGAACAGCGGAGAAGGTTGGAAGCGTGTAACAGGCACTTGGGATCCCTCTGAATGGGAGCTTTCTGATAATGCGGACTTTGGAAACGTGTGGTTTGCCATTCTAGTGGATCCCGGCCCCGTAATGTATCTCTTGGATAACGTGAAATTGGTTAAAAGAGTGCAGCATCCCCCCGCGACATGGAAGGCGGATTATGAGGATACCGTGGAATATCTGGCGGTTCATAAATCAGACACCACACCTCAGAGTGTGACTGAATATTATGTAGACGCGGGTGGAAAGACTCAACGCAATGAAAGATACCCCTATCATTATGATCTCAACAGATGGTATGTTGAAGAACCCGAATCATTTACACGGGGATGGGATAAGATCCTGAAGGAAATTGGGACCAAAGGAACCCCGGATCGGCGTCTGGCGGTGGCGCACACATTTTCTTACTTCAGACATGACATGGCGAAAACAAAAGCCTCCATATGGAACATGATGCAAGCTGCCGAAGAGCATGAAATCCCCATATATATTCATCTTGACGGTGTGATGTATTGGAAGGGAACGGGGTTATGGAACTGGTTTGACGACTCCAGGGACGATTATAACTCGGCAAACTATAATAATGTGGAACGTTTTTGGTGGGGTACGGATAACACAACATCTGTGAAAATAGGATGGCGGGACTGGGGTGCGCTTCATCGCGTGGAGTATGGTGGTCCGGGAGACCCGGCTGTTCCCGCGCCCAACCTGGCGTCTCAGGCGTTTCGTGATGCGAATGCCGCGGCTCTGGGCGAGATTCTGCCTGAAATAATAACATGGTACAACAGACTACCTTCCGATAAGAAGTATCTTTTGGCCGGTGTGGTGCTGGGCATGGAAATATCACCCTATATGAATGCCTATTACTGCAAATCATATGAAACCGCTGACATTATCTTTCAGGGCAATGACCTCTGGGATCAAGATCCGGGAAAAGACGCGGTCCATGATGTTGAAAGAATGAACCGGGATGGAATGGCGCATTGGAAACTGGGTTACGCTGCCGCACAGACACTCAAGGAGCGGGGAGATTATCCTGATATTCAGACCAAGAAGGGAGTAGGAGATTATCCTGATTATTTTGATGATAAGGATTGGATAAAAGATGAGACCATAGATCTCATTATGTACGACTACTTCAAGTTCTTAATCGAAGTATCCCTCGAATCCAAAGTCCCGGCAAAGAAACTTATCACTCATTCCTATCCTGTATCAACACCTGCTTCGCGGCACATGTACAGTGACCATAGTATTGAGGCAACCATGTCGATCGTTGACGGCGTCGTTCCGGGGTGGTCAGCCCAACTCGCAAATTATGACGAGCGCTATGATCTTGATAAACTTGGGAACCGTCCTTGGGCAGCAATAGAAGTCGATTACTGGGCTTGGGGAAACTTTGAAGAGAAGTATATTGCCGACAGGCTCAATGAGATATACAATCATGGAAATTGTCGCCATGCCAATATCAAGGACTGGGAATCACCGATAGTATTGAGCAAAGCTTTTTCCGGGGCAATCAGAATTGTGCTGAGCCAATAATGTCGTATTCAGTTTGAAAGACAAGCCGGCTGCACTGCAAAGCAGCCGGCTTGTCTCAGCTAAGGTGATAAAGTGGGGCTTATGAAGGGCCTCTCTTTATCAGCTTCACATTGTCCAAGAGGTACGTAACAGGGCCGGGTTCCAAAAAGATTGAGAACCATACGTTTTCAAGATCCGCGTCATCAGCGATGTGTTCGGAAAGAGGCGCATATGAACCAACTATATGATGCCATCCGCCTCCGCTTTCCAATCTGAGAACGACCCAGTGGTGATTTTCCTTATTGTTTGTACAGTTCTCGTCATAAAACACGAAATTGACACTCACCGCGATATTGGTTGCATTCTCAGTAAGCAGCAGAATATCAAACTCAAAATTGTATCTGCAGTCGCGCTCAAGAGAAGTCTGGTGGCCGATCGGGGCCAGGCTTCTGTTTTGCTGTATCCTTAAAGCGGATTTTCCGTTTCGAATGCCCTCAGCCGTGTTGAGGTACGCGGGGTTGGTTTCAAAGGCAAAGGTGTTATCTCCGGCGTTGCGGAAATTCACGAAGGGGTTTGGGAGGTCCGGTGACTCGAAATCGCCGTTGGCGATCAGATCGCTGTTGATGGCCGGCGGCGTACGCCGATACAGTCCATAAAGCGTAACATCTTCACTTAAGGCAAAGGGGCCGGACACCACCGCAACGTCAGTATCGGCGGCATAGGCGAGGCCCCACCCTCTGGAACTCCAGCCGGTATATATGTTCGGCGCCGGAATCAGGACTGTTCCGTCGGTGGCTTTGTTATAAATTGTCACCGAGACCGTGCGGGTTGTCGGTATTGTCCCATCGTAATCTTCCAAGGTGGCTGTCAGGGTTTTCGCGTAAATAGCATACAGCGTCATGTTTTCTGTTCCCATAATGAGGGAGGTCAGTCCTTCGGCAGCGCCCGGATCCGTGTTCCAGCCAACAAAGATCCAACCGTTTTCTTTTGCGGCTGTTGGGGTCAAATCCACCGGATCGCCGGTGGCGGCGGCTGCTTTGATCATAGTTGCGGAGGCGCCGCCGTTTTCTTCGTAGTTGTATGTGACTGTGGATGTGTTGTGGGTCTCGGCAAAGCTCTGTTGGGATCCTGCCGCGGTCGTTGAAGCCCCCAGCAGACAAACGGCGCCCATCGCTGCCACAATCATCAGGGTCGAAGCCACCAGCGTTCTCCGTCTGCGAGGTTTGAATTTAGCGATAGAAAGCAGCCGTTCTTTCAGGGCTTTTTTCTCTTCACACAAGGTGACGGACAGAACCGCCCTCGGGGCTGCGGATTTGGCGGCCATGATCATCAGCGTATCGCAGTAACGTTTTCTGCCTTCGCCGTTCATACCTCTAACTACAGCCGCGTCACAGGACAATTCGCAGGCGCGGTCGATTTCCCGCCGGATCAACCAGACAATGGGATTGAACCAGTGCAGGGCGCAGGCGACTATAGACAACCACTTAACGGCCACGTCACGCCGGCGCAGGTGGGTCAATTCGTGCAGCAAAACATCTTGTAATTGGGCCTTCGTGTATTTTTGATCGGGGAGAATGATCATGGGCCGGAATAGGCCGACCAGCATAGGGGTCGCCGCCAGGGCGCTCAGGTACAGCTGCGGAGAAGGTCTATTTCCGCAGAGCCCGGAGAATACGGAATAGTCCGAATTGGGCGCGGTTTTACGGCTGCACATTTTCCCCATGAAGTAAGCGTAAGTGATAATGTTGTAGAGCAGTACCAACAGAACGACAAAGGGGTAAACGAAGATAAATCCGATCCAGCCCCACATGAACAGATCGGGACTGTTGGCAGAGAGACCGGCCCCGAGTTCCCCCATCGGATCAGCCATACCCGCCGGATCAGACCTTTCCGGCAGAACGGACGCACCCGATGGCTCTGCCGCACCTGATGAATCGGATACATCTGAGATATCGGACACGCCTGCCAGATCAGAACCACTTGACATATTAAGCCCTTCTACCGGATCAGAAACGCTTGACGTGTTAAGCCCTTCTGCCGGATCAGGGCCCGCCGGGTCAGCCGCGTTTGCGCCGGCATTTGTCCCTGACATCGCCTCCGCCGCCGACAGGGCTTTTGTGATATTGTTCTCAATAACGGCGTGAAGGGGCGCCAGAGATATGTTCGCCGCTCTTTCAGGCAGGACAAGGAATTTGGACACGGGGATCAACAGGGCCGCCAGAACCACAAACCACAGCCCATATTGAACCGGCCGGGGAAGGCGGTAACGCACAAATGGCCTAATGAGCAGAAGCACCACCGCCAGCACGCTGCCGGAAAGAGACATGATGAGAATTGTGCGGACAAGATCACCCGTCAAAGCGCTCATTCCCTATTCTCTCCTTCTCCTTTTTCCAGTTCCTTATCCAGCATAGATCTGAGTTCGTCAATATCATCCCTGGTCAGGCTGCCCTCGTGAAAAAGAGCTGTCATTAGGTTCTTGGCGTTAACATTGAGCAGCCTGTTCAGGAAAGTCTGTCCTTCGGTTCGTATATACTCCTGTTCGCTAACCTCAGCGACAAAGGTGTTGTGAGCCGGAACGCTGATAATGCTCTTGTTACGCAAGCGTATAAGAAGCGTATTAATCGTCGATTTGCTCCAGCTTTTCTTGTCTGTGAGCTCGTCAATAATCTCCGCGAAACTAACCGGACGTTCTTCCCGCCAGAGAATGCGCATGATTTCCAGCTCAGCATTGGCGATTTTTATAGGCATGGTCTTCTCCTTAACTCCTGACGACAATCAACTGCCGAAAGCAGGGATGTGTTAAGCGTCACTTGGACTGTCATGGACTGTCCAAAAGAGAGCAAGAGGTTCCCTACTTAAGTAAATGATATAGGGGCAACGTAGGTTTGTCAATAAGAAAGTCAAGCGCCCGGGTATTTGGGGGTGCATATTTAAAAAGTGCATGAACTGACGATAAGGATAAGCAGAGCTTTCTGCCGCGGTATTTTCCCGCAACTCAATGGTGAGTTGGAGGCAGATACCACGCTGGCCAGTAACAGTGCCACGTCAGGGGTTGGGGAGCGGCAGACTCCAAAAGCCCGCGTATTTTTTTCGCCTTTCGGGGGCT
>WRHI01000118.1 GCA_009783315.1 Peptococcaceae bacterium
CTCGTAACAGTCGCGAGGTAGGGGTTGGTGAGCGGGAGACTCCAAAAGCCCGCGAATTTTTTCGCCTTTTGAGGTTGCTGTCAGGCAGAGAGGCGCTTGGATTCTCCCGCTCCCCAAACCCTGACGTGGCACTGTTACTGGCCAGCGCGGTATCTGCCTCCAACTCACCATTGAGTTGCGGGAAAACACCGCGGCAGAAAGCTCTGCTTATCCTTATCGTCAGTTCATGCATTTTTTAAATATGCACCCATCAATCCCCTAGACTGTCAACCATATCCCGCAAACCCTCCGCATTGTTGCGAACCTCCAGATCGAAGAAAAGCACAGCGATGGCCACAAACGACACCGCACTAAAAATGAGGCCAAAGGGAATATACAAGATCGCCCCGGCAACACCAAGATAACCAAGCAGCATCTGTAAAACACCGCCGAGAACACCGGTAATCAAAGACACAACCAAGAACACGCCCAAACATCGCAGAACGTTTTTCCGTGTTAGTTTCCAGCTATGGGAGATCCCCGGGCAAACATCAGCCATGGCTGTCGCCGCCGGAGCAAAGTTCAAGCGAATCCCGAAATAACACATAATGATGAAACCCGGCAAAGCGACAAGCAGGAGGATGATCATTATCACCGCAACACTGCCTGTACTTATGGCAAGTATCGCCACGACAAAGCCCAATACCAGGAACGCCACCATAGTACCCCCGAAGAGAAGCAGATAAAGGCATAGGAAAGAGCCTAACATTGGGAAGAATTTCTTAAAGGAACGTTTTACAATGGCCGCGACCTCCGGAGTCTGCTCCTTTCGGTTTGCGTCAACAAGATAGATCACCGCCGCCAGCGCCAGAATATAGCCGATAGCTGACAGCCCGAGAGTCATCAATGACAAAACCCCATCAGACAGATTCGTTTGGTCAAATTGCCCTTGTTGAACCTCCATCGCCCATTGTTCCCAATACGCCGGATCACCCAATGAAGACCATTCAGGCATTGGTGTATTCGGCTGCTGGAGAAAAACCCCCAGCACCAAAGAAGGCCCCAAGAACAAGAGCATCAGGATCAGCAGCACACCGAAGTTTCCTCTCATCAACTGGAATATCTTGTCGAGTAACTGTCCAAATGATTGCGGCGTCTGAATATTCATGCTTTTCCTCCAGAAATTCCTATTTGTATATCTTTTTTAAGTGCCTTCGTTGATCATTTTGAGAGCTGTGTCTACGTCGTAGCCTTTTCGGGAGTGGCGGCAGCGGGTCTTAGGCCTTGGAGCGGAAAAAAGCGCAGGCTGCCTTATTTGCGCTTTTCGCGTAAAGGCCTTAGACCCCGCGCCGCCACGAAGAACGGCTCCCCCCTGTGCCTCACCGCCCCCTCCTGTCCCTCCGGCTGGGGTCTGATCGGTAACCTTGCGGCGTCTTACTGCTGAAATTCTTCTCCCATTTTACAGGCTCTTTCATATTTGGATTCCCAACAGGGCTCAATACCGTCTCCCAGTTTGCGTTCCAGATTTCTGATTAAAACACGCATGGACTCCACAGGCGTTTCATCAGTAAGTTTTTCGATTTCAAGTTGCCTTTCGCTGCATTCCTTTTTGGTCAGCTCGCTAATATATGTCACATTATCAAAGGCGGCTTCATATGCTGACGTCGCGTTTGCGAATGTATACCGCTGCCGCTTATTCCGTATTGTCACAATTTTTTCGAAGCCGCCGGCGATAAAACGGTTGTCTCCGGCAAAGTCAGAAAAGCACTGCTTAATGAATGCCTTATTATCCGCACCTTCTATCTCTGGGTCAGCTGTTTCCCGCTCCCGCTCAAACCTTTCCCATGGCCTGCCTTGAGCAGACGCCCCTTTTGTCAGGGCTTTTTTGAATGTGATATACCGTTTTCCTCCTTTGTGGCGCAGACGCAAAGCCATGCCATTTCTCAACAACGCCTGGTCGGCGGTATCATAATAGACGTCGTTCTGGAGGTGTAAGGAGCCGCTATCAGCGGAAAAAGCATTCTCATGAAAAAATTGTATGACCTGTTCCTGCAACCAATTAGGATCTGCGTGCACAAGATATTTCGCTTCAATTTCAATGTCGCTGCTCATTGTTGCTCCTCTGTCGTTTAGCGGTATCCTTTGTTTTTTTGAGTCTCTAGGGTTATGCCGAGAATCTGCGAGCGCAGTTCCTGTCTGCCCGTATCCGACCAGTATGCCAGAAACCGATCGGCACATGCCATGGCTTCCTGATTGCACCAGTCCAAGTATTCTTTGACGCTTTTCTGCGCGTCTGGCGTCTGTTCTATGTCCTTGTCCTGCTCTGTATCCTGATCCGTGTCCTGCTCTTTTTGGGGCAGAGTCGCCAAGAACCTTGCTGCCCATTCAGCGGCCTTACAATTATCTTGCATGACGCCTAAAAACTCTTGGCACTGCTTGCAGATCTGAGCAGCTTTCTTGACATCCTTTTCGAAAGGATCGCTGAAGAACTCCAGAAGGTATCGCAGCCGTTTGAATGCGACGCGCATTCTGTGCAGCAAATCTTCAGAAACATAACATCCACCCAGCCATTCGTCATAAGCAAAAAGGGATAGCGACGCCGCCCCCACGGTGATAGGCATGATGTCATCCAGCCTGAAAGGCAGAACGTTTCGTTTTTTGTCGATTATCGGCAAACACGCCTGGGCGCGGATATCGCCGGACAACTCTTCCAGAATCGACTGATAAGCCGGTGATTGAACGTATGCCAAAGCTTCTGCTAAAGCGGTTTCCCTCATATCGGTGATAAATTTGGTAAACCCGTCAATTTCCCGCACCGGGACTTTATTGATCTTAGCGTATTCTTGCAGATGCAGCAAAATAACGTCAGCATCCCGAACATCGCCCAACTGCCTGAAAGCAACCTTGATTCTTTTGGTCATGGAGGCTTTCCATGCGCTGTCCAGGTACCTTTCAAAGCTGTCCATTCGTGAGAGCAGACTCCGAAAAACCACTCTGGTATCATGGATACATTCTTCGCCCATACCGTCAATGGGATCAGATATTGCACGGAGCTTGGTCATTTGCCCGTTAACGTGTTCACGAAAATAATTCCTAAAGAACGGCGGCGGCAAGTACACAGGGCTTTCGGATCTCTTGGCAGCGTCTTTCTTCTGTTTTACATCATTTTCCGGTTTTATGCCACTTTCCGGCTCAGACGCGGCATACTCCCACTCTACCGTAACTCTGCCAAATTGTTTCTGCCACAAAGGGGTGTTTGTTCTGCAGGGATTGTTACGATCCAAGGGTTTTTTCACCTGCAAAAACAGCTGCAAGGCTTTGAGCTTGACTATTCTCACGCTTTTAGGCGCAAGTTCCAGAATATAGCAAACCAACTGCAAAAATGCTGTTATCGTGGTGATGACATGGTCTTGTGCGGCATCTTGCATAAAGCTTGATAATTTGGCCGGCTCTGCGAGTTCCGCCGACCTGCCCGCTGCGCTGTGCCGAAAAAGCACTTCGGCTAATATCACGTTATGCTCGAATGACAGCCGCTTCAGTGGATGAGCGATGACCAGATCCCAGATATAACACTTGCCAGACGCATCCCAAGCATCTTGCTGAACGTCTCGCAAAATAAACGCCGCCTCAACGACTTTAAAGAGTTCAGGCTTGAGCTCATGAACATCCGATAATCCGGAATAAAGAAAGGCCAACAGCCAGGTGTCTTTGGATTGCCGCTCATAGTCAATGCCAAACTGTTTGCAAAATTGCCTCAACCCATACACATTTATATTCTTGTCGTTATTGCGAATGACTCTTCCTGGGACGTTGCCGGATAAGGATCCTGATTCACGTAATTCTTCCATCTTTTCTTTGCCACCTTTCTTTGGGAGTTTAAGGTTGTCTTGACCTCAGCTAGTAACAGGATTGGATCGCGGAAATCAATCCTCTTGTGCTGCAGCTGAATTCTTCAAGCAAATTATTGTATCGGGCCATTTCTTTTTCGCTGACCGGGAAATCAGGATTGTATAAACAGTGCTCTAAGACGTCCGCATCTTTTAAGACTTCATCGTACGGTTCATGGACAATGTGTTTTTTGCTATGTCTTGATATCGCGGTGGTTATGATGGCTATTTCCTGATCTGAATACGCTTCTATTTTTTTCAGCATTCTTCCTGCTTGTTCGGCTCCTTTTTTCGCGTGTTTCTCCCTTTCTCCGGCAGTAATTTGGTATATGTCATGCAACATTCCGCAGGCCGCGGCCAGTTCCGTGTTCAAACCGCGTCTTACCGCCAACAGAACGCAAAACTGTGAAACTCCATACAAATGGGAAACGAAATAACGGCTCTCTTTCGGTTGGTTTTTGTCAATCAACTTATCAATCTCATTACGTAAGCTCTCAAGCCGATTTCCCACTGGGCGTCATCCTCCAAATTATGTTTTGGGGTTTTTCTTATTCCGCTGAACCCGACTCATAAGAACACAAGGAACCGAGACAAGCACCCTGCCTACCTACCCACTATACTACATAAAACCGAATACGGAAAGGGCTCCCATTTTCGCGCCTTATGATAACCGCTGAGGAGGGTCCAATACATGATTGACCTTTCCCCGGTTTTTCATATATACTGTTTTTGTCGCGCTGCGGCTTATGCAACCTGCGCGACAGATAGAAAGGAGGTGTTCAAGTGGCGACATCAGCAAAGAATGCGCCGGCAACACCAACAGGAAATGAATTGGCAGTGCCAATAAGCAACGAAATCTCGATGGCGGATCCAGCGCAAATGGCCATGCAAATGGCTATGCAAATGCCAATGATATCGGCAAGGATTTCAGCGCAAGTCGTAACAATGCTGTTTCCTCCCTTAGCTCTGACCCCTTTCCCGGCCCTGGCAGCGGGAACAGCTTATATGACGGCCACGATGGCCGTGATGGCCATGACACAAATGGTACAGTCAGCGTATCCGGATCTGCCCTCAGTTCCACTCCCGGCCTCACCTCCGGCTCCGGCATTAATCCCAGCCCCGGTTCCTTCGTAATCAGTAAGATAACATGATGTTTTCTCGCAAAACCTTAAGTCCCGCCAGGGTTATGGTGCTGGGGTTTTTAGCCCTCATATTGGTAGGAACGGTTCTTTTGATGCTGCCCATTTCATCCCGCAGCGGAACTTCATTGTCGTTTATGGACGCGTTGTTCACCTCGACTTCCGCGACATGTATCACCGGACTGGCGGTGGCAGACACAGCACAGACCTGGAGTCTTTTCGGGCAGATGGTCATCTTATGCCTTATCCAGATCGGCGGCCTGGGATTCATGTCGATCACCACCATATTCTTTTTTATTATGAACAAGAATATCGGACTTTCACAGCGGCTGCTGATTATGAACTCTCTGAACTTGAAGGATATGCAGGGCGTTGTTCGTCTGATCCGCCATGTTTTGGCGGGAACATTCTTGTTTGAGGGGGTGGGCACCCTTGTTCTCTGGAGCCGGTTTGCACCTGAATACGGGCTTTGGAAAGGACTGGGTATGGGGGTGTTTCATTCCGTTTCCGCTTTTTGCAACGCGGGGTTTGATTTGATGGGTACCAATGAGGCCCTTTCCAGCTTGACCGCTTATGCGGGGGATGCCGTTGTTTCCGTGACAGTTTTGCTGTTGGTCTTCATAGGCGGACTTGGGTTTTTCGTTTGGGAGGACATCTGGCGCAACCGCCGTTTCAGAAAGCTGCATTTGCATTCCAAACTCGTTCTGACTGTATCCCTTGGTCTGGTGGTCTCGGGGTGGATATTCTTTTATATCGCCGAACGGACAAACCCGGGAACAATAGGCTCTATGCCTTTTCCCGACGCGGCATTAGCCAGCCTTTTTCAATCTGTCACAACGCGATCAGGCGGCCTGTGTACAGTGAATCAAGTTTCGCTCACCGGTGCATCCATTTTAATGACTATGGTTTTGATGCTCATCGGAGGATCCCCCGGCTCGACAGCGGGGGGTATAAAAAACGTAACCGCTGGCATTTTGTTTTTGTCGGCTTTAAACTCTTTGCGGGGGAAAAACCGGCTGTCGGTCTTTGGACGAACTGTTCCGGCGCCGCAGATTGTCGGCGCCCTTTCCATTCTGCTTGTGGTGTTGACGGCAATTCTGGCAGGATCCTCCGCCATTGCTTTGATCCAACCGGATCTTCCTTTTTCAGCCGTTCTGTTTGAAACCATCTCGGCGATTGCCACCTGCGGGCTTTCACTGGGTATTACCTCCAGCCTGGGATCCGCTTCCATGGCTATCATCATTCTGTTCATGTTTTTTGGGCGCGTCGGCATCATCACATTAGGCATGGCGGCATTCCGGAATCGTACCGGCACAGAAAAAACGAAATATCCTGATACGTGGATCATGATGGGATAAACGAAGATTGGTTGAGGAAGAGGAAATAAATCCTGCGCGGAGGTTGATATGGGCTCTTTTTTGGTGATAGGTATGGGGCGATTTGGCAGTGCGGTGGCAACCGAACTGTACCGGATGAGGCATGAAGTCCTGGCGGTGGACGCCCACGAGGACAATGTGACGGGAATCCTTGATCAAGTGACGAATGTTATTATTGGGGATGCGAAGGATGATGCCGTATTGGCTTCTCTAGGTGTTCAAAATTTCGACTGTGTGGTCGTTTCTATGGCCAGTGCCATTGAGGACAGCGTCTTGACCACAATCAAGCTGAAAGAAATGAGCGCGAAAATGATCGTCTGCAAAGCGCAGAATGAATGGCATGCGAAAGTTCTGTCTCTGATCGGCGCTACCAAGGTTATCCACCCTGAATCAGATATGGGCAAACGTATTGCCCATTCACTGGCTCAGCGGAACATTATTGACTACCTTGAAATCTCGCCGGATTACGGCGTTCTGGAAATTAAAACACCGAAACGCTGGGTGGACAAAAGCATCATTGCCAATAATATACGCAGAAAATACGGTATTAATGTTATTGCCATCCGCAGCGCTGAAACAGACAGAATACAAACCTCCCCTCATCCGGACACCGTTCTCCGCGAGGGCGATATTTTAACAGTTATTGGATCCAAACAGGAATTGGATGAGATCGGCGCCTTGACCTAAAACACAAGGATTGCCTCAAGATAATCGCTGAGGAGGGTACCGCTTCAGAAGTCCCCAATAAATCAGATTCAGAGGCAGCGTCCAATACAAATTCGTGCGCGACCGGAACAGTCGCCCAACAATGTTCCCCAGACGATAAAACTCATGGTTAACATAGGTGAACCCATCCAGAAGTTCTTCCGGAGACATCTGCCGGGGCCGGAACACCACATCCGTCCGGGAATTGTATTTCGACCAGTCTTCAGTCAGAATTCTGCCTTCCCCTTTGAGCCGGTCAAACAAGGGGGTTCCCGGATAGGGCGTTAGCATATTAAAGGTAGCTTGGGCAATACCGTTTTCGCGCAAAAAAGCGAGGGTTTCGTCAAAGACATCAGGGGTATCACAATCAAATCCAAAAACAATCCCTGCCTGGATAGAAATACCATGAGCGTGAATCCGGCGAATGATTTCCTTGTAGCGCTCAACTTTATTGAAAGATTTGTTCGCGCCGTCCAAAGACATTTGGCTAACGCTTTCAAACCCGATGAACAAATGACGGCAGCCGCTCTTATACGCCAACTCCAGAAACTCGTCGTCTTCACCGGCTTTTATGCCGGCCTGAGACGTCCACCACTTTTTGTATGGCGCAATCGCCGTGAACATCTCTTTCGCGTATTCCGGGTCCGCCGAAATGTTGTCGTCCCAGAACACCACCACCTTGCCCTTGAAGGCGGCATAGTCTTTGACCACCTCCGGAATAGGACGACGGCGAAACTTGTTCTTATAAATACAAGCAATGACACAAAACTCACAGGCATGCGGGCATCCCCGGGTTGCGAACATCGTTCCGGCTGTATGGTCGGCCCGATGAAAATGCTGTTTGCATAGCAGAGGCGCCTTGGCCAGATCCACCGGGCCGCTGTCGGTATAGCGTTTTTGAACGTTTCCCGCCTCAAAGTCATCAAGAAACCGCGAAAACGTATTCTCGACTTCCCCCACAAAAATACTGTCGGCGTGCTGCCCGGCTTCATCCGGCACCAGCGTCACATGGGGGCCACCCATAATGACCATAACGCCCAGCTCACGAAATGTTTCCGCGATCTCGTAGGCGTGATAACAGCATGGTGTGTGGAAGGTTAATCCCACCAGGTCATAGGACGCCGCATAGTCGATCGGCTGCGTCTCCTCATCAATGTGCGTCACCTGCCAATCTCCGGGAAACAACGCCGCCAGGTATGGCATGGTGCATTGTTGGAATTTGATGTATCGCGCGTGGCGGATTTTTTTGATTTCATCGCTGGAGACGGTTATCAGCAGCACCTTTCTCATGGGGCCGGCGTCTCCTTAATGTATTCAATAATATTTATTGTTCCCTCACTCACTTCGCACAAATCATACATCGTGAAATGGTTTATGTCAATAAATATTTATTGATCGGGTGCCTATTTAAAAAGTGCATGAACTGACGATAAGGATAAGCAGAGCTTTCTGCCGCGGTGTTTTCCCTCAACTCAATGGTGAGTTGGAGGCAGATACCGCGCTGGCCAGTAACAGTGCCACGTCAGGGGTTGGGGAGCGGCAGACTCCAAAAGCCCGCGTATTTTTTTCGCCTTTCGG
>WRHI01000119.1 GCA_009783315.1 Peptococcaceae bacterium
TGGCGGCGCGGGGTCTAAGGCCTTTACGCGAAAAGCGCAAATAAGGCAGCCTGCGCTTTTTTCCGCTCCAAGGCCTAAGACCCGCTGCCGCCACTCCCGAAACGGCTCCGCCCTGTGCCCCACCGCCCCCTCCTGCCCCTCCCGCTGGGATCTGATCGGTCTGATCTGTAAGGGGCCGGCAGAGTGTGGCAGCTGACAATATTTTCTTTGCCGCAATCCTATGATATAATATAAAAAACACCTTAAGATCCTTTTTTTGTGACATCTTGATTCGTATCGGTCGCATTACCTATGTAAGGGGAAACCGCTGTCCTTATGAAACTTCCAGAACTTAATTGGAAAACTTACCTGTGGGCCTTTCTCTTTCTTGGGGGCTTGATTCTCGTATATAAGGGACTTGAAAATTATCAAGCTGTCGGGGACGCCTTTCAAGGCTTGCTTACGCCCGTCAAAATCATGCTCAAGCTGTTGTCGCCTTTTGCGACAGGGCTCTTGTTCGCCTATCTCCTGCATATCCCTTGCGAAAAAATAGCCTATCTCCTCAAAAAAATCCCTCTGAAATTCATGTCCAAATGGGCCCGCCCCCTGAGCGTTCTTTGTCTTGTTCTCATCATCGTGGGATTCCTCGCCGGAGTCGGCAGTTTCGTGATCCCCGCCCTCCAAAAAAGCATCAACGATTTGCTGCTAAACTGGCCCATCATTTCCGAAAACGCTTTCAAATATCTTGCGGATCTGCAAGCCAACCCATACCTGAGCGGTGTTGACTGGAACGACATTGTGGAATCTCCCCAGCAATTTCTTTCTGACATCGACTTTTCCAAAATAACCGGGTATGCCCTTGACGCGGTTGGCGCGGTTTTTAATTTCTTTGTGACTATCGTGGTTGCCATCTATATGCTTCTGAACCCCTACCCTCTGCTGAAAACCGTTAAGCGAATCGCCCGGATGTTTGTCCAAGAAGAGACCTATGAGTCCCTGGCGGTGTATGTCAGAAAAACGGACGCCATCTTTTACAAGTTTATATCATGCCAGCTGCTCGACGCCTTAATCATCGGCATGATCAGCGGCATTGGGCTAACAATTTTGGGAGTCCGGTATTCGGTCCTGTTGGCTGTAACGCTGGCTATCCTCAATATCATCCCCTTTTTCGGCGCCTTTTTGGGCGTCACCATAGCCGCGGTCACAACCCTGCTGACAGGCGGTCTGAGTCAGGCCTTGGTTGTCCTGGTCTTTCTGATCATCCTACAGCAGGTAGACGGTAATATCATCATCCCCCGTCTGCTGGGCCAATCCCTGAACCTGAACCCGGTCATCATTATCATGGCCATCACCATCGGCGGCACTTTTGGCGGCGTATTGGGCATGTTCCTCGCCGTTCCTGTGGTCGCCGTCTTCAAGATTATTCTGGGTGACGTCATGGTGTTTCTCGAAAACCGCATTCATTTGAAAAGACAGCCGGTGGCGGAAATGGCAGACGGCATAGCGGGGGACACCATAACGAGCGGCATGGTGACGACCAGCAATATGACGAGCAGCAGTATAACGGACGACCCTATGGCCACCGACTGCAGCGCGACCGACATCATAGCAAACAACAACATAGCGAAGGACATAGAGGACGCGTGATTGGCTGTTAGCTTTGGCTGTTGGCGATTTGGGATCCGTGACGGAACGCATGTACAGGCTTTGGGCTGCTTTGAAATTTTCCTGTGTGATTTATCTGCGCAATTCCTGTAAATTTCCTGTAAATTTCTTGTTTCTCTGCGCATAATTCTCTGTGGCATTCTGCCTGAAATATGATATACTATTTGCAGCTGGAACCGTTTCCGCAACCCACTTTTTTCTAGGGGGCGTTTTAGATTCGCTCGGGGGAGCGATGTCAATGACGGCGTGCCGAGACCCCGCCAATCTCGTTAATCGGCGGAACTTTTTTTAAGTGCCAACAAAAACGAATTAGCTCTGGCTGCTTAAACAAAGCCAGCATCCTGCCCTCTGTGCCTGCGAAGAGGGATTTGGGTGTAACATGAGTGGGCTTGCCGACCCGGATGGCCTCTGGCCGGGAAGGGACTTAAAGAGGCTGGTCGCAATGGGATCCCGCTTTCAGGAGCCCGGCGCGGTGAGATAACAAAATGAGAGCTACGCACGTAGAAGTCGTTGGGGTTGCCTTTCGATACGGGGGTGCAAGTCCCCCCGCCTCCACCATTCAAGGTTCAAATCCGGGATGATCGCTCCGGTTAATATTTCTATAGAGACTTCGTTTTCGCCGACGATGATTTTGTGTGTGAGCCGACTGACAGCCTGCTTCTGCTGTTGCGGAGACAGGTCTTTTAGATTGGACCAGCGGCCGAGATAGGTTCGTATTTGCTCAACGGAAAAATCTGTCATCCTTTCGCGGCGCTCCGCGCCTTCAAGGCTGATTTCCAAATCGGCCTTTCGTGCTTCAAGAACATCCATTTTTTCTTTCATACTCGGATGGAACATGCCGGCTGCGATGGCTCCGACAATATTGTCTATTTCTTTTTTCGTTGCAGCGAGTTTCTTCTTTATCTCGACAACATACGGTGGGATTTCATCGTGTTGAGCCCGGGCGTAATCGTAGACCTTTTGGGCAATGCCGTCAATGATACCAGCGGTGAAGAGATTCTCATATATTGTGTCAATAACCAACCGCTCAATGATACTTTCGCATCTCATCTCTAAACGCTGGCTGGCGGGTGTTCTCCACCATCAATTTTCGATATATAGGTTTTCCCCGTATCAGCTTGTTCCAACCAGCTATTGACTCATTCGGATGGTTTCACAACCCAGTAACCGCTTCTATCTGAACCGACTCGTCTAATAAGATCGGCATCTTTCAATGTTTTAATGTTCTTTTTTACATTCCTTTCGTTTATCTCTAATGCTTGGGAAATAGCTCTTGCGGTCATTTTCGGGTTTGCTACAAGTAATTGAAGGATTCGGTGTTGGGTACCATTTACAGTGTCTTTTACAGTGTCTTTCAAATCACCACGGGCTTTTTCGTGTGTAACAAGATTTATATCGGCGAAAAATGTGACGCCGATCTCTCCCGGCGACGCTTCAAACAGTGGTTCACGCTTACCCGCTTCTTTGCAAGCAGTTGTAATACGTTCAATACCTCGGCCCCACGTTTCGATATAGCCTGCACGGTAGAATGCATAGGCAATCTTTGGATTGTACGGGCTCGACCTATCCCAACTTTCGGCACCATGGTTGCAGAACCCTTGATTCATCGGGACTCATTAAAATCAATTGGCCACTACAACCTTTTTCACCTCATTCCAATACCACATGTTTTCGTTTGAGAGGATCTTTAATATCAAGCCGTTCATAGATTTCTTTATGCTGACTTTCTGGCGTGCTGGAAAGGCGAGTGTGATGAATCATCCCTTGATCATCCTTAAAAACAATTGTGCTGCGCTGGTGTGTTGATAATATCTCCCGGATACTTGCCCAAGTCCGCTGATCTCCATGTGTCTGCAAGGTTTTCTCAATTGCATTTAATAGATGGTAGGCCAATACTGAAACAAACAGATGAGCCTTGGTTCTATCGGCGTTTTGATGATAAATTGGCCGTACTCCCAACTCGTCTTTGAGGGATCGAAAGGAATCTTCAACTCTGGTCAGTGTCATATACAAATGCCAGATTTCCTGTGCTTCCAGGTCTTTGTGACTCGTTTCAATCACATAACAGCCACTTACAGTTTGTTTCTTCCGGCGGCTATCCTTTTTCTCGTGTAGGACTTCGGTGATCTGGGTCTTATCATCATTTTCGTTTAAGATGATCTCGTAATGGGGGGCGATGCGTGGATAGCGCTCTTTGAGCCGCCCAACCCGCTCGCCGACTTTCTCTTTGAGTTTAATGTTGCCTTTGGCTACCGACTTCGCCAACCGCCCTAAATCCTCCAGAAAACGTCTTTCTTTCAGCTCGTCTATAGCCTCTTCTTTCGCTTCACGCCCATCGCTCAAGCACAGAACCTGGGTACCCTCTTCAATATCGAGCTTCTTGACATAGACTTTCGTTTTCCCCTTCTTGTCTTTCTCCGCATTCCGACGCTCAATAAGCAGATACGGATATCCCTTCTCTTTCAAAAGGGCCAGGTTGTCTTTGGTGGCAATCCCACGATCCATAACAATTGTTGGCAGAAATAGGCTGCCTTGTTCCGATTCCGGATACAAGTGCTGCAGAATTTCCTCCAAAGTCTGTGGTTCCGATTGGTTCCCCCCATAAATACGACTGGTTATGGCAAATCCTTCTTTATCAATAACCAAAGCCAACGTCACCAGTGGGCAATCCGTGCGGTTTTGCTTACAATGCCCGCGTTTCGCCAATTCATTGGTCAGGCATGAGCCCTCAAAATATGTGTTGGTCAAGTCATAGAGATAGAGGGTTGTCCTGCCGGGAAAAAGGAAATCCTCGTTAAGCTTAAGAGCGGCTTCGATACGAGCCTTCTCATCCCAGATCTTATCAGCAATCTCATAGAACGCATCCTTGCCGATCTTAGACAAATCAATCTGTAGCAATTCAATTAACGCAGAGCGATCCTTAAACCAGCGACAAGTCGCCAAATCGCTCGAAGGGGCCACCAGGCGCCCTACAATCACCGCTTGGGCCAAAGCCCTATCCCGCTCAGAGAAATCGCAGCCGGTCAGAATCTCATCAAAACCAAGCCTGTTCCAAAAAACGTGACCAACCAGGTCAGATCCCATGGAGCGATGTTGCATAGAACCCAAGCTATTCAGATCCATACAAACCAATTCACGATCTAGTTGATCTTCATGACCCTCCAAGACCGGGACCGAATGGGACTGAACATAATTGTAATGACGCATAGCCTCATCAGCAATACCGGCAAGCTCGGGGTATTTCTCGGCGAAGAAGGATGACTGACCCGAGAGCCGCTCCTCCAAAATAGCAGCCAACTCCCGGCGATCCTGCTTAGACAGAGAAAGAGAGCTGCCCAAATCCATAATAACCCTCTGGCGAGGACCCTTTTCTGCACGAAAAGATTCCACCAACTGGTATTTCACATATGTCTTACCTGTTTTTTTGTTGTGTGTTTTCGTTTCACGTATATACATAAGAAAATCATAACAAAGGCCGGCACCCATGTCAACAATTATTTCATAAACATCATAATTAGGTCACTACATTGGCGGCTTTGAATAATGGCACCAGTAATATCAAGGGGTTTGGGGTTCGAAGGATTGAATTGGGACGCCTTTATTGAGGATTTAATGGCTTTTTGCCGAAAGTTGGGCTATGTTTTTTCAACAAATTAGCAACTGTCCAGTTTTCTGGCAGTCTACCGTCATTGTAAACGATCACACAATCAGGAAACACCTTACGCGACTCATAGATCAACAGGACAATGCGTATCCTATCTATGATTTTGGTGGAGAAGGTCGTGTTGTATCAGGTGGATTCCTTTGGAATAAAAAATACGCCATAGCGAACAAAGATGGGATCCTGACAGACTTTATTTATGATGGTTGTGATATGTACTATTCATCTTTTTTTACCGCCCATGATACCGATTCAATCGCCATGGCGATAAACGGCAACTGGGGTTTTGTTGGCTCTGACGGTAAGTTTATTATCGAACCTGTTTTTGAAGACGCTATCAGTATCGATGCTGAGCGGGCCTTTGTTAAGCAAAACGGCAAATGGGGCATTATTCGCAAAAATGCATGATTATAGGCCTTCTCCCGAAAATGTGAGATCCCGCCGGGGATCTGGCTAACCTTGTTGTTAACAAAATGTTAAGGTTTTGATAATGATTTCGCAAGAGGGATTTGTCAAGATGGTGATATGGCTAAACCATGCAACGCACTTATCCTCGTTCTCTGCGCGAAGTTTAATTAATAGCGCGGAAAAAATTGAATCTCTGTTTAATATGTGTTATTTTTGAATCAGTGAAGCTTGGAAGACTTCTATACTTTAAGAATCTTTACACACGCAATCCTGATCTTGGAGGTAAATACGCACATGAAAAAGTTCTTTTGCTTGGCGTTGGCAACGTTTTTGTCTTTTGCGCTCTTATCTGTCTTTGCCCCAGCACTAGCGGCGGGTAAAGTGCCCCTCTCCTTTACTCCTGCGGACGCTGTCTCCAATGGCGACGGCTCGGTCATCTACCTTTCGGATTTCTCCGGGAAAAAAGTGTACAGCCTGAATACCAACACCAACCAACTGAAATCCATCTCCTTTAGCCGGTCTCCTGATTCTATGTTCTATAAGGACGGAAAACTTTATGTATCCCTTTGCGATAAGGAACACAGCTCCTATTGGTTGAAGGAAGACCAAAAAGGCGCGTTCGCGATCGTCGATTGCGCCAGCTTTGCTGTTACCGCGCAGCATAGCATTGATATTGACCCAGGTGATATTGTCGTTTCAAACAACAACACTGTGTATATCGCCTCGGGATCCGGGCAATGGACGTATTTTTGCGCGTATAGACAGAATGGCACCTCCATCAGCAAAACCAGAATCCGCCAGGCCTCAAATATTGTTTACAATCCCATTTTGAACAAGGTCTATACCATCACAACCGATTCCTCTCCCCGGGATATCTCCGCTTACATTCTGCAATCTGACGGCGGCGTATCCTCATATTATGACTCCCGCTACCATGGGGATTATCCAATGGGAAAAAATATGCGTCTCTCTCCAGACGGAACAAAAATACTGAACGACTCCGGCAATATATTTACCTGCAGCAGCACCAACAGCAGGGATAATGACATACTCTATGCGTCGTCGATCAACAGAAGCTGGTTAGCTCTTTCTTTCAGCAAAGACGGAAGCAAATTCTATATCGCGCTTAGCAACAGGCAGATCTATACCTACAATTATAGTACACTGAGTGAAGAAACAGCCAAATACGAATCGGAAGGGCATGCGAAATATCTTTTTACGAAAGGCAATTCCCTTATTGTGGTTTCCAGGGAGGCCTCAAACAGTGGCTCGTTTTTTGTTGAGACAGTATCCTTGACGGGATCCAATACGTCAAGTAATCCTGGTTCCAATAATTCTGGTTCCGATAATCCGGTTACCAACAGTCTCGGTTCTGACAATCCTGGTTCCGTCAATCCTGATCCCGATAATCCCGATTCTAGCGACCCGGATGCCAAAGACCCGGATAACCAGGACAATCAGGAAAACCCTGAACCCAGTGAGCCGGAGCTCAAAAAGGATAATCTGCTCAAAAAGATTATTAGGATGTTCGTTGAAACCTTGAACAAGCTCTCACCCTTCAAGAAATGAATTATACTGTTATAACAGTCTGCTTTACCGGCCAACCTTCCGTATAATCGTCGATGGTCTTCTGGTTTTCCATTATTACCCCACGTAATGCTCTACCACTCATGAATCTTTTTGAGAATGTTGCCGTTTAAATCAATTTCAAGAATCCTACCATCGAACAGCCCGTGGCTTCCGAAAAAGTTGTGTTGATCAACGAGGGATCCCGGGACTCAGCATCAAAAGGTTCGACAGTAAAAGATTTCGCCCATTTGATGAATTTGTTTGTCTTGTATTTCTCATAATCCTTTTGGTCACAGGAAAACTGGACAAGCCAGAACGCATCACTACCTTTGAATATTGTAGCAAAGGAAGCTGTTATCTTTCCATTCATCTCTCTCTGATACTCGAAGCTTATCAACCCGTTCTCTTCCCTAACAACTGAATCTTGTTTGTTGTTCTCGATTGCCATTTCCGCATATTGCTTCAACGTCAAATTGACGACATTAAAATTCATTTCCTCTAATATTGAGAATTCTTCTTT
>WRHI01000120.1 GCA_009783315.1 Peptococcaceae bacterium
TGTCTGAGCGAAACGCAGTGAAGCGAGTTTTGGGTTTGCAGCGAACGGAGCTTAGAGATTCCCCAGCCTGGAGAACGGCTTGGGGACAAGGCCTCGGCCGCCCTCCTGCCCCTCCGCCCCTCCTGCCCCTCCGGTTGGGGTCTGATCGGTCTGATCGGTCTGATCTGTAACTAGGTTTATAATTGACATTATGAAGTTTTCTTTATCAAAAACTCAATAACAAACAACAGCCCCGCCAACGCCAAAGCCGTTCCCAATCCTGTGTAGAAAGTCTGAATCCAGCTTAATGACACAATTCCGGCATAGCGCAGACCAACACCCATGCACATCATCAGTACCATGGTTATGTATCCTCTCGCGCTCAAGAAGCGGAAGACGCCGATTTTTTCTTCTTCGTAATTCATGATACGTACGGTGTTCTTGCGAACGATACGCACGAACATCGCCAAAAAGAACATGAGAACCACAGCCGTAACCAGAATATGAACAAGCTTCCAATCATTTTCCGCCGCCGTCAGGCCTATGTTCAGAATATTGATCCCTGCTACAATCCAAACAAAACCGGCTATGAGCAAAAGATATTTTTTCGGTATCGGACAGATCCCTACGCTTAATTTGCTTAATTGTTCAGGCACCGAACCCCGCCTCTTCCGGCACAACAGCACCAGCCTTTTCTTTTTCGGCCCTTTGCACGTGCGCACAAACCAGCTTTCATCTTATCTCTATATCAGACAAGTGTCAACTTTACGGAAAACATCGATCAATTTAGGGCTCCCGGCACAATGAAACTGACAAGAAAACGACGGAGCCCTATGCTTTCGCCGTTTTCTTCGTTTTAGTCGGGAAAATACGCCACCAGCGGCACCGGCCCATGAACCACCTCCCGCGTCACACACAAGAAACCCTCGTCGGTGCTTTTGATACCCCATTGAACGAGAGCAACGCCGCCACGCACAATTTCAATCGCTGTCATAACCTCTTTGCGCACACAACATCCGTCATTAAAATACCGGGGTTCCCCAGGTTTAGGAAAGGCGATCCGGTGGGTATGACCGGCGACAACCATTGTGTTGTTTTGCTTCGCCCAAGTGGCAAGTTCGCATTCGATAGACCTTTTCTTTTTGTGATTGTTGGCCGCCCGCAAAGGATTTTTCACCCCAAGAAGGGTCAGGGGTCTCCAGAGATAGCGCACCAGGAAGCGGCTAATCAGCCATAAGTCGCTGTTGAGGACGTCAGCCTGATGCCCATGCAAAACATGAATTTTCCAGCCTTTTTCCCGATGCTTAAAAACAAGACCTGGGGGAAATGTGATGCCGGGAAACAGTTCGACCGCCTCATCCCCTTCTCCGGCCTTCATATTCTCTTCAGGCCAGCGCGGCCTTTTCTTGACTATATCGTGATTGCCCACGACGCCAAGGTAGCGGTCTTGTTCATACAGCACGGCCAGGCTCTCAAAAATATTTCCGTAGGTCAACCAGATCTCAGAAAATTCGCGGTTTTCCCAAAGCTCATCGCTGTCGCCCAATTCCACATAAGTGAATCCACTTGCGTCATAATACGTTAAGGCTGCCGCAAAGATATTTCTGTAAGGATAAAACGCGTCGGCGCCGCCGGCATCGCCGCGATGCATGTCGCTCATAAAGACAATTTTTGATGAATCATCAAAAAGAACTTCCGGTGCACCAACAAATGCTCTGGAAATATCACCACCCCGGGTTCCACACGCGTTCACCTGGCATATCCTCCTCCGCTCAATCTTCTCAGGATTGTTGTTACGACAAGAGACCGTCCAGATTGACTGGGGCACCATAAGGGAGACATCCGTACGGAAGCAGTCCGGTCGGCAGAAGGCCGTATCCTTCTAAATACTGTCCAATATCAATTCCGGAAGCCTGGTATAAATCGCAATAGTTTTTGTTAAGCTTCATAATCCAAGCCCGCACAATCCCGGAGTGGGCCAGGGGCTGATCAGAATAAGGCGCATCAAAGACGAGGGCGACGGTTTTTCTGTCTGACAGCACGCGGTAATTTCGATAACCGATATTTTCCAGTTCACGAACAAACGCCTCACACATAGCCGGCGTCTTGAGCATGACATGAACATGCGCGGTCAATTCTTCAGGTACTGAGTATTCACCAAGAACGAACCCGGAAAGCCACCAATGTTTGTCCTCGCGGGTAAAAAGGACTTTCCCATTCTTGATCAACCTCATAGACATGAATAAATTGTCTTCCGGTTTCGCCGCTTGATAGACCAAGCTGCGACTGCCTTTCTCTTTCGTGTAAACCCCGATTTCGCATCCGGTCGTCATCCCATATTGGCCTTTCCACAGTTCGATGAGCCACTTTTTCCCTTCATATTCAAAGCGAATAGGTTCAGAATCAAAAATGCAGTTCATCAAGGGGGCGGTTTCATCATAAAGTTGGCAATAGCCGAATTTTTTTTGCCAAGGCTTTTTAACAGAATAGAAAATCTTTTGCTTGGGATCATAAGCGAAACCCGTATCCTCCAGGCGTAAATCTTCTCCTTTTTTTCCTGTAGAGCGAACCTGCGGCCGGGCTAATTTGCTGCCACCATACACAAGCAGGCTCAAAGAGACCAGCCCGAGACCAACAGCAGCCGCTATCGTCAACGCTTTCCCTCCGGGCATGTCGAACAGATCATTTATGCAAATTTCCATAATTTATATTGACTACCTCCTGTTACCATTTACCATATTTTATTCGTGATCCCTAAAAAGTGTGAACAGGCTTATACAATGGACAATGGACAATGGACAAGGGACAATTAAGAATTATGGTATTGCTCTTTACACAAGATAACAATTCTGTTAGTTTGTAGTCTATAAGAGGCCATTGAATAAGTACGGATTCAGGTTTCTTCTATCCCTTTAGGCAACCGCAACTTCAACTATGCCAACGGCAACTCAATGCCGCTCCACCAATCAACCTGCATCTCATTGTCCATTGTCCCTTGTCCATTGTCCATTGTCCATTGTCCATTGTCCATTGTCCATTGAATAAAGGGGGTATTTTTATGAAAATCAACCGAAATTTTTTGAATCTCAAAGACAGCTATCTGTTTGCCACAATCGGGCAAAAGGTTAATGATTACCAGAAAGCTAATCCTGACGCCGCTATTATTCGTCTGGGCATCGGTGACGTGACTTTGCCTCTTTGCCCTGCTGTTACGGAAGCCATGAAGGAAGCTGTGGCGGAGATGGGCGCCCGGGAAACTTTTCGTGGCTATGGACCTTATGAGGGTTATGCCTTCCTGCGGGAAGCCCTTTGCGTCTCCTATGCGCAAAAAGGCGTTAAGCTTCAATCGGATGAGATTTTTGTCAGCGACGGCGCCAAGTGCGATGTGGCCAACATTCTTGACATCCTGTCCGGGGACAACGTTGTGCTTATTCCTGACCCTGTTTATCCGGTCTATCTTGATACCAACATTATGGACGGACGTACAGTGGTTTTTTGTGACGCCACCGCAGCCAACGAGTTCCTGCCTTTGCCCGACGCCGGCACACATGCCGACATCATTTATCTCTGTTCTCCGAACAATCCCACCGGCTCGGTTTATACCCACGCTCAACTGGCTCAGTGGGTTGCTTACGCACGGGAACACGAGGCATTGATTCTTTTTGACGCCGCTTATGAAGCTTTCATTCAGGATCCTTCTTTACCCCGCAGTATTTATGAAGTTCCTGGCGCGCTAGAATGCGCCGTCGAGATTGGCTCTTTTTCCAAAACGGCCGGGTTCACAGGCACACGCTGCGGCTGGTGTGTCGTCCCAAAAGGCCTGATTCGCGAGGACGTTCCCTTACACCAGCTTTGGATGCGCCGCCAGTCGACCAAATTCAACGGCGTCAGCTATATTGTGCAACGCGGCGCCGCCGCCGTTTTCACGGAAGAAGGCGCACGCCAGATTCGCGGTCACATTGATATGTATATGGGGAACGCCAAGATCATCGCTCAAACCATGGCCGTTCATGGCTTCGCTTATTTCGGGGGCGATAATTCGCCTTATATCTGGCTCCAATGTCCGGCCGGCATGACTTCGTGGCAGTATTTCGACCGTTTGCTGGAACAAGCTAACATCGTCGGCACCCCCGGTTCAGGGTTCGGCGCCAACGGCGAAGGGTTTTTCCGGCTGACGGCTTTCGGGAGCCACGCCAATACGGTTGAGGCTATGGAACGGTTTCAGACGTTGTTTTAAGCCAATCAGCTCTCTTCGGATTCCATCTCTTGTACAGCCCTTTCCACCAAGTCACAGTATTGTCTCATTCCGGCCACAATCGAATCGCTTCCGTCTATCAAATCCTGTGTTATGAAAGACACTTCCGGTATGCTGTCCAATTCATGGTTTCTTGACACTATGCCGAAAGAGCTTTCCAGTTCCTTCATGGTGTACGCAAATCCGTTTGTGGCTTTCTTTAGGGTTTCGATATCGGCGCGTATCTTAACCGCGTCCAGCCTTTTGACATTGGTTTTCCCTGTGGGTTTTGGTTGGTTTCTGGGCGGCAGCGAACCCAGATCAAGGTCCGGAGGCGGTTTTCTTGTGCCTTCGGTTTCGGCTCGTTTGAGAATACGGATTCTATCGCGGATGAGCTCGTTGTAATACTGGAAACCCTCATAAATTTTCGGCATCACAAAGAAAGAAGCTTTTGAGAAAAGGGTTGGAGTCTCATGGCAGATTTTTTCAAGCCCGTCCAAATAGCGCTTGAGTTTGTCCACAAGAGGATTGGCGATTTCCTTTTGCAAGGCTTCTATGTATCTTTTATGGTCTTCCGCAAATCCTTCTTTGGGGTCTATCGATTGGAGAACGCCAAGAGTGACGGGGGCCATTCTCGTGAAGAATTCACAGGGCTCTAATTGACTTCGCATTTCTTCAACGGTTCCCAGAAGAGACTTTGTGCGTTGTTTGTCAAGATTGATGACCTTCGACATTGTTTCTATCAGCTCCTTTGGTTGCTTCTTAAAGCGGTTGGTTCTCTTGGCCCCAATCATCCTTGGGAAGCAGTTTTGTGAAATAGTCCCTGATTTCACCGATGAGGTTCTCGTAATATGAGCTCACTTCTCCTTTCTGACGACATGAACCTTTCTGAGCGATTCGGCAAAGGGCCATCGCCTGATAGGGCTGGTCAAGCAAAAGGGCTTCCTTTAAGTCTTTGTCCTTATCAGCTATATAGTTTCTCAAGATATTGTTTTTGGGGCTGTCTATTTCTGATCTCAGAGCCGCCAGGAGTTTTTCCTGGTTTTCTCTGAGTTCCTGGGTTTGAGGATCATCATCAACAAACAAGACCTTAGAAGCTTCAACATATTCAGCCTGTTCTCTGATGAAGGCGTCGCCTTTATCCCAGCCGGCTTCATAGGGTTTGATCCCATCAACCCACTCCTGAATCAGATCGGTCATTTCGCGGCTGAAGTGTTCTATTTCAGCTTCTGAGAGCCCTTTGACAAAGTCGGCGGGGCTTTCTGCGGGTCGGTTATATGGCATTGTGTCTCCTCCTGGGCGTATTCGTCGGCATCATCGTCGTGCCTGTTCTGCTGTAATTGTCCCATTACGCACATCTATTAACGCATGATCAATATTGTGAGCGCCAGTAACACCTTTATTTGTTTTCACTTTATCGGTAGCCATCCTTAAATAATTTTGTGCATCTGGAGAAACAGGCAGTGGGTTATCCTTTAAAGGAGTAAGTCCTTGCTTCCATGATCCAGCGTGAGCGATATCGTCACCTACCCCCATTATACCATAACCCTCGCTCTCAAGTGCCGCTTTCTCCAAGGCCCGCGCCCGCGCTTCCATCTGCTGCGCCCGAATCTCAGCAAAAGTGAACTACATTATTCATCAACTTGGTGCATCTAAATAAGCAAGAGCTTTTTTGTATTTTTCTATCCTCGCATAGTCATCTTCTGTTGGATTGGGGATTCGACTTATATCCATGTTATGCTTTATATCCGCTATTTTGACATGCCATGCATTGCTATCAGTTCTTATGCGAGATAAGTATTCCTCATAGCTCATAGGATCTCTTTTTGTAAGAACATTAACGGATTTAATTATTCTCTTTGTAAATCCATATTTGCTTAAATCATCTGAGGTTATTTTTGAGTCCTCTAAAATATCGTGTAATAACGCAACTATTTTGTGCTCTGTGCATCCTAAAGATTCTGCTACTGCGATGGGATGATTTATATATGGGTTGCCACCTTTATCGCGTTGCCCCTGATGGGCTTCAGTTGCTATTTTTTTGGCGAGTCCAAATAATTGCTCCATTTTTAGTCTTTGGGCATTTATATTTTTAAATGCTTCTGCTTCTGAAACCTCCTCATATTTATCAAAGTATTCATCATCTGGCCATTGGTATCGAATCATAATTCCTGTTTCCACCCATTTTTCTGATCCGAAACAATAAGAATAACGGCACTTCCCCTCATCTCTAATAATTTCGCCAAAATTCAATTCGTCAATCAACTTATAATAAATCATTTGCTAACTACCCTTTCTATATTTTTAGGTTTTTCCAGTTGTGAAGAAAGTTCTAACATTTGTTGATCAAGTCCTGCTTTTTTCAGTGAGCCTGTAGGCAAAACACGAGATTCCTCATAAAGTTTGTGCATCATGCCATTTTTCAAATCGTAACTCCGTTGAGTATGAAACTGCAATTCGAATGTTTGGCCAGACGGGCTGGTTACAGTTGTGTTGATTCCTTTATAAGCAGAATTTTCATTCCAGGTATTTTTTATTTTATTAACAGTATATCCTTTGTCTTCAAGAGCTTTTAAGGTATTGAGGGTACCTTCTGCCAAATCGTCAGCAGCATAAACTTGTGTATATCTGATAACGTCGTTCATTTCATCCAGGTTCGTGGGAATTTCTCTCCCGTACATTTTTTCGTACGTTGAAGAAGGTGTTTTTAGCCTATACTCAAGACCCGGTAACTCCCCTCTCCCCATAGATGTTATCTCTTTAATATCTGCAGTGATTCCCGGTTCATGGCTCGCTATTTCTATATACTTTTGACGCTCTAATGGAGTCATTTTATCTAATATATCCAGTTGCTTCTTGTCCATATATTTAAGGGCAGCGGGCAAATTTTCACGCCCCGCGCCCAAGGCCCTCGCTTCCATCTGCTGCGCCCGAAACTCAGCAAAAGTAAACTGCCTGCCTATAGGCACCCCTTCCTGGGTCACCAACACCGGCTGGTTCTTCCAGACGGTCATATCCTCCAGCAGATTTTTCATCTCCAGCAGCCTTGCGGCTTCTACCGCTTCGGCGGCTTTGACAGCGGCTTCGGTTTCTTTCAAGGTGGTGGCGGCGAAAGCGGTTTCGGCTTCTTTGAGGATTTTGGCGGCTTGGGCGGTTTCTTCCGCTGCTTTTGTGGTGGCGCCTAGTCCTTTGGTTCCGAGGAGCAGGGGCAGCAGTTCGCCGACGACATAGAGGGAGCCGTTGACGTAGCCCCGTTCTTCGTAGATGTGGGTGATTTCTTCTTTGATGCCGTCGCCGAGTTTTTCCAGGATTGTGGGAAAGCGCATGGGTTCTTGGGTGACAAGGGCTGTGACGCCGGAGACGACGACGTAGACGGGCGTGTTCATGATGAATCCGACCAGTTCCAGCCAGTCCAGGGGGGTGCCCATGCCGATGAAGTCTCCTATGGCGGCG
>WRHI01000121.1 GCA_009783315.1 Peptococcaceae bacterium
GTGTTGGTGACCCAGGAAGGAGTGCCTATAGGCAGGCAGTTTACTTTTGCTGAGATTCGGGCGCAGCAAACTGAATTACGGGCTGCGAGACTCAGACCACTAAAATTAACCAAGAAAGAAGTCAAGGATTTCTGGGGTAAATTATCAGAACAGAGGATTCGTAATGTAGAAGGAGAGCTTAAAATAACTTTTCCAGAGGAATACCGAGAGTTTCTCGCAGAATATGGTGCTGGTGGAGTTTGTGGAGAATATATAGAAGGTATCCAGGGTGACAAAGGGGCCTCTGTTGTTACGGCAACTGAAAAATGGAGAGAATTTGGACTCCCGGAAAATGCTTTTGTAGTGTTGGATGTGGGCGAGTATGCCATATGTATGTTGGAAAATGGAAAAGTCTACTCCTGGACAAGAGGAAGTAAAGCGCTGGATCAAGAGAGGTATGTTTCCTTTTATGATTTTGTAAATGACTATTTTCAGGAAGCTATAGATAATTTCTAGAATTTATTGCAACAGCCACAAAAAGATGACAACATCACTACAGCGGGATGGCGCGGGAATCTCTCCTTCACAAGTCAATATGCGGTTGGATAAGCTTCTTTGGAATTTCTTGCTTGAGGGGGGCATTGATTTGGAATAAATACATATTTCTCTGAGGCGGACAAAAATTGCTCATTCTATCTGATAATTCAATTTCCTGCGGGCATACTAGGGTTCAGGAAAGGTATTTCCCAAGTATAGGAGGGATGAGTCTTGAAATCCAGTCTCAAATACATTTATTATTTCTGCCTTCTGACCTGCTTGTGCATCCTCGGCGCAGGATTCACTCTTGCTGCGGAACTAGATATCTCGGAGGATTTCTCTGAGAATTTCTCAGAAGATTTCTCGATTATGTTTGAAGAGGAACCGGTATGGACGCCGGACAAGCTGAACCTGGGGGTTTCGCTGGAAACCACCGCCGCTTCGGCTGTGTTGATGGATGCCGCCACGGGACGCATTCTCTTTGAAAAAGAACCGAACCTTGAATTGCCGCCGGCCAGCGTGACGAAGCTGATGACCCTGCTGATCGCGGCGGAGGCTGTGGAAAAAGGCCGGGTTACCCTGCAGGAAAAGGTTACCACCAGCCCGGAAGCCAGCGCTATGGGTGGTTCTCAGGTGTACTTGGAAGTGGGCGAACAGATGACGCTCAAAGATATGCTGATGGCTGTGGCTGTGGGTTCAGGCAATGACGCCAGCGTTGCTGTGGCTGAGCATATCGGTGGCAGTGAGGCTGATTTCGTGGATGAGATGAACCAGAAAGCCGCGGATCTCGGGCTCAAAAACTCGCATTTTGTTAACCCTCACGGTCTGCCCGCCGAGGGTCACTATACCAGTGCCTACGATATGGCAGTGATTGGGCGGGAATGCTTGAAATACCCTTTGCTGTTGGAGCTTACCGCCACAAAAGAGTATAAGCTGAGGAGCGGCGCCTTCCAGCTGTACAACACCAACCGTTTGCTCTGGTGGTACCAGGGTACGGAGGGATTCAAAACAGGCAGCACAGCGGAAGCAAAACATTGTCTCGCTTCAACCGTGCAGAGGGATGGGCTGAGACTGATCACTGTGGTTATGGGATGTCCCCAAAGCCAGGGTCATTTCCAGGAATCAATGAAGATCTATAACTATGGGTTCGCCAAATATATTTATAAGACGTATGTGTCTTCCGGTACGCCTGTGGCTTATGTGCCGATTTCTAAAGGCGCGCAAACCTCTGTGGCGGTTGTACCCCAACAGGAAATCGGCATTTGTTTTGAAAAGGGTCAGGATGCGGCGTACAGATACGAATGTTTCTGGAGCCCGGCCGCCGCGGCGCCTGTTGAGCCGGGGCAGGAGCTGGGTTACGCCGTTATTTTCTTCAACGACGAAGAAGTCAGCCGGGTCAAACTGATCGCGGCCCAAGCTGTTCCCCGGTTGTCGTTGCCAGGCATGGTGGTGCGGACTTTCAGTGATGTGTTTGGGTTATAAAGGACCCTTGGGCCAGCCTTATAAACAATACTATTCTGATAAAAACGTTCGGATGCGCTGCAACGCAGCCCGCTCGATTCGCGAAATCTGCACCTGGGAAAGGCTGAGGTGCTTGGCAATCTCGCTTTGGGTTCTATCTTCGAAAAACCGTTTTATGAGCACCTGCCTTTCCCGGTCAGGCAGACGGTCAATAAGTTCCTGGAGAGCGATTTTTTCGAACCAGGCCGGTGTTTCGCTGCGATCGTCAGGGAGTTGGTCGATGAGGTAGATAGGATCGGAGTCGTCCTGAAAAAACGTGTCATGTATGGATGAAGGGAGTTGCACAGCTTCCAGGGCGACAATGATTTCTTCAGAAGGCAGGTTCATTTCGGCGGCGAGTTCTCCGATGGTGGGATCCCGTGAGAGGGTGTTTTGTAAGGTTTCCCGGGCCCGGTTTATTTTGTAGATAAGCTCTTTGTAGGATCGGGGAACTTTGATGGGATGGTCGTCCCGGAGGAAACGGCGGATTTCGCCGATGATCATCGGCACCGCGTAGGTGGAGAATTTTACGTTATAGCTGAAATCGAATTTGTCAATGGCTTTAATAAGGCCGATGGTGCCGATCTGAAACAGATCCTCAAGCTCGTAGCCCCGGTTGGAGAAGCGTTGGATGAGGTTAAAAATAAGCTTGAGATTGCAGTTGATCAGGTATTCCCTGGCTTCCATGTCGCCTTGTTGGGCTCGGTGCAGATAGGATAGGGTATCCTCTTCGTTAAGAAGAGGGAAATGGGGCAAGTTCATTTCTGACAGACGCTGGATCATAGTGTCCTCCTCTTCCTCTAGTGAGAGGTCTGGGGACTGGAATGATAGGTTTTGGTCATGAGCACGGTGGTTCCCCTGCCGGGTTCTGAGGCAACATCAAGAGAATCCATGAAGGATTTCATAAAGACGAAGCCCAAGCCCATGCGTTCCGGATCTGTGGAGAAGGATGCCTGCATCGCTTGGGGGATATCTTCGATGCCGCAGCCTGTGTCGCTGACCCGCACAGTGATGATGTCGCCAACAATATCAATGTCAACGGTCACAGTGTGATCCGGGTTGTTGGCGTATCCATGGATGATGGCGTTGGAGACGGCTTCGGAGATGGCGACTTTGAGTTCTTCCAAGTCGTTCATGGGCAAATCGAGCTGAGCGCCCACGGAAGAAGCCAGCATACGAGCTATGAGGACATTTTCCGGCAGGCTGGTAAAAGTAAGGGACAGTCGGTTCGTTTTCATCAGGAAATCTCCTTTCCGTCTGATGTGAATTCGATGATGCCAGGTAAGCCTGATATGGACAGGATGCGGTATATGTGCGGCGGCGTGTTGGTCATCTGGATTTTGCCGCCCAGAGCGAGAAGTTTTTTGTATCGACCAAGGATGACTCCCAGAGCCGAACTGTCAATAAAGGTAACGGCGCTGAGATCGAGAATGACCGTGCGGATCCTCTTGCGGTCGATGTCCCGGTCAATAAGGGTTTTGAGGTCGTCCGCGTTGCTCATGTCCAACTCGCCGCTCAAATAGAGCGTTAGGGTTTGCTGGGCGATATGTTTTTCCATGGCGCTCACTCCCGTCTGGTCAAGGTTCATGGTCTCGGGATTTCGGGATTCAAGATGCGAGGGTCTGTGATCCGGTTACCAAACATCATACAAGCAAATTCTTCCACCGATTTCTCAGAGGAACTGTTTCGACGCCGGGCAGCGTTATCCTTGTAAAGACAGGCGTTCCGGCGGAGCAAAGAATGTCACTTTGCCATTAAGCAAGGGTGTTTTCGTCTTATCGCCGGGTTCCCTATTGAAATCTTGCTGATATTTGGGGCAAACCGGCTAAAAGAATTTTGAGTGAGGGTGGGTGAGGATTATGACGAGGCAGATCAAAGTGACGCCCCAGGAATTCGCGGAAATGAATAAGAAAATTCGACCGAAACCTAAATTGCTGCGCAACTGTTTCATGGCTTTTGTTGTCGGCGGTGCGATATGTTTGTTGGCGCAAGTTTTGATCAATGTGTATCAGTATTTGGGTATTGGCTTGAAAGAGGCGGTTACGCTAGGTACGGTCAGTATGATTCTGTTGGGTTCCTTGCTGACCGGATTGGGCCTCTATGACGGCATAGTCGCCTTGGGCGGCGCGGGAGGGATACTGCCGGTGACGGGATTTGCCAACGCTATGGTGTCCCCGGCGATGGATTACAAGAAAGAAGGGTATGTTCTGGGGGTGGGCGCTAAGATGTTTTCCGTGGCGGGCCCTGTTATTATCAGCGGGACCATTACCGCTTTCCTTTTGGGGGTGCTGAGTCTTCTCTTCCGCTGACAGAACCATTCGCGATTGATTAGAAATTCCCAATGGGCTGTTGTCATAACGGCGCCGCAAGATTCCCTAATTGTCAATTGTCAACCGTCTGATATCAACTCGGCTGATATCGTTGTCACATTGTCAATTGATCAAGGAGGCTGTAATGGATGAATAAACGCGTAGGTCAAAAAACGGTGGTGTTTCAGAATCCTCCGGAAATCGTCGGGGGTTATAACGTGGTTGGGCCCAAAGAGGGCCAGGGGCCATTGAACGCGCATTTTGATTATGTGTTGCCGGACACCTACAATGGGGAGAAGACTTGGGAGAAAACAGAAAGTTCCATGATCGAGACAGCCATGAATGAAGCTATCAAAAAACATAATATAGCTGTTGGGGATATTGATTATGTTCTGGCCGGCGACTTGCTTAACCAAATCACCACATCGAGTTACGCGGTACGGCAGATCGGGCGGCCTTTCATCGGTATGTTCGGCGCATGTTCAACAATGGCACTGGCGACGGCTGTGGGGGCTATGCTCATTGACGGCGGCTTCGCCGGCAAAGTGTTGTGCGCAACGTCAAGTCATCATGATACAGCGGAAAGGCAGTTTCGTATGCCGACAGAACACGGCAACCAGCGTCCGTTAACCGCACAGTGGACAGTTACCGGCGCGGGGTGTTTGATTTTGAGCGCCGGGCAATCAGCTCAACCAGATCAGGCCGTTCCAACCGGACAACCCGCGAAAATCTGTGTAACGGCGGCGACTCTAGGAGGCATTCTTGACTATGGTCAAAAGGACGCCAATCAAATGGGCGCGGCGATGGCGCCGGCGGTGGCGGACACATTGCTGACGCATTTTTATGATCTGGGAACGAGCCCGGAAGCCTACGATCTGATTGTGTCGGGCGATTTGGGCACTCAAGGATTGCAGCTGTTGAAAGAATTGCTTGGCAAGAGCGGATTTCACACCCTGGACAATCTTCAAGATTGCGGATGCATGATATATCACGCCAACCAGGATACTCATGCGGGCGGAAGCGGCTGCGGCTGTTCGGCGGTGGTGTTGAGCGGCTATTTGCTGGACCACCTGCGCAAGAGAGATTTGCGCAAAATCCTGTTCATTGGCAGCGGCAGCCTGCACAGCAAAGAATCGTTGCTACAGGGAGAAAGCATTCCGGGAATCGGACACGCGGTTGTTATTGAGGCACTCGACAAATAGGCAGCGCCATCGGTCCACAGGCTAAAGGATATCAGCCTTCTCCATTGGTCCACAGGCTGAAGGATATCAGCCTTCTCCATTGTCCATTGTCCATTGTCCATTGTCCATTGAAAAGGGGGGTTATGACAAAGTGCCTGCAAGTATTTGGCTGAATCTTATTCCGGCTTTTCTCATTGGCGGGTTGCTGTGTGTAGGCGCGCAGCTGCTTATGGATTTAACAAAACCTCAATTTACGCCGGCTCATGTTTTGATCGTTTTCGTTGTGGCGGGGGCGATTGCCGGTGCGCTGGGGTGGTATGAACCCTTGGCCAAATTCGCGGGAGCCGGCGCCACTGTGCCCTTGACGGGTTTTGGTTATATCATGGGAAAAGGAGCCGTTGAGGGCGCCCAGTCGGGGATCATGGGCGTACTGGCCGGCGGTATCGGGGCGGGGGCTATCGGGATCACCGCCGCTATCTTGTTTAGCTATATATGTGCTGTGTCGTTTAAGCCGAAAGGGTAAGGGAGGAGACTATTTTTTAAGGGCAGCGCGGGTCAGCGGCCCAACGACGCCATCGGAGGCAAGGGTGTTGTCCTTTTGGAAGGTGCGGATCGCAGCCGTTGTTGCCGAGCCAAGGGTTCCGTCTATGGCCAGATCAGCGCCATTGCGGTTAAGATGCCATTGCACCCAACAAACGCCGGCGCCCGCGTTACGCTGATGCAGTTTTTTTCGGGGTTCATTATAGGGACATGTTCGGGTGATTGATTTCAGCTTGGTTCGGGTTTGCGGTCCGACGATGCCGTCAGCGGTGAGGTGGTTGCTCTTTTGGAATTCTTTGACCACAAAATCCGGCAAAGGGCCGAAATCTCCGTCTGTGTCAAGATTAATGCCCATTCGATTGAGATGCCATTGTACCCAGCGTACATTATTGCCCTTGCTGCCCATGAGAATGTTGTCTGTCGGTTCTCTATATGGACAGCTTTCGGCGACGGTTCTCAGGAGTTTCCGGGTGTTTGCCCCGACGATACCATCAAGAGGAAGGGCGATATTCTTCTGATAGCTGCGTACCGCCGTCTCCGTTGACGAGCCAAAATCACCGTCCACAACAAGAACAAAACCGCATAGGTTGAGTTGCCATTGCACCCAACGGACGTCATTGCCTTTACTGCCGATTTGTACATCGGTCTCAGGTTCGTTGTAGGGACATTCTGTGAGGGGTTTGCCGGTGTTGGGCAGACATGGATAAGGATATAGGCCCAGTCCAAGGTAATCATTGAGAGCCAGCATAAGCGCGTACGCGGCAGCATCTTGCCAAGGATCTCTTTGCATCTTTATTTCATCTAGAGGGTTAGTGATGTAGCCAATTTCAACCAGAATACCGGGGCACTTGGTATCACGCAGGATCTGAAAGTTATCAACAATTAAGCCTTTGTCGTATGTTTTGCCGTAATCGCCGAACTCATTGATAAGGTGATTATGTGTTATCTCGGCGAGCTTTTTCCCTTTATCATATTTTTCTGTGCTCATTCTGTTGCCCATCATTTGATAATGGGTGGATATTCCCTGAGACGCCCGGTCGTTGCTGGCGCCGGCGTGAATTGATATGAGACAGTCTGCTTCCCAGTTGTTTGCGGCTTCACAGATGTCTTTGAGGGTGTAATCATTGGGACCGCGCCATATACCGCCGCTTTGATAGAGTTTCAGGTCAACATGGTCATTGAGTCTGGCTATCAATTTGTTGGCAATAGATAGGTTAACGGTTGCTTCTTGATACCCGTTCAGGCCAACAGCGCCGGGATCGTAGCTTTGGTCGTAGGGTTTTTCCCCCTTAGCGTCAATGATGTTGGGTCCATGACCAGGATTTATGAAAATTTTCACCTTTATCCCTCCCTATTGGTGTTTCCTCTTCAAATTATACATGACAGCAAAGTACAAAGCAACGTTATCCCATTGCCCTGGGTCTCCGGCTGTCCCCGGTCAGACCCCGGTCAGAGGGGCAGGAGGGGGCGGTGGGGCACAGGGCGGAGCCGTTCTTCGCGGCGGCGCGGGGTCTAAGGCCTTTACGCGAAAAGCGCAAATAAGGCAGCCTGCGCTTTTTTCCGCTCCAAGGCCTAAGACCCG
>WRHI01000122.1 GCA_009783315.1 Peptococcaceae bacterium
GGTTAGGGGTTAGGGGTTAGGGAGAAGGGATCAGGGAGGAGGGGTTAGGGGTTAGGGTATGAAGCAGCGTGTCGAAAGATGCCGCAAGGCATTAAGTGATTTTGGCTTGGCGAAGTACTATGTTGGCAGAAGACCACCCATTAATTGAGTAGTCTCCTGCTTTGTCGTCAGTCCCTTTTCGGGCATCTTCGTCATTCATCACACTATGGAAATCTTTTGATGTTCTCAGGGATCAACACTATACACTTTGAAATCATCAAAGGATATTCTGGCGTTGTACCCCACCGGCCCTGCATAGCCGGAGGGCGCGTTGTCATCAAAGAATGTCGCCATATGCCACCCGTCAACACAGATATCAAACCTTGTGGTCTCTCCCTCGGTTCTCATGACAAACGTTAGTTCCACTTCCTTGTTCATAATATTCGCTGTTGTGAATTTATATAAAGGCATGGCACCCGCGTCATCAGCACCAACCGCTCCTTTATAGATGCACAGAAGGCTTTCATCCCCGTTTTCCTGCAGATAGGCCATATAGCCGGATTGCCACCAGAATCCGTTCTGGCTCCGCCCCACGGCCAGACCGCACCAAGTCTGGTTCTCGCCTTCATTCTGTCTGCCCATGTTCCTGATTTTGGCGGAAACGACGCCATCTCTAAGGCTAACGCCCGTATTATAAGCATGTACCGCTTTGGGCACACCATCGTTATGCACCAGTTTCCCATTGACTACATCCCAATTGTTGTCGCCGGGGAATCCCCAGTTTGCGGTGTCATCACAGGAATCAACATAATCGGGATTGCCCAGGTTGTCAAACACAAGACGACATTTGACGTGTGTCACGGACGGACTCGTCATCTCCACGCCAACATTTCCTGTAAATGTCAATTGGGCTCCCGTGATTGTATCAATACTGCTATGGGCATTCACGGTAAAAATCAACGACCTTCTCTCAAAGGGATTGAGCGAAACCGTCTGCGGTTCGCTGACCGCATAGCCGTCTGTATCAAATAGCCCCGACACCTTTACTGTAGCGGTTGTCTCGTTGAAGTTGTAAACGGTTACTTCAACCGGTGTCTCTTCATTGGGCTGGATAAAATAAGCCTCGGCATCCTTCACATAATGGGAACGGGATTCCGCCGGGAAGTTCTGATCCAGCACAATCCTCTGGACTTCTGAAATTTTTTTGAACTCAGGGGCTTTTCGCGTACGATAAGAGGCCGTATATACCCCCGCCGGAATCGTATCGGCCACCTTCAGATAGATGGGATCGGGACCAACATCAAGGTTGAATTGGCCGTCGAAAGCAAAGACAGTCTGCTCCCTGCCCATAATATCCGTGAGAATACCCTCAGACTGCGGCAGCGACAAATTTATAGACGTCTTTCCGCTCAAGCTTTCGGCATCCCAGAGAATCAACACTGTATCTCCATTATCCCGGAAAACATGACCCCTCACACTGGCAGGCAGGCTGTCCTCGTCGGCCTTAAGCTCACCCAAATATAGTGCCTCTCCCAGCGCTTTGGTCATAGCGGCTTGGGCGGCGTAAGCGGCATAAGGGGTCATCCGGTTCGTTACCTGGCTTATCGGGCTGAAGGAACCCCAATACACATTGCTGTATGGCTTGTGATCTTCCACCTGCGCCCGGCCAATAAACCAGAAGTGCTTGTCCACACCGGTTGATAAACTCGTTGCGGCTGATGTCACCCAATACCGGGCTTGCCATCTCTGTTTGTCATACTCACCCAACCCATGCTCGTCCAAACCCTTGGGCGAGTTCGCAATCGCGCCGCCAGCCTCGGTAAGCCATGCCGGCATTCTGGTGCCGCCGGGCAAGCTGTTTTTTAAATTCAAATGTGCTTGATTCCTGTTAACAGGAAACATTCGATGGTCGTAATCATTTTTATAGTTATAAAAGGCTCTGGTACCGCTGTTTTCCTGACTAGGATCCACATTCTTCTGATGGTTGTGGAAATTATAAACCTCCACATAATCCATGATTCCGTTCTCAAATAGGGCATCCTGATAAGAACGGTAAGTGTTCACAAAAGAAATCTGCGCAATATCACTATAATCTCCGGCGTCGCGGGTAATCAACCCGCCCATGGCGACAGGAATACCGGAATCATGAAAACCGATGGAGGCCGCCTTTAAGACCGCCGCGTATCTATCGGCACCCTCGCCCCGCCAGGTTTCGCCGTTGCTCTCCGGTTCGTTCCAGATCTCCCACATGTGGATATTGTCCTCATAACGAGACCCGGCCTCCAAGGCAAAATTGTAGATATCCCTGAGATTGTCAGGTAACATATTTGAGCCGGATCTGGCCCAGGATGGCGTTCCTTGCACCATATCTAATATTTTAATGTTCCTGCCGGTATAAGCTCCGATATGGTCATCATATCCACTGGCATCGTAAGACCAATTATCTATATGCTGCCAGCCCATTCTTTCCCTGATCCAACCAACACCGCTGAGTTGTACCGCCCGGGCATAATCTGTAATTATGGACTTCTTAAGAAGGGGATCATTTAACCCCACCGCGTTGAGACTGGTATCCCAAGCCAGCGCCGTATCCATCGCGAAGGGAGACTCAAAATCAGGGTTCAAGAACTGTGGTCTTTGTTCATAAGGAACCACCACAGCAAAATTGTCGGATATGCGCTCTTTTCCTTCCGCCCCCGGAACCCAGGCCTCCACAACATAATGGCCCGTGTCCATACGCCCCAGAGGTCTGACCGTAACCTTTGTCTGGCCCGCCGGGATGATGGCTGTTCCGGTTTTCTCCGGTTCCCCCTCGAAATAGCCTGTAATCCTCCAATTTACATAGGCGGCGGTAACAGACGCGCTCTGAATATTGATATCAAAGGCAAACACTTCATCGGAAGTGAAAATATTAAGGGGCTCTGTGCCGGTGACACTCTCCAGTCCTTCAGCCGGTGGTTCTGTGATTGGCTCCCATACAGGGTATAAAATGATGTTGCGGTTGAAGGCTGTCCCGGCGATAGTCGCTCCGAAAGGATATTGCGCTGTCGTCGCCCCCTGGGTTTCGGACCAGCCCACCGGTTTTTGACCCATACGCGACGGCTGCGCCATAGGCAGTGTGGTTGCGTAACTGTTGTTCTTATGGGGCGTTGTCATGAAATACAAACCGTTTCCGTTGACGCCATCCATTTCCCCTTCGAAATCCGCGCCGAAGGTGCCGCCATCTGGATCAAAGGTGATGGTGTAATGCCATACTGCCCATAAGTCCAGATGCCCTTCCGCGTTGAACCGGTAATCGTCGTTGAAACTTTGGTTGGCTTGGTATTCCGGATCTCTCGTATCCTGGGCAAGCCCCCATCCCTTAAAGAACATGTTGCTGCGGGTGGGCTTGTCGTTCAGGATAATGGGCTCTTCGGCAGTCTTTATCTGCTCATTAGGCAAACCGCTGTTATTGACGCCATTGTTTAGTTTGTACGTGATCGTGTAAGTTAGAGGGGGGACTACTTCCTCCCATACAGCGTATAACATGTAGTCTCCATATATCAGTTCCGCGAAATCCTCTTCTTCTGCATACATTTTCGCGTTAGGATTGTCGGGATCTTGGGACCAACCCCGGAACTGAAAAGTGTGGTCTGGCCATGTGGGGGCTCCTTTGGGCAGGGGTTTGGGCCGGGCGTGATACGCCCTTGTTATGAAGGGTCGCCCATCCTCCAGGCGCTCAGCACCGAGCTCCGCGCCGAAGCTGCTGTCAAAGCTGCCGCCTGCCCCGTCGAAGATAATCCGGGAGTGCCATACCGCGTATAAGGTCAGTTCTCCTTCGTCGAATTCTGCGTCATCGTTGAAGGCCTGATGACCCTTGAGATATTTCGGATCCGGGTCCGACGACGTTAATGCCCATCCTTTAAAAACAAGGGGACTTCGATTGGGTTCCTGATCGCTCAGGTCAATTGGCTCTCCAGGTGTTTTGTATTGATCGAGGGGGGCGTTGGCACCATAAACCCCATTGTATTTGATAACGCATTTCCACATGGCGTACATTGTTGTGTTTTCACTGAGCTGACGCGTTTCACCCGCGTTGTATATCCGGCTGTCGTCGTCTGATTTCCATCCATCTAAGTGTTCTCTTCCTTTTGTGACTGCTGCACTCGTTATGGTAAATGTCGGCTTCGTGGGCTCTGATATATTGAAACTGTTAACAGACTGCGTCCTTTTTGCGCCTTCCGGCGTTGGTTCGCCGCCGGCTGCGTCGTAACTCAGGGTGATCCATCGCTGGTATAATCCGTAATACGTTTCGCCGGTGTTGTCTTCCCTGAGTTCATGAGATGAACCTGATATGAGCTCAACTCTGGCGTCGGGATCTTCTGAACGGCTCCAGCCCAGGGGTTCCCAGCCGATATATTCGTCCGGCAACTTGCTTTGCGGCGGTACAGTGATATTTTCCCCCTGCTGATTGTTGTAAATCCATTCTGTACATGATACCGGCGTATTGCTTCCGTCCCGGAAATTCACTGTCAATTTTTTCTTATAGATGGCGTACAGTGGTACGTCATGATCGGGCATAAGGTAAGGCTGTGACAATGGTTCCGTTCCTTCCGGGCTGATGCTCCAGCCGGCAAATTGCCAGTTGTTGTCTCTTGCGCCCCAGAAAGACAAATTAATAGCCTCCCCTTCCGCCAAGGCGGTTTCCGTCAGATCCTCAGGCGTTTTCGGGACCCCGCCGTTTGTTCCGTAGTCATAAGTGACGGTGTGGGTATTGGGCCGCCATATCGCATACAGATATAGGCTCCGGCGCAGAGCTTCCGTTCCGATGTTCTCATCCGCAAAATAATACGGCTCCTCCGCTGTCTCGCTTTCATGCCAACCCAGGAAGATAAAGCCGTCTTTCTTGGGTTCATCAGGACGCATCTTGCTCATATCGCCGCTGTGCTTCACTGTCCAGAAATCCGCTACCCCTTCGTCAAAGCTGCCGCCGGTTGTGTCAAATGTGATTCCATAGTGCCACACCGGGTACAAGGTTATTATTCCACCCGCGCCAAGCCAGGAATCCTCGCTGAAGTCCTCTCCCGGCTGGTATGCAGCCTCTGTCGAGTTCGAGTAACGGCCCCATCCCATAAAGACCATGTCGTCCCGCTTCGGATCACAGGCTGACAGTGGAATCGGTTTCCCCTCAATCTTCTCCTGATCGACGGGAATGGTTTCGGGCCTGCCGCCAAGCCTCTCGTAGTGGATCGTATATACGTTCTTCCACACAGCGTACATTGTGGCACCGCCGGCACCCTGCAGGTCAATAAAGGCCCAACTCTCCGCCGGGTACTTGGCGCCATTGACGCTGTGTAACGCCCATCTGTCGAAAGCCGCGCCCCTTTTATTGACTCCCGACGGCAGCAGGAAGGCTTGTCCTCCGTACATTTGGTTAACGTTGGAGCTGTTGACGAATTGGGGGGCAGACACATTATTCGGTGCCTGCACATTGACATCACCGGTGACAAAAGACAGTTCAACTTGCCGTTCATAGACTCCGTAGAAAGCGATATCATCAGATATCCAAAGGGACGTTACCAAGCCCGGATCGATATAACCGGACGTGGCCACCTCTGATGCAACCCAACCCCGGGCCTCCCAGCCACCTGGGTACTCGCTCAACGGCGGTACCGGGATCATTTCGCTTATCCCGTTATATATTGTTCGGGTTTCTCTGGCGCATTCCACTTGCACAGCGCCGTTATAGCCAGTGAAAGTGACTGTCACAGTCTTCTCCTGCGGATCCGCCGCGTGAGCATCCGAAACAAACCATAATGGAATAACAAATAATGCAAATACGAGCGCAAAGGAAACGCGCATACTTCTCTTCAATACAATCATCTCCTATCTCTTTCTTAACGTATGGGCCGAAGCCCTGATCCGGACAATGCTGCCGCTTGCCATATCCTTTTCCTTCGCCTCTCAGTCTCTTCCCTTTTTCAGGGTCACATCTCAAACTTATCCTTCTGTACGACAGGTAGTCGCCTATATGTATCATGCTACTCTATGTAGCACCTTTTTGCAAGTGGTAAATTCTTCTAGACATCTGAAAAGCCCTCTATTAGAAAGGTATTCGCTATGTCGCACTTGGATTAATATGACCTCTGTTGCGCACACAAAAAATCTCACCATCAGAAATTGACGCGTGAGATTTTATGAGATTAACAATTCAGATCATACCGGTCTGTCACGATCTCCGGGCAATTTCTCCAATCAACCCATCCGGCCCCTTCTCAATCAAGGCCGCAATGACCCCCGTCCACTACCCCCTAACCCCTAACTCCTAACTCCTAACTCCTAACCCCTAACCCCTAACCCCTAACCCCTAACCCCTGATCCCTAACCCCTAACCCCTAACCCCTAACCCCTAACCCCTGATCCCTAACCCCTAACCCCTGATCCCTTCT
>WRHI01000123.1 GCA_009783315.1 Peptococcaceae bacterium
CAACCCCTGACGTGGCACTGTTACTGGCCAGCGCGGTATCTGCCTCCAACTCACCATTGAGTTGCGGGAAAACACCGCGGCAGAAAGCTCTGCTTATCCTTATCGTCAGTTCATGCACTTTTTAAATATGCACCCTGTTTTCCCGTCAGATTGACTCCCGCGAAGTGGTTTTGTACAATAGAGTTAATAGGCACTAATGATACTCAAACGGAACAGAGGCATCAGACATGGGATTTTATGAGGGGAAGAGAGAAAGATGACCATCACTGAAAATGCCCGCAAAGTTCTGGAAGCCCGTTACCTTATTAAAGACGAAAACGGGCAACCTGCCGAAACTATCGAACAGCTTTTTGACCGCGTCGCCACAGCTATCGCCGCCGAAGACGCTAAATACGGCGACAGCGACTCCGAAACAACCAAACACACCTTTTATCAGATGATGACGCGGCTGGAGTTCTTACCCAACTCCCCCACCCTGATGAACGCCGGCCGGCCTCTGGGACAGCTCTCCGCGTGTTTCGTCTTACCTGTAGCCGATACCATGGAAGATATTTTTGAAGCGATCAAACAGGCGGCCTTAATCCACAAAAGCGGCGGCGGCACCGGCTTTTCTTTCTCGCGCCTACGCCCCCGTGGCAGCGCGGTTAACTCCACAGGCGGCGTCGCCAGCGGCCCCGTCAGTTTTATGAAAGTCTTCAATATGGCCACCGAAGCCGTCAAACAGGGCGGCACCCGGCGGGGCGCCAACATGGGAATCCTTCGGGTCGACCATCCGGACATCCTTGAATTTATCAGCTGCAAACAGGACAACGCCGACATCAACAATTTCAATATCTCCGTCGGCGTTACAGAAACCTTTATGCGCGCTGTCATCAACGACGAAACCTATGAACTTATCGATCCGCGCACTCAAAAAACCACACAAGTGTTGCCCGCCAAAGAGGTTTTTGACAAAATCGTTGACGCCGCCTGGCACAACGGCGAACCCGGCATTATCTTCCTGGATCGCCTGAACCGGGACAACCCTGTGCCTGGCTGCGGCCAAATAGAATCAACCAACCCCTGCGGCGAGCAGCCTCTTCTTCCCTACGAATCCTGCAACTTAGGTTCAATCAACTTGACAAAGATGCTCAAATTCGTTGATGACAAATATATCGTAGATTGGGACAAACTCACGATAACTGTTCATAACGCCGTGCACTTTCTTGACAACGTCATTGACGCCAACAAATACCCTTTGCCCATCATCGACGAAACCACGAAAAAAACCCGTAAAATCGGACTTGGTATTATGGCTTTCGCCGATATGCTTCTATTAATGAACATTTCTTATTGCTCGGAAGAAGCTCTTGAACTGGCGGAAAAAATTATGCGCTGCATTCAGACAAGCGCCCGTGAAGCCGGTGCCAGACTTGCCCGGATCCGCGGTGCTTTTCCTTTATTTGCCGAAAGCATCCTCGCTGCCGGCGATCGCCGGCGCAACGCAACCCTTACCACCATTGCCCCCACAGGCGCCCTGTCCATCATCGCGGGGGTCAGCAGCGGTATTGAACCCGTTTTTGCCTACGTTTTTGAACGCAACGTTATGGACGGAACACGGCTCTACGAAACCAACCCGATCCTGGAACAAGAACTTATCCGAAGGGGCCTTCACAGTGAAGAACTCATGCAGCGTCTCGCCTCTGGTGAATCCCTGGACGACATGCCCGAGTTGCCCGCCGAATTCCGCCGGGTCTTCGTTTCCTCCCGCGGCGTGACGCCCGAATGGCATATCCGCATGCAAGCTGCCTTCCAAAAGTATACCGACAACGCGATCTCAAAAACCGTTAATTTTTCTAACAACGCCACCAGAGATGACGTGCGGGAAGTCTACATGCTGGCCTTCGCGCTGGAATGCAAAGGCGTTACCATCTACCGCGACGGCAGCCGCGACTCTCAAGTCTTGAACGCGGCCCCTCCTCAGAAAGAACAAACGGCGGAATCGCTGTCTTTAGAACCGATGCCGGCATCTCCGGCTTTGGACTCCAACATCAAATCCCTTCAGCCCTCCGGACTCATTAAGCCCCGTCCCCGGCCGGATCTCACCACCGGCATAACCGAGCGTATGAAAATCGGCTGCGGCAACCTCTACGTCACAGTAAATTATGATGATGAAGGTATATGTGAAGTTTTTACGAATACAGGTAAAGCAGGAGGTTGTCCATCCCAGTCCGAGGCCACGGCGCGGCTCATTTCTATTGCCCTCAGATCCGGCATGGATGCCCGCAGTCTCATCTCAGAACTCAAAGGAATCCGCTGCCCGTCCACCATCCGCCAGCAAGGCATGAAATGCATGTCCTGCCCCGACGGCATCGCTCGAATCATCGAAAATGTTTTCACCAAACATCAGAATGGTTTGGCCGCGCAGGATCCGAGATTCCCCCCTAACGGCATCTTGGCAAAAAACAAAGATCCCGGGACTTGTCCCGACTGCGGAATCAAAGTTGAACACGAAGGAGGCTGCGTAACCTGTCGTTCTTGCGGTTATTCCAGATGCGGCTAGTACTCCGCCAAGCCAAAATCACTTAATGTCTTGCGGCGTCTTACTGCTGAAAGATATCAGCTGTACACGCTGCTTCATAAGATCCTCCTAGAAGACACCCGGTATTCGTCGTCGGTTCTTCCTTGCATCGTGTCGAAATACTTGCAATCCATTTAAGTGATTTGGACTTGACGGAGTACTAGTTGGAAAACCATAGCCGGCATGAACAACCATACTGACAATTAGAGTCATGAAGAGGTTGACTATCATTATGGATTTAGGCTATCATTAGGATTATCAAAACGTTGCAATGGCTAAAATGCAGGGAGAATGTTTTATATGTCAAAAAGAGTTGAGCTGTTTTCGTACCGATTTGCTTGTGAATACTGCGGGCATATAACCCCATGGATAACCAAAACAGGTACGTCCAATCTGTCGGAGGAAGACACCCCGTCTGAAGACCGTTTTCAGGCTGAAGACTTCGCTGCGGGCAGACACAGATGGAACATCCCCCACGCACTGAAAACACCGTTAACCATTTACAAAAGAGCTTATGCCGAAGGAAAATACTATATTCTGGACTCTAGCATCAAATGCCCCTCCTGCCACAAAGTTCAGCATTGGTCATGGAATCCTAACCAGACCCCAAAATCCCTGCTGGACGGATTATGGTTGTGGGCCGGCTTATTCGTGGTACTCATGCTCATAGGCATTATCTCCAGCACCCTCATAACGATTATGGCGCCTGTTTCTGATATCAAAATCCTGCTTCTCATGTATGGCGCCGTCCCCCTGGGGCTGAGCTTCGCTTTGGCGGTTGCCGCCACATCAGAAGCCAACAATGTTTATCACAAAAATCTACATGACTTTGAAACCGTCAAAGCCAAAAATGTTCCTGAAGTCAGATGGCTCAACCAAGGTTCTGAAGACATGAGTATTGATATGAGCCCCGGCTCGGAACATTCCAGAAGAATGCAGCGTGCGCCAAAAAACCCGCCGCCCCTGTGGGAAAGCCTTTCCGCCAACCAAAACCTCTTGGGTGGTCCCAGACTGGCCCTTCCGCCCGCTCAGGCTGAAGGAGGCCCCTCTGCCAGGCGTTTGGATACTTTTGGCCGGAATACACCGCCTCAAAATATGGCGTCTCAAGAAAATTCCATACAAGATTCCCTCTACAGAATAAACGCCGCTAGGGAAGAAGCGGCCAGAGAAGGAGCCTTTGCCAGAGAAGGAACCGCCAGAGAAGCCGCTGTCAGAGAAGAAGCCGTCAGAGAAGCTGCCGCCAGAGAAGAAGCCGCCAGAGAAGCCGCTGTCAGAGAAGCGGCCAGAGAAGAATTCGCAGCAAGAGGCATTGCCACCAGAGGAACAATGGCAAGGGAAGCCACGAATAAGGGTATTGCCGCCAGAGGCGCAGCGGCCCGCGAAGCCGCGATAAGGGGCTATACCGAAGAAAGCACTGACTATGCTGGTTCAGACCCAAGGAACGAACCACGACAATTCTCGGCACAAGAAGCCGCTTCCAGAATGGGTAACAGAACAGCGGGCAGAGCCGTTGGCCAAGCAGCAGGGCGCAAGACGAACCGAACACCGGATCAAATGACAGGTCAAACGGGTCGTTTGAATTTGACCGACTCCTCATCGCCTGATGATAATAAAATTGCCTCCATATGGGAGGCTTCGGGACTAACGGAAGCCTCCCATATCCCTGAAACAACTACCAAACGACGCAAGATATTCTCTAGAGACGATCAGCAAGAGTTTGTACAGCAAGGAAATAAATACAATACGACACCAGACAGATACCAGCCCACATCCTGGACCTCGCCACCTCAACGAGACGGCTTAGATGACATCTCCGCCAGAAAACATTCTCAAACCATGAATGGTCGAACCCAGTCACCGGATACCTCTAGGATAACACTCGATAGAATGGCTCCCTCTCCTGACAGAATGACCCCCGCCGACAGAATGACTCCTCCATCCAACAGAAGCTCCAGACCAACTGCCAGACTGCCCAGAATACCCATACAAGCACCTGTCCCCGTGTCACAAATGCCACCTCCGGCGGCCCCTGGCGCAGTCTCTCAGGCTGGATTATCCAGAAGCAAATCATCCATTGCCGCCAGAAATAAGCTTATACAAGAAAGGGCGGAAACAGAAAAAACCATCAGTGAAAAAATCCATAGAAATTCTCCCCTTGAGCGAGCCAGGAATAAGGACGACCTCAGAGAACATTCCCTTAGAGGCAGCTCTCCCAAAGAAAAATCCATGAGGGGCGACTCTCTCAACGAAAGATCCATTAGAAATGACTCTCTCAACGAGAGATCCATCAGGAATAACTCTCTCAACGAGAGATCTCTCAGAAACGACTCTCTCAACGAAAGATCCATCAGGGATAACTCTCTCAATGAGAGATCTCTTAGAAACGACTCTCTCAACGAAAGGTCCATCAGGAATAACTCTCTCAACGAGAGATCTCTTAGAAACGACTCTCTCAACGAAAGGTCCATCAGGAATAACTCTCTCAATGAGAGAACTCTTAGTAGGGATCGTCCTCTCGTCGAAAGACCAATAAGGGGAAAGCCGCCATTAACACAGAGAAGCCGTGAAAGCAGCAGGGTTTTCTACGATGTGGAATTGGCTGAAGTAGGCGGCGATATATTCAACATCATGCAAACCGTACGCGAAATAACAGGGCTCTCCTTCAAGGAAACCCAAAACCTGGTAGAAACTGTACCAAGAATACTCTTATCCGACGTATCCCAAGCGACCGCCAATTCAATCAAAGCAAAATTCAACAGGCTAGACGCTGTTATCAATATACATGCGAAATAGAGTTAATCACTCCAGACCACAGTCAGGTCCGGATGCAACTGCAAAATAGAAGCCGGGACCAGCGGCGTAATGGGCCCATACAGGGATTTTTCCAGGATCGCCCTTTTGGCTTCGCCGTTAGCGACAAGGAGAATTCTCTTTGCCAACATAATAGATTTCATACCCATAGTAACCGCCTTGCGCGGAACATCATTGGGATCATCAAAAAAACGGGCGTTGGCTAAGATTGTGCTCTCATCCAAATCCACGCAGTGGGTATCTCCCTCAAAAACCGCCCCCGGCTCATTGAAGCCAATATGCCCGTTGTTGCCAATCCCGAGGAGCTGCAGGTCGATGCCACAAGCCTCAATCTGGCTGTCATACCTTTTGCATTCCTTTTCAATATCTTTGGCGCTCGCGTCTGGAAGATGAATTTTCTCCTTGTTAATATTGACTTTGCTGAACAGATGACTCTTCATAAAGTAATGGTAGCTTTGCGGGTCATCCTCAGAAAGGCCGCAATATTCATCAAGATTAAATGTGGTCAACCCGCCACAGTCAAGCTCGCCGTTATTATGCTTGTCAACAAGTCTTTCATAGACGCCAATAGGCGTGGAACCTGTCGCAAGTCCCAAAACGCTTTGGGGATAAAGAATAATTTGAGCGGATATCAGGTTCGCGGCTTTTTGGCTCATAACGTCATAACTGGGTACATGATAGACTTTCATGTCTTCCACTCCTTTTTCATACACTTGGCTATTGGGCCCTGTACCCTCCGCTCTGAAAGATTCAATGGAGGACTAGGGCCAGGATAAGGATTAAGATCGTAAATCAGTATACCACCCAACAGTCATAATGTCTACTGCACGCATCTTGCAGGGTGCATATTTAAAAAGTGCATGAACTGACGATAAGGATAAGCAGAGCTTTCTGCCGCGGTGTTTTCCCGCAACTCAATGGTGAGTTGGAGGCAGATACCGCGCTGGCCAGTAACAGTGCCACGTCAGGGGTTGGGGAGCGGGAGAATCCAAGCGCCT
>WRHI01000124.1 GCA_009783315.1 Peptococcaceae bacterium
CAGGCATCCTAGAAGAAATCTGCAACCAGGTGGATGAGAAAGGCATCGAAGGCGCCTATGGCTATATAGTCGGCAACCTGCTCCCGGACTTCCTGCTCTGTTTTGTCGGAGTCGGCGAACTCAACATGGCAGCTAAGGCAGCCAAAGCCACAGAAGCCGCCGAAAAGGCCAGAAGCACCAAATGGGGACGTGGTGCCGCCGCCGGTGCCAAGACGTCAGGAGAAGCGGCGAAACTCCGCGGGTTCGGCAGGTTTGGCGAATTGATAGCAGATTTTGGTGAATGGAACAAGCTGCCGGTGTTTGTGACTCCGGAGGGGTTCACGATGAAGGGTGATGCCGCTGGCCGGTTCTTTGCTGATTTTAAGGAGTTCCGTCAAGTCAAGAACGCGGAGAGAATGGCGGCGGCCGATGATATCGCTAAAGTGCGGAACTATAAACCCTATGCGCCTGAGATGAGACAAAATATCATTAAGCCAGCAGATGGTTATGAAGCTTTTTTGGAAAGAAAATATATTGAGATCCGGAAAACTGGTTTTGATGATGTGCCATCGGCAGCTAAAAATACGGGGCTTACTGAGACCGAGATAGCTGATATGAAACAGCATATTTTTCATGATACCCACAAATTATCTCATAATGGCATGCCTTACGAAGAGTTATACTTTCAGAGTAATCCAGATATCTATTATACTTGGGAAAAAGCAATGACACTGTAATAATTATCCATTGTCTCACACAATCAAACATTTTAGGTTGACATCTATAGACCTTTTCGTGTATGGTATGAGTAAATCTATTTACAGAAGAAGGGGACCTGATTGAATGAAAAGATCTTTGATTATCCTCGTTGCCTTGGCTACCCTATTTTCACTTGTGGGATGCAACAATAATGATCTGAAGGATCTTCGCAAGAATATTGAAAACAGCAACGGCGAAGACATTCTTAATGATCTCAAAAATTATGTTGACAGCAAGAGTGACAGTGTTCTTGTCAAGGCTAGAGATCGAGGCAAACAAAAATCAACATTGCTGATCAACAGCCAGATAACGGTTCTTACGTATTGCAGAGGCGGTTATGAGGGCAGTGATACTCCTGAAATAAATACAGAAATAATGACACCGGAAGGTCATGCCCTGAAAACTCAGACAACGCATAGTTCGATTATTTATCACGATGTTGCACACAAGAAGTTGTACTGGCTTGACCCGGAAGATATGACCGGAAGAGTCGAAGATCTTGGGAATTATGAACTTGGTTCCTATTTTGATGATATCATATTCGGCTATTTTGATTTGGGCTTGATTGACCAAAAAGTCGGGCAAGAAATTGTCGCTGGGCGGACGGCTTCAGTTTATTCCCTTAAAGACTCACAAGACAAAGTGTGGTTTGACGAAGAATATGGCATCACGTTGAAATGGTTGTCTCATTTCCCTCCAGGCAGCAATTATGATGAATATGATTTTGAGATATCCGAATGGGCGCGGAATAATGTCCATATATCTGATATGGTCAGACTTGAGGAATACACATTGGGTCGTTAATTGGATACGCTGCACCCCAACTTACGCATGGGCCCTCGATGAAATGAGGTCGTATGCGTTCTTTGTGCGTTCTTTGGCGTTCTTTGGGTGCCCTCCTTCCCAACACAACACATGGACGAAAGGTTCTGAGTCTGATATAATCTGTGATAATAATCACTTAGGATGAGTGTGGGAACAAAAGAGATGGGAACGAAAGAGCGCGCATGACAAAATCCGAGAAGTTAAACGCCTTAATGCAAATGAATCTGGCCTGCCGGCAATGCGCGCTGAGGAGCGGTTGCCGGGGCGTGGTGTTCGGCGAGGGTGATATGGATTCGCCGGTTATGTTTGTGGGCGAGGGGCCGGGACAGACGGAGGATGAAATGGGGCGGCCTTTTGTGGGGCGGGCGGGTGAACTGTTGAACAAGATGCTGACGGAAGCAGGTTTCCGGCGGGAGGATGTCTATATTACCAACATTGTTAAGTGCCGGCCGCCGGGCAACAGGACGCCAAGCCTGGATGAGATGGAGAGGTGTTTGCCTTGGCTGCGCAAACAGTACGCGGTTCTTAAACCGCGGTTCATGGTGCTGATGGGGTTGGCGGCGACCCATGGCATTCTGGATAAGGATATCAGGATGAATCAGTGCCGCGGCAAATGGTTCCGGCGCGGGGATATTCAGATGTTACCGATCTATCATCCTGCCGCGGTTCTGCGCAACCCGGCCTGGTTTGAGGTTTGTGCGGCGGATCTGCGGCTTGTTAAGCAGGTCTGTGAAGATCTGAGATCTCTGAACTCAGGGGTTAGGGGCTAGGGGCTAGGGGCTAGAGGTTAGGGGCTGGAGGTTAGGGGTTAGAGGTTAGGGGAGGGATTGAATAAGCGAATTTGGCGGTGTGGTTTGTCGGTTTGAAGGATTTTTTGGTTCTGATCAAGAATGATAAAAAGTTAAGAGCTTATTTGAGTGTTCGTTAAGGAGAAATCTGAGTGGCCAACAAAAGGAAGTCCCGCAGGGGTTCAGGTTCGCGTTCTTCGAAAAAGAATAACGATAAGTATGTCAGCCAGACCGTCCGGGATGAGATTCTCGGGGTGGTTCTGATTGGGCTGGCGTGTTTGGGTTTTGTGCTGATGTTTACGGAGGGCGGCGGGGCTCTTGGGTCTGGCGCGGTGAATGTTCTGCGCTTGATTTCCGGGGATGCTGTGGTGTTTGTTTTTCTTGGCCTGGGGTTTTGTGGGTTCTTAATTATGAGCAAAACGGCGCTGCCTTTGCGGTCCCGTATTGTTGGGCTTGTAACGTGCTGGGTTGTTCTGGCGGCTTTTTTGCATTTGGGTTTGGGCTTGAATGTGGAAATGGCTATGGAAGCGGCGCGGGAGGGCCGGGGCGGCGGTCTGGTGGGCGGAGGGCTAATGTGGCTGCTGGTGAGCGGCATCGGCAGAAACGGCAGTTATGTTGTGTTGTCTGTGTTGGGTGTGATCGGGTTGCTGCTTATTTTTAACCGTTCGCTGATTCAATTGTTTAGCCGGGCGGGGTCTGGGTTGGCCCGGGGCGCGACAAAGATCGGCGGTCAGCTCAGCGATTTTGGCAATGAGGTGTTCAGCGACAGCGGTAAACCTTTGCGGGAGGTGACTGAGCCGGGCCGGTTCGCGGGTGACAGAGCTGCGGACGGGAAGAAGGTTCGGCGCGGATCCCGGGACAAGAGAGCGGGAGCCGCTGCTTCGGGCGGTGCGGCGGTGCGGCAGGCGGCGGGTTCGGGTTCGGGTTCGGCGCCGCCGCCGGCGGGTTCGAAGAGGAAGGCTTGGCCTTACCAGTATTTTGCCGGTGAGTATGGGCCTGAATTCGATGAGGCCGACGAGGTTGTTGTGGTTAATTTTGAGGATGCCGGTCGCAAAGGTGACGAGGCGCCGGTGGATCTGGCGGCTGAGACCCTTTTGCAGGGGTTGGACGCCGATGATGATAAGCTTGGTGATGGGAAGCCCGGTCAAGGGAAGGAGCAGGGGCTTCTGGGTGAAGAGGTCCGTGGACAAGACCGGGGCCGGTCGGGAGATCAGTCCGGCCTGAAGGATTCGTCTCATTTGAAGGATACGCGTCAGCTGGTGCAGAGTACGCCGATTTCGCGGCAGAGTGTGCGGGGTAAGGTGTATAAACTGCCGGGGCTGAATCTGTTGCATAAGCCTGTGCGGGAGAATAAGGCGGGCCTTAATAAGGTTTTGACGGAGAATGTGAAGCTGCTGGAGGAGACTTTGGCCAACTTTGGGGTGACGGTTAAGGTTGTGCGGGTGACCCAGGGGCCAGCCATTACGCGGTTTGAGTTGCAGCCGGCGCCGGGGATCAAGGTGAGCAGGATTACGAGTCTTTCTGACGATATCGCTTTGGCTTTGGCAGCTTCGAATGTCCGTATTGAAGCGCCGATTCCGGGGAAGTCGGTGGTGGGGATTGAGGTGCCGAATCTGGAGATTTCGCCGGTGCATTTCCGGGAAGTGATTGAGTCTTCAGAGTATAAGAATATGCCGAGCAAGATGACGGTGGCCTTGGGTAAGGATATTTCAGGGAATACCATTGTGGGGGATTTGAGCAAGATGCCCCATCTGTTGATTGCGGGGGCGACGGGGTCGGGGAAATCGGTGTGTATTAACAGCATTATTTGCAGTGTTCTTTTTAAGGCTTGTCCGGATGAGGTGAAGATGCTGTTGATCGATCCGAAGATGGTGGAGTTGATTAATTATAATGGGGCGCCTCATTTGGTGGCGCCGGTTGTGGTGGATCCCCAGAAGGCGGCGGGTGCGCTGAAGTGGATGGTGACCGAGATGGATAGCCGGTATGAGTTGTTTGCCCGGGCCGGGGTGCGGGATATTGTGCGGTATAATTTCATGGCTTTGGAGCAGGAGGAGAGGGATAAGCTGGCCGGGAAGGAGGGCCAGGATGAGACGGTGTTTGTGCAGGAGGCGATGAAACCGGGGGCCGAGTATGAGCTTGATGAGCCGGAGGGGGATGAGGCGGCCTTTGACGGTGAGGATGGGGATGAGGAGGATTCTCAGGGAAGTGTGTTTTCGACGGGGGTTTTGCCTTATGTTGTTATTATTATTGACGAGTTGGCTGATTTGATGATGGTGGCGCCGGCGGATGTGGAGGATTCTGTTTGCCGGCTGGCTCAAATGGCTCGGGCGGCGGGTATTCATCTGATTGTGGCGACCCAGAGGCCGTCTGTGGACGTTATTACAGGTTTGATTAAGGCTAATATTCCGTCGCGGATTGCTTTCGCTGTTTCGTCGCAGGTGGATTCGCGGACGATTCTTGATATGGCGGGCGCGGAGAAATTGTTGGGGCGGGGCGATATGCTTTATAGCAATATGAGCATTGCGAAGCCGATTCGTGTGCAGGGCTGTTTTTTGGATGATGGAGAAGTGAGAAATATTGTTGATTTTTGGAAGGAACAGGCAAATCCTAAATATTTAGAGATTCCAGAAGGAAATTTTAAGGTTGCGCAGAACGAAGAACCAGAAGATGAACTTTTTTACAAGGCGGTTCAGATTATTATTGATTCCAATACGGCCTCGGTGTCTTATTTGCAACGTCGCTTGAAAATTGGCTATACGAGGGCGGCGAGATTGATGGATTCTTTGGAGGAAAAAGGGGTTGTTGGCAGATCTGAGGGTGCTAAACCAAGAGAAATTTTAATGACTCGGGGACTTTTTGAACAAAGATTTGGAAAATGGCATGACAATTGAAAGTTTTTTTGATATTATATGTGTATGATTGTTTTAGAGAAAGAGGCGGACTAAATGATGGAAATAATAAATTTATTAATAAAAAAAGGTGGTTAAACTATGGCCGGTGAAGGAGGATATCTGCGCAAGGCGAGACAGACGCAGAGTTTGACCCTTGCAGACGTTGAAGAGGTTACCAAGATCAGGCGAACGTATTTGCAGGCTATCGAGGATGAAGCCTATGGTGAGTTGCCCGGTGACGCTTATGTACGGGGGTTCTTACGTAATTATGCCCGTACGTTAAGTCTTGATCCCGATGAGATTGTTAGGATGTATTCAGAAACCGCCGCTCCCAGTTCTGCGCTGGCTATTTCTAAGCTTGCTATCAAAAATACGAAGACGTTTTCCGCGCCGCTGATCATTATGGTTGTGATTGTTTTAGCGATTACAGCGTATATGGCTTGGTTGATTTTTATTAAATGGAATGATTCTACACCGAATATTACGTACGGAGATCCTGGGTTTAAGGCTCCTTCCGTGCAGCAGCAGGTGCCGGCGCAAAACAATGATTCGTCTGGTTCAGCCGCTAAAAAAGCTCAGTTTACTGTTGAACTGAAATTTGAGGCTGTATGCTGGATTTGGGTGAAGGCGGATGACCAGACTGTGATCTATGAGCTTATTGATCCGGGTGAGACGAGATCAATTTCCGCTTATGAGAAAGTTGATTTTGTTGAAATCGGTGCCCCCAGTGGGCTAGTCATTACAGTTAATGGCAAGGTTTTTGATAAGTCGAAGTATGTTACCGGGAGAGGAATTATTCTGAATATGACTGTGACGAGGGATGGCTAATGAGATATGAGATATGAGATGTGAGATTTGAGATGCAATGTGAGATGCAATGTGAGATGTGAGATGTGAGATGTGAGTATAGAGTTGGCCGGTTGCTGCCGGCTTGGTTGTCCTGCGGGGATCGTCTGCGTTGCGGCGGTTCCCGTGGTTTTTTTGTGGGCTCTTTGGTGGGTGCATATTTTAAAAGTGCAGGAAGCGACAAAAAAATAAATAGAAATATCTACTGCGGGGTTCTCCCGCAACCGAATGGTGAATGGAGATGGATATTATGTGGGCTCGTAACAG
>WRHI01000125.1 GCA_009783315.1 Peptococcaceae bacterium
CCTTTACGCGAAAAGCGCAAATAAGGCAGCCTGCGCTTTTTTCCGCTCCAAGGCCTAAGACCCGCTGCCGCCACTCCCGAAAAGGCTCCGCCCTGTGCCCCGCCGCCCCTCCTGCCCCTCCGGCTGGGGTCTGATCTGTAACTAAGGAGCAAGAAAATGGAACAAGAAAATAGCAAACCTGAAACTAGCAAACTTGCTTGACGGATTTGTTTGGCGCTATAATGACTCTACACCAATTAATCACCAGAACAACAGATTAGCAGACCAACAGAAAGAGGGTAATACGATGCGCCTTAAACACTCGTTTCCAATGATATTTATTGCCATGCTCATGACTTTTACCGTGTTCTTTAGCGGTTGTTCTTCCGAAAAGGAGGAGCCGCTTGATCCCATTATCGCCGAAGCTTGTTCCGTTCTTCCGTCTATTTTAACCTGTGACATTGAAATGGCAGTGAATTATCAATACTCTTTCCACCAGCCGTCCGGCAGCTCAGAAATTGACGGGTATACCTTTGCCCAGCGGACCTTTTTGGTGGATCCCATAAGAATCAGATCCACTATCACAGAAGATATCAACGGTCAGGAGACCTTCCTTGGATATTATGTGATTGAACAGGAAGACATCGCCCGTTGTTACTATCTGACCGAAAACAACGAATGGTATTATTATGACGGCTCACCCAGCGATCTTTTAGCAACCGCCACTGGCAACATGGCTTTTGTCCTCAACAGAGCTGTGCATTATACCCAGCTTGCCGATGAACAGGTTGATGGGGAAGACGCCTATCATTTTCGGGCGCAGCTGAGCGGCAACAACCTTGCCGCCTTCGTCAGAGAATTGGGGCTGACCTCATCTCTGAGCCAGGAAGGCTGGCCCGGGCTCAAGCCGGAATCCTTTAACATTCCGGCAGCCGTCACAGCTCAGGGCGACCTTGACATTGATGTCTGGATCATTAAAAGCTCCAACACGCCTATCAAATATACCGCCGATCTAACTTCCTTGGCTGCCAGTCTCCTTGACGCAGCGTTGCAAGCAAACCCTGAAACAGCCACGCTCACCTCCAGGGTCGACAATTTTTTTATAAACGTCATATACAAGGATATCAACAGTGCCGCGAATTTTGACCTCCCCGCTGAAGCAGAAAACGCCATAGAAATGGTACCGGAAGGCAACAGATAAGAAAAGATAAGTTAAGATGAGATGAGAGATGAGAGATGATGAGATGAGATGAGATGAGATGAGATGATATAAGATGATTATGCGCATACTACAGCATGGGCTTGTTTAATACAGGGGAATACAGGGGGCGGCTGCCTTTGAACAAAAACCTTAAGCCTTTCTCTGTGGTTATGTTCATAATCCTAACGACAGCTTTATGCTTCAGCGTTTGTCTAATCGGCTGCTCAAACACCGTTGATATCGAAAAAACCATCAACGCAGCCTTGCAAGCCAGCCAAAACGTCAGAAACTATGAAGCGAGCGTTCGCATAGATCTTGCCATGAACAACCGCGGCCAAAATATAGAAGTTCCCTCAACAGTGGATATGATTGTTTTCGACGACCCTTACAAAGTCAAAATGCTGGCCACCTCCGGTTCCACCCCGTCACTGGCATCCGAATCCTATGTGATCAAACAACAAGACAGGTTGATTACGTTCACCAAGAACCTGAATCTGGACACCTGGGAGCGCCGGGAAACACAAAACAACGCTCGCAGCGACTCCAATCTTTATAACCAGGCCCACCTAATCGAACTCTATTTGCAGAACACCCAAAACTTTATATTTGTTGGCACTGAACGAATTAACGGCAGAAAAGCCTGCAAGCTTCAAGGTGTCCTGGGTGGCAAATCCTTGGCTCACGCGGTAAGCACAATGCCGATCCTGCCCGGTAACCTTTTTTCTGACCCCGACCTTCTTGATGACCTCATCGACAAATTAGAACCCATGCCTATCGAGCTTTGGATTGACGAAGCAAACCTCCACCCGGTTCAATACAAAATGGACGCAGCCGGCACCATAACCTATATCCTGGAAGAAAGCGAAAGCCCTCTGGCCGGAACCTTTACTGTCAGCAAAGCCGTCCTTATTATGACCCTAAAAAAAATTAACCAAGCGACACCATTTGACCTGCCGCCCGAAGTATCAGAAGACCCGTTATAAAATACATCATATTATGGAATAATCTTATTAATTGCCCATAGGAGGCATCAAAGTGGACAAGATCCCTGGATTTTTCTTCTTGTTGTTTTTTAAGACGTAAATCTATACAATTTTCACGACATTTCATTGACACTTCTGCCCAATGTTTAATATAATGTTAATATCAGCGAGTGGGGGGCTAGACAATGTCGGATACGACTAAGATTGTCATTCATTTGCCTGAAAATCTTGTTGCGGAAGTTGACGATATTGTCGCTTTGGAGCAGCAGGATCGTGGCGAATTCATTCGGGAAGCTATCCGCAATGCTTTAAAACAGCATTATAAGCGGGCCGGGGTTGTTGAACAAATGCGACAAGGCTACATGGAGATGGCAACGATCAACTTGTCCATCACAAAAGATTTGCTATCCTTGGAAGAAGAAGCCAACATCAGTGTCTACACTAATAAACTTTGGAGCGCAGCCGGATATGAGTATTAGACGCGGGGAAATTTATTACGCCGAGCTCAACCCTGTCGTCGGTTCTGAGCAAGGAGGCACGCGGCCCGTCTTGGTCATTCAAAACAATATTGGCAATCAGTACAGTCCTACAACCATCATTGCCGCCATCACATCTCAGATATCGAAGGCCAAGTTGCCCACTCACGTAGAAGTTCGAGCTCACAGGAGCGGTCTGGAAAAAGACTCCGTCATCCTGACCGAACAGATACGAACCATCGACAAGAGCCGCCTGAAAGAGAAAGTCGCTGTCCTCGACGACGAAATCATGGGATTTGTCAACAGCGCCATCGGCGTGAGCCTCAATCTCACTGAGATTTAGACGCCATAATAAAGCCGATATTGCCGAATTATAGCTCATTTGCTGCCGGAGTTTTGGTACCCGGCGGTTTTGTCTTGTTACATATTGACAATGAACTTCGGACAACCGATAATTGGACTAGACCATTTCAACGGAGGAAAACAATCGTGCAAACCCAACCCAGCCCCACACATATCGCTGTCGTCAATGGAACAATCTGGTCCATGACCGGCGAAGACCCTTTTAACGGCAGCCTTCTTCTTGAAAAAGGCAAGATTCGGCGCGTCCTCAAACACGGGGCGCCGGCTCAGCCCTATGACGACGTCCTTGCAGCCGTAACGCCTTTGTGTGGTGAAATTGCGGCGTTCTTGCGGGAAGCCGGCCAGAATGACGGGCAGACCTCCGGCGAAAATGCCGGACAGCGCTCTGAAAATCGCTCATGTGTCCTTGACGCCACCGACCGCTGGGTTCTGCCGGGGTTTATTGACGCTCATTGCCATGTGGGCATCGGTGAAGAAATCTATCGCTACGAAGGCGACGATGTCAACGAAATGACCGACCCCTTAACCCCCCAGGTGAGAGTTCTTGACGGCGTTAATCCGGAAGATCTGGCCTTTCAGGACGCGTTCCAGGCCGGTATCACCGCCGTTTTCACAATTCCCGGCAGCGGCAATGTTATCGGCGGCACCGGCGCCGTTCTCAAAACCACCGGCCGCGTCGTCGACGAAATGGTGGTACGAGAACCGGCCGGCCTCAAAGTCGCTTTCGGGGAGAATCCCAAAATGGTCTACGGCGAACAAAAGAAAATGCCTATGACTCGCATGGGTACGGCAGCTTTGCTGCGTCAAACTCTGGCCGACGCCAAATCCTATATGGAGAAAAAAGAACAGGGCGTCAAAGACCCTGACAAATTGCCGGATTTCGATCTGGGCTTGGAAAACATCGCTTTGGTTCTTAACAGAACCATACCACTTCGCGCCCACGCCCACCGCAGCGACGACATTATGACGGCGATCCGCATCGCTCAGGAATTTGACATAGACCTTGTGCTTGACCACTGTACGGATGGCCACAAAATAGCTGACGTCCTGGCCGCATATCCCTACAGCGCGGCGGTCGGACCCACTCTAATCTCACGGGCCAAAGTCGAGCTCAAAGACAAGTCCTTCAGCACACCGGGAATTCTAGCCTCCCACGGCGTCAAAGTCGCCATCGTTACAGACCATAGTGTCATACCCATAGAGTATCTGCCTTTATGCGCGGCGCTGGCCGTGCGCAGCGGCATGACGGAAGAAGACGCCCTCAAAGCCATCACCATTTGGCCGGCTGAAATGCTTGGTGTGGCCTCAACCATCGGCTCTCTGGCTCCCGGCAAAGACGCCGACATCGTTCTTTGGACCAACCGTCCCCTCAGCTGGGACGCCGACGCCGAAACGGTTATTATCAACGGCTCATTGGTAAAAAGGTCGAACAAAGAAGCAGGATAACTCTATGAACTCTATGAACTCTATGAACTCTCAGAATCAGACTCTTGAAACAACTTGGCAAAGCTCCGACGCGGCACAAACTCACGCCTGGGGTATTCGTTTGGGAGAGGCGCTGCGTCCCGGCGATCTGCTTTGCCTGTACGGTGATCTGGGCACGGGTAAGACGCTGTTCACCCAAGGGATCGGACAAGCTCTGGGTGTAACAGAACCGATAACAAGCCCGACTTTCACTATGATTCATCAATATCAAACGGCCCTCGCAACCCACACAGCCCTCGCAGCGCTGGTGCACATGGATCTTTACCGTCTGCGGGGACCCGCGGAGGCGGATATTATTGGGGTGTGGGATACTATGCGGAACGACACGATTGTTGTCGTCGAATGGCCGGAGATTATCGCCCAGGGGCTGCCCCCCGATCGCTATGAATTGCACATGACGGGAAGCGGGGAAAGCCCCCGGGAGTTACGGTTGGTTTGTCTCGGGGCCGTAAGGCGGTTGGATAGCATCATAGCCGGGCAGCAGAATAGCCATACAGCAGAATAATCGGACAGCAGGATAATCAGACAGCAGGATAATCAGACAGCAGCATGATAATGAACAGCGGAGAGAAGACCTATCAAATATCTAACAATTGACACCACCACAAAAGCAACAGCCATCGCTCTGGCCGAACTGCCTGACGCAGCAGCGGCGGCAGAAGAGTGCCCGCCTCCCACCTCACTCTTCTCGCCTCTCAACGCGTTGCGCCTTGTTGGTGAAGGGTTTTTGCATGATCAGAAGACCCACTCCGAACGCCTGATTCCTTTTCTTGACGCCCTGGTCGCCGCCGTAGCCTGGCGGTTGGAGGAATTGGATTTTATCGGTGTTGTGCGCGGCCCGGGTTCGTTTACGGGTATCCGCATCGGCTTGGCTACGGCGCAAGGTCTGGCCAAAGCCCTTGACCGGCCTGTGTTCGGCGTGCTTTCCCTTGACTGCCTGTCCTGGGCTGCCCGAAGTTTGGCATCGTTGGCGTCGGATGATTGCAGCCCGTATTATGTCGCAACAATCCTGGATGCCCGAAAAAATGAATGGTATGCTGCTTGCTATCGATGGATGACCCTACATAGCCGTGTTTGTGTTCTTCCTCCCCGGGCGGTTACACCGGCGGATTTTTTGCGGAAGCTGGCACAAATGGAACAGTTGGAACGTATAGAGCAACCTAGACAGACGAAGCAAACGGAACAGACCGCTGGACACCACACAAAGTTTCTCTTCGCTGGGGATGGTGTTCTCAACGCGGATGCACGAAGGCTTATCACATGTGAATTGGGCGAAAAGGCAGTCGTTTTGCCGCCGGAACAGGCTTTGCCACGGGGTTCCTATACCGCCTTAGAATGTGCTTACGCACGAGAAATGAAGGTTTTGCCTGGGTGCGCGCCATTTTATCTACGCTTGTCCGAAGCGGAAAGCAAATTGTTGAATCAGCATATGAACATTCAATAAAGGGTGCATATTTAAAAAGTGCATGAACTGACGATAAGGATAAGCAGAGCTTTCTGCCGCGGTGTTTTCCCGCAACTCAATGGTGAGTTGGAGGCAGATACCGCGCTGGCCAGTAACAGTGCCACGTCAGGGGTTGGGGAGCGGCAGACTCCAAAAGCCCGCGTATTTTTTTCGCCTTTCGGGGGCTGCGTCGGGCGGTGAGGC
>WRHI01000126.1 GCA_009783315.1 Peptococcaceae bacterium
GATTGCCAAGCGTCGCTACGGCATGAATTTGATCATGGCAACCCTGAGGGACACAGCAGAAACAGAAGCGGCACTTACTATCCTGGCCATGAACATAGCATATGTTCTAAGAGCCTTTTTGCGCCTTTTTACAAATCGTTATTTTCCGGATTACCAGAGCATTGTTGCTGATTTTTTTGCAGTAAGACTAAGAGTGGGTTTTGCACGTTGAGAAAGGGGCCTGTTTTTCAGCGGGCCCTAAGGAGCTTCCTGATCAACGCCAAAGACGACAAATTGATCATATTGGCGAGCCACAATAAGGACGATATTGAAGCTTTATGTGACGAGATTTATGTCATTGAATCGCCTTCACGAATTCGCTGCTTAACAGCTTGATCAAGCATCCCCTCTATTCCTCCACCGCCCTTGGATGGCTCTTCCGGAACACCTCCTGCAGATGTTTCCGGCTCACATGGGTGTAGATCTGCGTTGTGGATATATCGCTATGGCCCAGCATCTCCTGCACACTGCGCAGATCCGCGCCGTGATCCAGCAGGTGGGTCGCGAAACTGTGGCGGATCACATGGGGATAGATATTGGTCTGAAGTCCCCGCCGCTCCGCGCGTTTCTTCATAACGTCCCAAAACCCCTGACGCGTCATCGGACAGCCCCGGGCGTTCAAGAAAAGCGTCTGGGTGTTCCTGGCGTTCGGCCGCGGATTGCGGGCCAGCAAAATCTGCCGGGCAGACAACAGATACGTGTTCAGAGCCTGAATCGAGAACTCACCCAACGGCACCACCCGCTCTTTGCCCCCCTTGCCGCGGCACCGCACAAAACCAAGATCCAGGGAGATATCATTCAGGCTCAGCCCGATCAACTCAGAAACCCGCAACCCGCAGCTGTACAGAACTTCCATCATAGCGTGATCCCGTTTCTCCAGCACCGTGTCCCGGGCTCTGCTCTCCCGGCGCTCTTGCCTTACCTCCTGCCCCGACTCCTTCCGTTCGTCCGTTTCCTGTCTGACCCCTTCACCGGACACCCTTTCATCAGCCGCCCTCTCACCGAACCCCTCTTGGGGCTCCCGCCGGAACTCCTCGCCGGACTCCCGCGGATCCTCCTCACGCACGCCATCCTCGACCATGAGTAGAACCTCTTGTTCCGACAGAACATGGGGCAGCGTCCGTTCCTTCTTCGGCGGCGCCAGCTGCAAAGCCGGGTTATCACCGCGTTGCCCCTCCACCAGTAAATAAGCAAAAAAACCCTTCCAAGCCGAAATATAGCGGGCAATCGCCTTCGACGCTTTACCCGCCGAACGATGAGAAAGCACACCGGCATAAAGATCTTGGGGCGTACACGTCAGAAAGTCCTGGCCACGCTCCCGCAAAAATTCCCCCAACTGACGCAAATCCCGCTCATAACTCTGGCACGTGTTATCTGACAAGCCTTTTTCCATCTTAAGGTAGCCAATATAATCCTGCAGCATACAAAGCACCCCCCGCCCGATCTATCGAATCAACCCTATCCCTAAAGCCGTACATACCACCTGAACATACCCGCTCGCCGCCAACCCCGCCGTCGTCAGCATAAACAACAAAGAATACTGCGAGAAATAGCTCCACAAAGGTTTCCCCGACGCCCGGCTGCGCAGCAAAGAAAAGGAAAACCGCGTCGCCAGCCCCGAAGCCAACAGCAAACAGACAAAAAAGATGACTGAAGGCAACAGAATAGCCAGCAGCACAAACCCTAACCCCGCCAGCCCTTTTGATATAATAATAAAACAAACAGAAAAACCAAAAACCGCGCCACGAATCCCCACAATGAGATAAATCAGTGGAATCCCGACCACCGTCAGTCCCAGCACCCAAATCAACAGCATCATAATCAAATTATCCCGCAGAAGCTGATAAGAAAAAGACAAATCCACCGACCCGGGCTGTTCTTCCAAAAGCGACCCAACAAACCTATTCAAATCAACCACAGTGTTGTCACTTAAATAGTGAACACCCAAAGCGCCCAAGCTCACGCCTACCAAAAAAGCGCAGCCCAAAGTCAAATGGATCAGCCAGTTAGCGCGCAAATAGCGAATAAACTTCTGACGCATCTCTCTCCTCATTTCACACAAACACTAGCCATCAATTGCCAGCAAATCCGAATTCGCTTCAAACGTCTTCAATCTATCGGCGACAAGGGCGATAAACTCAGAATTCGTAGGCTTACCCCGTTCAGTACTAATGGTATAACCAAAAACACGATTGATATAATCAATGTTGCCCCGATCCCATGCTAACTCAATCGAATGACGGATAGCCCGTTCCACACGGGTAGCCGACGTGTTGTATAAATCGGCAATCTTCGGATACAACTCGCGCGTGACTTTGCCAATAAGTTCTCCGTCGTCAATAACAAACAGAATAGCGTCCCGCAAATACTGGTATCCCTTCACATGAGCCGGCACACCCATATATTGAATAATCTTAGTAATCCGCATCGACAATTCCTGTTCGCTAAGTTTTTGCTTCGGCGCCGAAACCTGTTGAGACTCGGCACGCTCAGGAGAAACGTACAAACTCGGGCTTGTTTCTTGCAGAGTATAACTGTATTGGTCTTTTTTATCATCAAAAAGCTGGCGGATCCTCTTACAGAGAACCTCCAAATCAAAAGGTTTCAGCAAAAAATAAGAAACCCCCAGTTCAATCGCTTTTTTAGTGACATTTTCATGTCCGAAGGAAGACAACACAATAATTTTCGGCTTATCCGGCTTATCCTGCATAGCCTCAATAACACCAAGCCCATCGACATTCGGCATAATCATATCAAGCACAACAACGTCACAAGGCCGAGAACGCAGGATATCTATGGCCTCAGCACCGTTATAAGCAACGCCCGTCACTTCCATGTCGGATTGAATCGAAAAAAACTGTTCAAGGATACCTGCAAACTCCCGATTATCATCGGCCACAACGATTCTGATTGCTCGATCCATATCCAAATTCCCCTTTTAATAATCTATCCGTCACAATTTCGTTTCAAACTGTCTATGCGGCTCGATAACGTTTCCACGATCAGTTTAATAAAAACGATTAGCCTAACATTGTCATTAACTGTCTCACAGGCTGAAGGATATCAGCCTTCTCCATTATCAATTGTCCATTGATCCACAGGCTGAAGGATATCAGCCTTCTCCATTGTCCATTGTCCATTGTCCATTGTCACACTCCATCTGCAATAATCTTCGACAAGAGCCCGGCAAGTCCTTCCAATCAATTCCTGGAATACCGAATTCGTATCCCAAGATACCCGAAAGTCAAAAAAAAACCGCCCGAAAGGGCGGTTGCTGCTTTATCTTTCGATGGGATACCCGAATCTTTGATCATACTCTCAATGCTAATACCGTAACCCCGTGTCGCATCGTTAACGAAAACGTGGGTCACAGCGCCGATAAGCCTGCTATCCTGCACAATAGGACTTCCGCTCATGCCTTGGACGATACCGCCGGTGACTTCTAGCAATTCTGTATCGGTAATCCGAATTACGAAATTGCGGCTGCCATGTCCGGTATTAACCTTTTCGATTTCAACATCGAATTCACCGATCGTGTTATCATGAAGAACCGTGTAAATTTTTGCCGGGCCTTTTTTAACCTCGGCAAGATAACCGATGGGAATAGGCTGCGGATAGAAACTGCCAGGCAATTCTTTTTGGTAACTTCCGTAGATACCGCTGGTGCTGTTCTTGAGAATTGATCCCTGAAACGCGGAATCCGTGATAAAGGAGCCAATTTTTTCGCCTGGTTGACCTTTTTGACTTTTTTCAATGGAATGAATTGTCGATTCCACCACTCGGCCATTATCCAAGTCTATGGGTTTATGCGTATCAACGTCCGTAATAACGTGCCCCAAAGCGCCATAAATCTTGCTTTGAGGGTCCATGAAGGTCAGAGTTCCCACACCGGCCGCTTCGTCACGGATATACAATCCTACACGAAAGCGTTTTGTTTCTTCGCAAAAAATCGGTTTGATATTTTTTGTGATCACTTTATCCCCTTGTTTAATTTCCAAGGAAATATCTTGCTGATCCTGGCACAAAGAATTGATTTGCTCGGCCACCTGCATGTCGTTAACAGCTTTGGTCCCGTTAATCGACAGAACAACATCGCCGATATTAATACCCGCTTCTTTGGCCGGGTAACAAACTTCATTCTTCTCATTCAGGATCGGGGCGTATCCTACGACCAGCACACCCTGAGTCTGCAGGGAAATACCGATTGACTGTCCGCCAGGCAGGAGCTGGAGCCTGTTCTCGTCACTTGGTTTATTCGGATGCAACAACCCCAGGTTCTGAGATTGCTCCGCCCTTTCTTCGTCCGGCTTGATCGCCCCCGCTCGCTCGCCGGCGCCTTGTTCAGCGACACTTAAAATATCATTTTGCGGCAAATCATTATTTGCTGAATGAAACACCGATGTCGGATGCAAACTGAGTAAGGAGAAAGCACATGCTATGAGAACAAATGCGGCAAACCTGATTCTGCCAGTTTTTTTCACGCAGTGTCCCTCCAGGCATAAATGCCTCCAAATCAAAAAGAATCAAAATATTTCGCATTTTGATTCTCCCTTATAATTTTCCCTGTTTATCATGTTTCATGCCGAACAATCATTTCTAATTTGAAAAATTATTGGTTGTAATTTATGAATTTAATTGACTCCCCGGCTGAGTCTCTGACTCTTCTGACTATTTAATAAAAAACTGCGTCCAGACATAATAAGTGACGCCGTTAGAACTTCGCCATTCATCTACCCCCACACCAATCTTCGTATAACTCCCTAAAATGTTTGTCTTATGGCCGTCGGAATCCATCCATCCTTTCATCACTTTTTCAGGCGAATCATATCCTTTGGCGATGTTCTCGGCGCAAGCGGAATAGCGGATTTTGTACTCAGTCAAAAGGCTGAAACAGGATTGACCGTTAGGGCGGGTATGATCAAACAGTTCAAGGATTTCGTTCGCCCGTATTTGGGCAGCCATCGACAGGGTCTCATCCTCCGTAACCGGCGCCAAACCCATTTGGGATCTTTCCACATTCACCAGACGAACCACCTCCACTACCAAATCTTCCCTTGTTTGAGACGTAGAGGCGGCAAATCCTGCTGCGGGAACAGTATTTTGCGCAGATTTCGCGCTTGAGTTTGGGTTGTTGGTGTTTGAGGTGTTGCTATCACTGCCGGTTCGTTTGTTGGTGTTGGTGTTGGTATTCGTGTTAGTCTTCGTGTTAGTATCTTTGTTACTATTCCCATTTGTATTGGCATTGTTGGTACTGCCGCTGCTGTCAACGCCATTATTGGGACTGCTATTCGCCTCTGTATCCTGAGCCTGGTTTGCAAGCTCATCCCGGTTTTCGTCATTTTCAGAGTCCGTCTCTGGGGCTTCAGCCAATTCTGGGGCGTGAAAATCCGCATCCGAGCCCATGCCGCTATTCTGACCCTCTTGCCCATCGGTGCCGCAAGCAACAAAGAACCCTGTGCAAAACAAAACGATAACGAAGGAAATAACGAAACAATATAGTTTTCTTGACATCTCGGACCTTCCTTTCGAAACGCCGACATGGGTGGTAAACCCACTGTTATTACAAAAATCTATTGATCAAAGCTATTTAGTATGTATAGCTATGGTTGTCCCTTTTTGTTCATTTTACCATAATCATCCGAATATGTCCACCTATCTCTGGGACAGGGGCTAGGAGAAGGGATCAGGGATCAGGGGTTAGGGATGGTAACTATCAGCAATGCTGATAGTTGGGAGTTTAAAGATGAAGACAAGAGTCGCAATGAATACGAAGTCTTCCTCCCAATGTCCCTTGGGTTCAAAACTGCCCTAGTGTCTAACCGCGTAAATTCGACAATTTATCTTTGATCTGTGACCCCTTTACCTCTCGCTTCTTCCAAATAAACGGCTTGGCGGTTTGATTGTATGCTCCAATGTATTTAGCGATGGCGT
>WRHI01000127.1 GCA_009783315.1 Peptococcaceae bacterium
CGGGACAAATGGTGGCGTGAAAGAGGGAACCTTGGGTAACGCTGAGACGAAAATCGAAGGGATACCGGTCATCAGTGGCACAGTGGTGGATCTGAGTGTAGATCTGAATGGGGATCTGAATGGAGCCCTCAGAGGCGAAAAGCCAGAATCCGGCTGGGCGTTTGTGGGCTGGCATACAGACCCGGACGGACATGAAGGATTGCTTTCTTACCCTATGCCACAGGAAGATAAGGTTCTGTACGCCATCTACAAGAAAACATTGCAGGCGACATTCTACGACTATGAAGGCCCCCCCCAGGTTATAGACGTGCCGATTTACAACAGAGACTCCGCCGGGCCGGTTCCCTTCCCACAACGTGGCGACTATGCCGGCTGGACATTCAGAGGATGGAGCCCCATAGGGGACAATCCCACGGCCACAGAGATTACCGCGATGGAAATAAGCGCCGACGTGCCCTTCTATGGCCTGTATGAACGCACATTCACAGTGACCTATGACGCCAATGGCGGCTCGGCGCAACCACAGCCCGGGAGCCAGACTCAGCGCGTCAACAGCGGCGACACCAATAATGTATGGTATTCGGCATTAAGTCTGGCTGGGCCTCTTGAAAAGGACAACGACAATACCCTCTATGCCTTTGACGGTTGGAAGGACAACACTACCGGTGATCGATACAGCGTAGGTGAGGAAGTTAACCTTGTCTCTGATATGACGCTTACCGCGATCTGGCAAGCCATTGCCCCGCCGGTCAACAATGGCAACATGATCCCCAACGGCGATTTCGAAGCGTATGCCCCGCGGTCCATGAACGGAACCGGAACCAGAACCGGAACCAACATCTACACCCTTGAAACAGGCTCCGCTAACCTTACTGACCGTAACGAAACCACCGCTTTAAGAGTCGATGAGCAGGAAAGAGACGCTTTTGCAGCCTTCCCTGTTTCTCTTGAACGCGGCAAGACCTACAACTTCAAATTTGATATCATGTTGCTCGAAGACAATCACGGAAACACTGTACTCAACAACTATGAAGTGCCTGTTGTTTTCCGTTTTACAGATCCTTCAAAAGGCGACAATAACCATTTCGTTCCCAAAAGGTATTTTGCGGACAGCGGCGCGTGGAAGACGATAGAAGGATCCTATTCTGTTGTGAACGATCTTCCTGACAATGCCACCCCTGAGGATACGTACTTCGCGTTTTATGTCCATACCCCCATTGATGCAAACCTTCAAATGACGTACCTCATCGACAATGTGAAAGTGTGGGAGAGCGGAAAAGGCGAAGAGAGTGATAATATGATTCCCAACGGCGATTTTGAATTGCCAATACAGTTTGGAAATTTTGGAGATCCCAGCCTGAACGGAACCAGCGCTTTTCAGATCGAAACCCGCCCCCATATCATTAACATTGGAGGAAGCTATAACGAGAAAGCCGCGCTAAGGGTTCAGCAAAACACAAACAACGCTTTTGCCGGTTATCCCGTTCCTTTGGAGTGGGGTTGCACCTACGAATACAAATATGACATCATGCTGCTTCAGGATTCCGAGGAAAGAGACGTCACAAATCTTGATGTGGTAACCAACTTCGTATTCTCCGACAAGAAAGCCACAAATCATAATCAAAACCATCTCATCGTATTCAAAGACAAGATGAGCACCGGAACATGGAAGACCGTGAAAGGTTCCTTTACAGCCGATCCCACGAAGCTCGATGCCAACGCCACCCCTAGGGACGCCTGGTTCTCAATCTATGTGCATCGCACACCCGACCTCAAATCTGTAACCTATGTTATTGACAATGTGAGCCTGGTCAAGGCCATTGATCGCACTCCGAAAACCAGGGAACTTCTGACCTGGCTCAATCGTGAGAATCCGAAACCGGCGCTGGGCGGGTATTGGTACGGCGCCCGAGAGGGATCCGGCGAGACGTCTACACCGCATAAAATAGAATGGGCGCTGCAGAAAGATATTTTAGGGAAGGACCCTCTGGTGTTCGGGTTTAATTACCATAGTGCGCAGTACAATTACACGGCCTATTTTGGCGCGGTTTCTTACGGGAACCAATTGCTCAGCCGGGAGGAAACGAGACAATATATCATCGACAAAGCAAATCAGGGCGGGATCATAACAATGACCGACCATATGCCGAATTTTGTAACCTATGACCAATATGATCACGATATCAGCGCCAAGGTTGCTCAAGGATATGGGGATGCTTGGGATTCCTGGGTCTATAAAAAGGAAGATAAAAAGGAAGATCAACGCGTCGTTGTCATTCCGCGCATCATGCCGGGCGGGAGTCATCATGATGCGTACAAAGCCTATCTGGATGAATTGGCGGACTATCTTCTGGATCTCAAAACGGATGACGGAGAGCTGATCCCGATTCTGTACAGACCGTTTCATGAAATGAATGGCAACTGGTTCTGGTGGGGCCAATCGAAGGTGAAAGACGGAAAAAGAGAGAGCGTGGAGCTTTGGAGGTTCACATGGGAATATCTGACCTATGATAAGGGGCTGAGGCATCTTATCTGGGTGTGGGCGCCGGATATTGTGGCGACAACTCCGAATTGGCGTCCATACTGGCCCGGTTCAATGTATGTGGATGTGGTGGCGATGGACGCGTATATTGAGATGGTTAAGGATGAGAACGATAACGCCGTCTTACCGCCGAATACGCCAATGCTGGACAATGGTGGAAGCTTTTCGAAATGTTACAGGCATTTGGAACAAATTGCCTCTGAAGAGGGAGGGTTACCGATTGCTATAGCGGAGACAGGGTTCAAATATTCTAACAAACGAGAGGCGGCAGTATGGCTGGAGAAGTATCCGGCATTCCTCGATTCGTTAGACGTGAAGCCACGCTATCTCATGTTTTGGAGTGGCACGACCGGTGCACTGGGCAGCTATACGAATTCTGCTGACAGGATTGACGACGAAAACAATTTCCGGGAGTTTGTGCTCCCCAGTCAGGGCGAACCAAGATTCTTGCTGATGGATTAGGCCGTCAAGCGAGACGATTCATAGGAAGAGGCTGCCGCAAAACGTTTTTTAGAAAAACCTTTATGCGGCAGCCTCTTGGATTATCCAGGGCAACATCCTGCCACTACTTTCTCTTGACCAGCCTCACATTATCAATGACATAAGTCACAGGTTTTCCGTCAGGGACAGGCCCGGTTGCCGCCACATAAATCGCGAAATAAGCGTTTTCGGGAGTTGCGCCGGGATGGAGCCTCGAAGAATCAGGCACGTAGGAACCTGATATATGCCGCCATTCGCCGCTGCTCATTGTGGCAACAGTTAGAAGGTGATTTTGGTTATTATACATCCAGGCATTGCTGTCAGCAAATACGAAATTCCTGACAACAGGAAGATCGGAAACAGGATTTCCATCTGAATCGTATAGAATCAAGATATCGAATGAAAAATCATAGGTGGCGTCGCGCTCAAGGGAAACCGGGTAGCCGGCAAAAGCGTTGCGGGTTTCCTGCTGTATCCTCAAAGAGGCTTTCCCGTCCTTAACGTTCACGGTGTCAAGGGTAAAGGTATTGGTGCCGTTCAGGTCAGCATTCCCAAAGTTCACAAAGGGGATCAACGGCAATTCAAAATCACCGTTGGGAATCAAGTTGCTGTCATCGGTTGGCGGCGCTGCTGGCAATTTCTCATAAACAGCATACAATATCATATCGGATGCGGGCATGGTGAAAGCGGTCAGCCCCACAACAGCGTAAGGATCCGTGTTCCAGCCGACAAAACGCCAGCCGTCTTTCATAGCTTGAGGGGACAGATCCACCAAGACGCCGCCGGCGATAATCTCCATGGTTTTGGTGGCGGAAGAACCGCCGTTTGTCGCGAAATCATAGATGAGTGTGTATTTCGTGCTGAGTGTGTCCTCGTCAGACATCTCGTCAAAAACCGCGTTAGAGTTGCCGGCGGACGCGCCGGACAGCGGCGACGCCGCGGCATTGCCGGTTGAGGCACCCAGCAGGCAAGCGGTGCCCATCGCCGCCATGATGGCCACTGTGGAAACCACAAGAAGGGCCCCCTTCAGGGGTTTGTGATTTGTTATTGCGTGCAGCCGTTCTTTCAGATCTCTTCTTTCTTCACACAGCGTTGTGGAAAGGACGGCCCGTGGGGCTTTCATATCGGCGGCCATCAGTATTAACGTCCTGCCGTAATGGTTTCTGTTGTTGCGATTCAGCCCGCTAACCACGGCCGCGTCACAAGAAAGTTCGCACGTGCGGTCGATTTCGCGCCGGGTTAACCAGACGATGGGGTTGAACCAATGCAAAGCACAGGAAAATATTGTCAGCCATTTGACGATCACGTCACGCCGGCGCAAGTGTGTGAGTTCGTGCAGAAGGATGCTTTTGAGCTGAGCGTTGGTATATTCTCGATTAGGCAAAAGAACGATGGGTCTGAAAACCCCCACCAACATGGGCGTTGCCGCCATTGGGCTCAGGTACAACTTCGGAGCGGGTTTGCCGCCGCACAATTGGGAAAACACGGCGTAACTTGCGGGTGAAGCGGTTTTGCGGAAGCGGATTTTGCCCATGAAATAGGCGTATGTGATGATATTGTACAGAAGCACCAGCATAAAGCCTAGTGGATAGAGAGCTATGAAGATTACGAAGATTTGGGCGGAGGCTGCTGTTCTCTTTGACGTGGCTGAGCCCGATTTGGCTGAGTCCGGATTCGATGCTGACGCCGGGTCTAATGCGGCTGTCGGGTCTGATGTGGCTGCCGGATCCGCCATTGCGGACGTGTCAGGTACGACTGACGCGGAGAAGGTAGGCGTCAAGCCGGCAGGTGTGTCGGAGGTTGTCCGAAGGATTTCTGTCACAGCCGCTGCCACGTTATAGTCTACAGCGGTATATATCGGCGCGATGAAGGCCGCCTTCTCAGGAAGGACAAGGATTTTCGATACGGGCAGCAGCAGCGCCGCAAGGGCCACAAGCCACAAACAGTATTGGGCTGTCCGGGGGAGTCGGTGGCGTATCAGCGGTTTGATAAGCAGAAAAACCAACGCCAACACGCTGCCGGCAAGGGACATGACAAGGATGGCGCGGACGATGCCGCTCATAAACATGATGATATCGGTCATTTTGTGTCATCATCCTCTTCAAACATAGACATAAATTCGCTGATGTCGTTCTTGTTTAGTTTGCCGTTGCGGCAGAGGGCGCTGACGAAGCTTTTGGCGTTGCCGTCGAACAGCTTGTTAAGGAAGTTCTGTTCTTCCGCTTCCAGGAACTCCTGTTCGCTGATGTTGGGGCTGTACATCACCGTATCCCCAAAATCGGCGCTGACAATGTCTTTTTTGCGCAGGCGCAAAATAAGGGTTTGTGTGGTTGATTTGTTCCAGCCCTTTCTGTTGGCGAGTTCCTCGCGCAGTTGCGCGAAAGAGAGGGGCCGCCCTTCCCGCCAGAGGATGCGCATGATTTCGAGTTCCGCGTTGGCGATCTTTGTGGACATAGTTTCCCTTTTTGTGCTGAACGGGTCATGTGTTATTTAAGTAACTCTTGGGTTAAATGTACAGGATTGGCGCGGTGTTGTCAAGGGTTTGATCTGTAACGGGTGCATATTTTAAAGTGCAGGAAGCGACAAAAAATAAATAGAATTATCCACTGCGGAGTTCTCCCGCAACCGAATGGTGAATGGAGATGGATATTATGTGGGCTCGTAACAGTCCCGAGGTAGGGTTTGGTGAGCGGGAGACTCCAAAAGCCCGCGAATTTTTTTCGCCTTTTGAGGTTGCGTCAGGCAGAGAGGCGCTTGGATTCTCCCGCTCACCAAACCCTACCTCGTGCCTCATTG
>WRHI01000128.1 GCA_009783315.1 Peptococcaceae bacterium
GTGGCATATGTATACAGTTCAATGAGGCACGAGGTAGGGTTTGGTGAGCGGGAGAATCCAAGTGCCTCTCTGCCTGACGCAACCTCAAAAGGCGAAAAAAATTCGCGGGCTTTTGGAGTCTCCCGCTCCCCAACCCCTACCTCGGGACTGTTACGAGCCCACATAATATCCATCTCCATTCACCATTCGGTTGCGGGAGAACCCCGCAGTGGATATTTCTATTTATTTTTTTGTCCCTTCCTGCACTTTTAAAATATGCACCCGTGCCCCAAACAGGAAAAACACCATCTCATTGTGAAATAGTAACCCAAAAACATAGTAGAGGAGTTGATCCCCATGAAACCACACACCACCAACACCTTCAACACTCTTATTGAAGTTGCCGCAGACTGCCCCGTGTCCGTGGCCGGCGCGCCACCAGCCAGGGAACCAAAAACAGCGGCTCAAATCGAATATGACATGCTCCTAAACAATCCCTACAAATACACATCGGACGACGTGCTCTATGAATCAAACGGCCACCGCAGAGGCATTAGCCGAGAAGCGTTTTTCGCCAAAGGCCGGCCATGCTTCCGGTCATCAGCCCTAACCAAACGATACGGCTGGGGCGTCCACAGCAATGAAGACGGAAAAATCGCCATCTACGCGGTTGAATCAGCCGAATATCGACGCTTATCCGCCGACAATACCCTCAAACACATCAAGGCGATGCGCTCATCCCGTTCACCCTGATTCTTGATTGATCAAGGGCTCTTCACCGAAACCTCATTGTGATCCGGCAACGGGAACCAGCATCTCAGATCAGCTGCGCAGTTCCCCAAGCACCACCCGAACCACACTGCTGGCGCCATCCCGATAATAAGTCACATCAACCGTATCCCCCGCATTATACTTAAACAACTCATGGCTGAGCTGAAGAGCGTTCTTCGTGGGCGCGCCGTTGACAGCCGTCACAATATCCCCCGCCTTGATACCGGCTCGTTCCGCTCCCCCACCGGACTCTGTCCGCGCGATATAACACCCTTCCGGCGAATTAATATAAGCGGCGTATTCCGGCGTATACTCCTCATTAATACTGACCAACAAAGCGGCATAACTGGCATGACCTTTCTCAATGAACTGCTTAATCACCGGCTCAGCGTCCGATATCGGAATCGCGAACCCCATGCCCTCAAACCCGCGCATGTTGTTTTTAGCAGCATTAATTCCAATGACCTGACCGCTGAAATTAACCAGCGGTCCGCCACTGTTACCGGGATTAATAGCGGCGTCGGTCTGAATCAGGTTGAAGCTGGCTTCCCCCCGCAACTCCAGAAAACGATTAAGCGCCGAAACAATACCCTGGGTCAACGAGTTGGCAAAGGCCTGTCCGCCCGGATTCCCAATGGCGATAACAGGCTCCCCCACCCGCAAACTGTTGGAATCGCCAATAGGCATGCTTTTGAGGTTGTCCGTCTCACCAATTCTGATGACAGCCAGATCCGTGCGGGTATCCCCTCCCACCAAAGCAGCCTGAACATTGCGCCCGTCGTACAGCGTAACCATAATTTCAGCGGCGTCTTCAATAACATGGTGGTTCGTCACAATATAACCGTTGGCGGCGTCATAAATAAACCCCGACCCGCTGCCCACTTCAGTCAGCCCCGAACCGCCGAAGAAGCCGTAGCCGCCGCCCTTTTGGAAATTAGAAACCCCCACAACCGCCGGCTGTAACGCTTCACTGATCGCCGTGGCCGGATAATCAGCCGGATTGCTGGCGACATACTGCCCCACGTCGATGACTCTGTCCCCTACATTCGTTACCGGGCCGGCCTGTTTCACATTGGACATATACCAGACAACCAACAATCCCCCCACCATAGCGCCCAGCAGCGCCGCCAAAAAAACAGGCAGAATACTTCTCCTGCGATCCTGACCATAATACTCCATAATCAGGCCTCCTTTCCCAACAACACCGGATCGTCGTCTATGGTTATCAGCTCATGTGGCCCATGCCGCGGCGCCACACGGATCTTCAGCCGCGGACAGCGCCGCTTTACCGGCGAATCCCGCAGAATTGAACACACCGTCCGCAACGCCAGTTCCGGTGAATTGTTTTCTTCACTCAGATGAGCCAGCACAACCCGTTGGGTATTGTCCTGCACCCACCGGCACAACCCCTCTGCCGCCTGAATATTGCTCAGGTGCCCATGGACACCCGCCACGCGCTTCTTAAGGCTCTGGGGGTATCTTCCCCGCCATAACCGATCAAGATCATGATTAGCCTCTATCACAATACATGTACAACCGGTCAACGCTTTATGCATCCGTTCTGTCAGCATACCTGTATCGGTCAGGACACCCAGGGTTCCTTGCCGCCCCTCAATTCTTAGCCCTTTGCCCTGACGGCAATCATGAGACGTCGCAAAAAAATCCACCTGCAGCCCTGCCACAGCCGCTGCGTCTTCAACGGTTCTTTTTTGCTCGCAAGTCAAACGCCCCAAAGTCTTTTCCATAGCTTCCCAAACCAGATCCCCGGCATAGACGGGAATCCTTAAACGCCTGGCCAGAGCTCCCACCCCAAGGATATGATCCGAATGCTCGTGGGTCACCACAATACCCTCGATCTGATGGACAGGAATTTGCACCTGATCCAAACAAGCCTCCGCCCGACCGGCGCTGATACCGCAATCAACAAGAAAATACCGGCCCTCTTCCCCCACAACAAGAGCATTGCCTGAACTTCCGCTGGACAGGGAACAAAAATCCACACCTCAGGCCTCCCCTCAAATGGTTTCTTGCGGCAACTTACTCCGTCTCTTGTTCCGTTTCTTGCGTGACGCCTTGCGCTCCCTGAATCAAATCATTGAGCACACTCAACGCCCCTTCGTCCTCGGTAAGGGTCTTAGCTTTTTCCCACTGCTCAACCGCTCCGTCCTTATCGGCAAACCCATCCAACAACACCCTGCCGTACATATAACACACATCAACATCATCCGGTATAATCTCCATCAAACGGAGATACGCGACCTTGGCATCCTCATATCTTTGCGCCATATAGAACGCATACGCCAGATTATACAAAACTCCCGATGAACGTTTTTCTATTTCCGCGGGTTCTTCATCCTGAGCCTGGTCCTCATCCTCATTCTGAGTCTCATCCTCAATATCCTTTGGGGCCGCCTCATCAGCCAGCGCCGCCTCATAAGCTATCTGATAATTGTCGGCGGCTTTACCCCAATCGGATAAGGAATCCGGCGACATGCCGGAATAAGCCTTTTGGCAATAAAGATCAGCGAGATAACTGTGCAGCCCTAACTCAGGATTATTAGCCAGCGCTTCCTCATACATCGCAATCTGCGCCAACAGCTGATCATACTGTTCCTGAGCGGTCACCCCGGCAGCCGTATTCCTATTGTCGGAAGATTTGGTAAACATAGACCCGAAACCGGCGAACGCAGACCCGGCCAAGGCCAGAGACAAAAACACCGCCACAATAATAATAACTTTTTTTTGAGATTTTTTATTGAACATATTGACACCTCATTTGCTAAATTGATTGCATAAGAGTCTCAGGCGAATCACTATCCATTGTTTCACAGATCCGTAAATAGTATGCCACCTCCAGCCTTTTCTTTTGCAGAACGCATCCCAGCTCATAAACATCATACAAAGACCCCCCATGAGTCACATTGGCCGCGTGACAGCCGCCGCTGCAAGAAAAACGCGCCCAACACTCCCGGCACGTCGCCTTGCCGTAGACGTTCGCCCGGCGAAATTGTTCCGTCAGTACCGCAGCGTTCTCCAACACACACTCCCAGGCGCAGGACAAACTGTCGGACAAACCGCCGGTCAAACCGCCGGTCAAGCTGTCGGTCAAGCCACCGTCAAGGGATCCCATCCGAAATGCCTCCTGCCCAACAAACTGATGACACGGATACAAATCCCCTTCCGGAGAGACCGCCAGGTATTCAGACCCTGCGCCACAACCGGATAAACGCTTGGGCAGACAGACCCCCGCCAACCCGGCGTTAAAATGGAAAAAAGCAAACTTCCCCTGCCGCGCCTCTTCCCCCAGTCTGTCATAAGACGCCTCCAGGGCCTCCACATGCTCATGCCCCAAAGCGTAGGCACAATCCTTGCCTGGTGGCGCCACCACCGGTTCCAGGGAAATCCTCTGAATTCCCAGCCCGGCCAGATGCATAACATCCCGGTCAAAATCCAGATTGTGGCGGGTATACGTCCCCCGCACATACGCGTACGTCCCCGTCGCGTACCGTGAAGCCTTCCTGTGACGGCGCATCCAATCGCTCACCCGGTCGGCGATAACCTCGTAGCTGCCCGAACGGTCGGCAAATGGGCGCATACGGTCATGGATCTCAGGCCTGCCGTCCAAGCTGAAAACCATACTGATATGTTCCTTCTCAACAAAATCCTGCACTTCCTCCGTGAACAGCACAGCGTTGGTCGTCATGGTAAATTTTACCGTCCTGCCTGTCTGTCTTTCCAGCTCTCGCCCGTACAACACAAGATCTCGAACCACCGGCCAGTTCAGCAGCGGTTCCCCGCCGAAAAAATCCACCTCGCAATGGGGCCGCCCGCCGCCCGCCGCGAAAACAAAATCCAAGGCTTTCTTCCCCACCTCCAGGCTCATCAGGCCGCGGTCGCCGCCAAAATGCCCCGTGCCGGCAAAACAATAGCCGCAGCGCAGATTGCAGTCATGAGCCACATGGAGGCAGATGGCCTTGATCCTCTTGAGCGCCGCCGCCCCCGTGCCGGCACCTAGGGCCTGCGCCTTAACAGCTTTAGCGTGAGCTTCTTCGCTCACCGGCTTGGCAAACAGCAACTGCCGTTTCTGCAAGCCGGCCAGTTCACCAAGGATCTCTGCTTTGGCTTGCTCGGTCAACTGCCGGCCTGTGGCCGCCAACATCTCCTCCGGGTGCTCCAAGCTTCGGGGAAACGCTTTCTGATACGCCGCCCACTCACCAATATAGGCGAAAGTCATATCATCCAAAAGGTGCAAAGACCCGGAATTAACATCATAGGCAATATTGAAGCCGCCTTGCCTATAAGTATGGACATGGGAGTCAATGGCATAGTTTTTTAGGTCAAGGGGCATGAGATGTTTATTCCTTTTCCGAAGGGTTTTTGACCAGTGGGCTTTGCGCGTCCGGGCTTGCGTCCCAGTCTATCACCATAATAACAAATCTTGTCTCAGATGTCACCTGACATCTGCCGTGGTGTTTTTCCTCAACTCAATGGTGAGTTGGAGGCAGATACCGCGCTGGCCGTGGTGCTTGCCCGCAACTCAATGGTGATTTGGAGGCAGATACCGAGCTGGCCAGTAACAGTGCCACGTCAGGGGTTGGGGAGCGGCAGACTCCAAAAGCCCGCGTATTTTTTTCGCCTTTCGGGGACTGCGTCAGGCGGTGAGGCGCTTGGATTCTGCCGCTCCCCAACCCCTGATGCGTCCCTCATTGAACCGTATGCATGTGCCCCATGAATACCCCCGAATTGCCGGTTTTTGGAGCAATGAAACAGGAGACCGTTCTACTGATATTGCATGAAGAGATAACAAACAGCAAACTTGAATAATGACTTGCCAAGCTCAAGGCAGAGGGGCGGCGGCGGGCCGGCCAAGCCCCCTGCCGGAGCCTCTTCGGGAGTGGCGGCAGCGGTTCTTAGACCTTGGAGCAGAAAAAAAGCGCAAGGCTGTCTTAGTCGAGTAGCCCGAAGGAGTTTCACCCTCAGGCTCTCACAGAACCGTACGTGACACTCTCGCGTCATACGGCTCTTGTTATCTCATCGTCGGTCGTATCCCCATCTGCCAGTGATAGAA
>WRHI01000129.1 GCA_009783315.1 Peptococcaceae bacterium
AGTCTGACATAAGAATTCTCCATTTCTCCTCCCCATTTTTCCCAGACTTAATTCTGCCAGAAATCCGTCCCGAACTAAATTCCCCTCGCTGATCCACTGTGGAACTTACTTTGGGAATTTACTCTCGTAAGGCTGCTTAATATTTGACAGCGTTTTTGAATACCTTTACAATAGGATAGGCACAAAGGTTGACGCCATGACCAAGATGCCACCAACAGGAGCTTCTTACTCAGCCATCGCGAGGTGACACCATGTTTTCCAAATACTTCTTTGACGCCGTCATTGTTCTTATCATTGTTCTTGTGGGTGTAAACGGATTTAACCGGGGATTGATCATAAGCGTGTCTTCCATGGGCGCCAAGGTGATTGCCATTCTTGCCGCAGTTCTTTTCCATGTTCCTCTTCTACAGTTTCTCGATTCTTTGCTCAGTCTGCGTCAAAGAGTTTCGCCCGCGGTTAACACCCTCGTTTCTGAGCCTCTAATTCAAAACACCATTACCACATATGTCCTCAAAGTCATCTCTTTTTTGACTATCGTATTTACCATCTATGTGGCTGCTTCCATTCTGATCAATGTTATAATGAAACCCCTGTTGAATATAAAACCGGTCGCTGTTCTGGATAAAGGGGCCGGCCTTCTTGTCAGCTGCGTCTGCATCATTATCTTTATAGCCCTGATCTGCGGTTTAACGGAACCCTTTTGGGGCTTCAAGCCAACCTTCGAAGCAACCGCCAAAAGCGCCCAGTCATACCCGTTGCTTATAGAGATCTATGGGCCCTGCATTAAAGTCATCAACACCTTCTTTGGCAACATCTTTATTAATCCCTTTGAGGCCTTTCCCACCGTCAACAGCATCGAAATCTAGCACGAGTTATGGGAGGCAAATTATGAATCTGTCTGTGGGTGATAGAGTCCGGTTGCGAAAGGCGCACCCTTGCGGATCCTATGAGTGGATCATCATGCGCACCGGCATGGATTTCCGCATCCAATGCCTTGGCTGCACCCATCAAACATGGATATCACGCAGCAAGCTAGAGAGCGCCATAACCGTCATATCACCGGAAGAAAAACAAACGCCATAGAGGAGGAGCAACTTATGCCACTTCATTTAGGACTTATCGGATTGCCCAATGTTGGCAAGACCCTGCTTTTCAACGCCATGACCAAAACAGATACGGACACGCCCCTTTCCCATGCAGCCAAAAAGACGCATATCGGCATTGTCAATGTCCCTGATTCGCGTCTTCATGGTCTGGCAAAGATTGTTCATCCGGACAAAATTGTCTCTGCCACCGTCGAATTTGTTGACATTGCCGGCCTGGGACGCAGCGACGGGAAACCGCATGATTCAAAAACCCCCGCCCGCGGCAACCCGTTTTTGTCGGACATTCGCGGCGCTGACGCCTTGATCCATGTTGTCCGCTGTTTCGACGACGAAAATGTCTTTCACATAAACAGTTCTGTCAATCCCACACGGGATATTGAATCCATTCGCCTTGAACTCATACTTGCCGACTTAGAAAGCTTAGAACGACGCAAACTCAAACTCTCCGCTATGATAAAGGGCGGCGACAAGTCCTCTAAACACGAAAGCGAACTCCTTGACGTTCTAAGCGAGGCTTTCTACAGTGGCAAGACAGCCGCTTTGGCCGGCATGCAAGCCGGCTTCACAACAGAAGATATCGCGTTGCTTAAGAAGAACATAGACTTTTTGTCCTGGAAGCCCATTATTTATGTCGCGAACATTGCTGAGTCAGCTTTAGCCAATCCTTCTGGCAACAATTACTGTCGCGAAGTCTTCGCCGCCGCCACCGAAGAAGACGCGGAAGCCCTTGCCATTTCCGCGTTGCTTGAGTCTGATCTGGCGGCTTTCACAGAGCAAGAACGGCGCGAGTACTTTTCAGCCCTCAGCATCCAAGAAACAGATCTCGACCGCCTTATTCAAAGAGCCTTCGACCTGTTGGGCCTAATGACTTTCTTCACGGCCGGACCCAAAGAGGTCAAAGCCTGGACCATTCGAAAAAACACCAAGGCCCCTCATGCCGCCGGCGTTATCCATTCAGACATTGAACGCGGCTTCATCAAGGCCGATGTTATCACCTATGAGCACTATATTGCCTGCGGCGGCGAAAAAGGCGCCCGGGAAAAAGGCCTCTTTCGCTTGGAAGGCAAAGATTATCTTATGCGCGATGGCGACGTGGTCAATTTCCGTTTTAACGTTTAGGCAACAGCGCTTTTGCATGAGATTTTCCACAAATGGGAACACTCTCAACAGATACCTTATGAAATCCCTCGCCAAGGTTACGAACGCCCTTGGTAGGGGACTTCACTATCTTTTAAGGGGGTCTGTTTTTGAGCATCCATCCCCAGCCCGACGCCTTGCCCTTCAATCAGTTTCGCACGCATTATACCGATCTTATGGGTATGCATAGGCTGCAGCGCCGCTTGCGCGCTCTTATTTCCAAGCAGTTACACCGACCACATATTCTGCTATGCATAGGCAGCGATCGTTCAACAGGCGACTCTTTAGGCCCTCTTACCGGCACAAAGCTGGCCGCGCGCGCGCCGTCGAACATATACATTCTCGGAACACTGGAGAGCCCGGTAGACGCCCGCAACCTTGAAACCACCCTGTCCGCAATCAAAACCTGTTATCCCAATCCTTTCGTAATCGCCTTGGACGCAACCTTGGGGCAACCTCAATCCGTTGGTTTTGTGACACTTTCCTTCGGCCCCTTGCATCCGGGTTCCGGCGTAAGGAAGCCCCTGCCGCCGGCCGGTGACGTCCACCTAACCGGCGTTGTCAACACGAGCAGCCTTTTGCATTCTTTCGTCTTACGCGGCACACGCTTGGATTTGGTATGGCGCATATCGGACTTCCTTTGCGACTTATTCGAATCCATTCCTTATTATCAAATTTAAAATTTTGTCAAGCCCAAAATGTGCATTCAAGAACCCGGAACCCCTTCACCATAACCCGGTGTCCCTCAACAGAACCCTCGATAAAGCTCTTTACTCAGAAGAGTTCCGGGTTCTTTGTCGTCCGCAGTCTTTCCTCCATGCTCATATTAACCAGCTCCATTACTTTTTCTGGTTTCAGCCCTAACGTCTTGGTAAGATTTTTGCCGTACTCCGCGTCCGCCAGATAACAATGAGCGGCGTGGCGGTATTTGATGTTGTTTGTAACAGGCGCAATGCTCGCAGCCGTGTTTTTTATCAGCAGGGTCCGCTTTTCAGGCGTCATAAGCCGATAGAGATCACCCGGCTGATAAAAACAGTTATCATTACTGTATTGGCTGTGATGATCGACAGTGCCCTTCAAGGCAAGAGGCGGCTCCGTTTGCTCCGGTTGCGCGGCCCATTCTCCTGAACTGTTTGGATGATATCCGGGGGTGGCGCCCTGATTACCATCCACACGCATCTGCCCGTCCCTATGGTAGATATGAGAGGGGCATTTCGGGGCATTTACAGGGATCAGGTTGTGGTTGACTCCCAGGCGATAACGCTGAGCATCTCCATAGGAGAAGAGGCGGCCTTGCAGCATCTTGTCCGGGGAAAAGCCAACGCCAGGAATAATGCTGGCGGGGTTAAAGGCAGCCTGCTCTACGTCTGCGAAATAGTTCTCCGGATTACGGTTCAACTCCAGGACGCCCGCTTCAACAAGCGGATACTCCTTGTGGCTCCATACCTTGGTAACGTCGAAGGGGTTATCCTTGTGATCCCTTGCCTGGTCTTCCGTCATGATCTGGAAATACATGGTCCAGCGAGGATAATCCCCGCACTCTATGGAGTAGAACAGATCATGTTGGTTGCTTTCTCTGTCCTTGGCAACGACCGCTTCAGCCTCTTCATCCGAGAGATTTTTGATACCTTGGTGTGTCTTAAAGTGGAACTTTGCCCAGACCCGTTGGTTTTTGGCATTGAATAGACTGTAGGTGTGGCTGCCGAATCCATGCATGTTCCGGAAACTGGCAGGAATGCCCCGGTCAGACATAACAATGGTGACCTGATGAAGAGCCTCGGGCAACATTGTCCAGAAATCCCAGTTGCTCTGTGGCGAGCGAAGGTTCGTTTTGGGGTCGCGTTTGATGGCGTGATTGAGGTCAGGAAAATGGATAGGGTCACGGATAAAGAAGACTGGCGTGTTGTTGCCAACCAGATCCCAATTTCCTTCATCTGTATAAAACTTCAGCGCGAACCCTCGGATGTCCCGCTCAGCATCAGCCGCGCCGCGCTCCCCAGCCACAGTGGAGAAGCGGGCGAACACTTCCGTTTCTTTGCCGATCTTGGCAAAGAGGCCGGCTCTCGTGTACTGTGCAACATTGCCCGTAACGGTAAACTTACCAAAAGCACCGCTGCCCTTAGCGTGCATGCGCCTTTCCGGAATGACCTCTCTGTCAAAATGAGCAAGTTTCTCCAGAAACCATACATCCTGCATGACCATGGGGCCACGGGGGCCCGCCGTAAGAACATCTGTGTGGTTTGCCACCGGCGCTCCGTTCTCACGATTCAAACCCTTTTCCTTTTCATTCATGGTTATCGCCTCCTTGGAAACAGTATTCCCGAGTATGGCGATAATATTGATGTTCGATTACCGCCCGAAGGCCATTCTGCGCAGCCCATGTTCTTGAGGCCGCGAGGAATAAGGCGATTATCAGGCCCTCCTTATCTGTCAAGACGGGGCGCGTTGATGGTCAAGGTCGCCGCGAGGCGCCCCCTTGGTTTCGCCCTCTATAACCATCACCCTCTGTGTCCGTCGTTCCCCGAGAACCACCGACAACCGAGGCCACGCACTTTCTCCCTTTTTTCTCGTAGCACATCACCCCGTCAGCATGTTCCACGTGGAACCATGTGTCGAATAGCAAGGGGCTCTTTCTGTCATAAACCTCTTGCGAAGCATGGGTCTCTTTCTGTAACAAAACCTCTGCTGTATAGCGGCTGGCTCATGGGACGCGTTGACACGCGCAGGCCCTATATATGTAAAGCATCTCGGGGCGAGGTGCGCGGGCCGCGCAACATGTCGCATAGCGGGATGCGCGGGATGCATAACACCGTCCATAGCGCCACTCTCAACGCGACACATAGCGGGATGCGCAACGCGACACATAGCGGGGCGGCTCTGCTCGCAACACACAGACACAAGGGGGTTCTCGCGACAATATGAATATGTCGATCCCGGGTGTATACTTTAATAGTGCGGGAAGCGACAAAAAAATAAATAGAAATATCCACTGCGGGGTTCTCCCGCAACCGAATGGTGAATGGGGATGGATGTTATGTGGGCTCGTAACAGTCCCGAGGTAGGGTTTGGTGAGCGGGAGACTCCAAAAGCCCGCGAATTTTTTTCACCTTGTAAGGTTGCGTCAGGCAGAGAGGCGCTTGGATTCTCCCGCTCACCAAACCCTACCTCGTGCCTCATTGAACTGTATACATATGCCCCATGAATACCCCCGAATAGCAGATTTTTTGGAGCAACTAAAAGACTGTTCCACTCTTGAGATTGTATGAGCAGTCTCTTTATTCACGCTAACAGCGCAGTGAGAATTATATTGATCTATCTTTTAATAATCAGTAGAACGGACTCCTGTTTCATTGCTCCAAAAACCGGCAATTCGGGGGCATTCATGAGGCACATGCATACGGTTCAATGAGGGACGCGTCAGGGGTTGGGGAGCGGCAGAATCCAAGCGCCTCACCGCCCGACGCAGCCCCCGAAAGGCGAAAAAAATACGCGGGCTTTTGG
>WRHI01000130.1 GCA_009783315.1 Peptococcaceae bacterium
ACAAACAGACTTAAGCATTGTGTCGCGAATCACGACATGGTGTTGGTGCTTGAGTGAATAATGTTTCTATTCCATTTTGTCGTCTCTGTGTCGTTGCATGGGTCTTTAGCGTGTCGGTTAACAAGGGGTTCCTTTGACTGATTTCAGTCCAATAAACAGGTTGTTTCAAATTGAAGAAGGGTCTTGTGGTTATACAGAAAAAGATCTCGCATACTGGATTGAGGTATATGGTGGTATCCCCAAAGTATTGAGGGAGTATTATCTGGAGTTTGGTAAACATGAAGCCCTAAATAGCAGCCATGATTTTTTGATTAAGCCTGAACAGTTTCAGGAATACGATGATTCAGACTATCTAATATTCTATTCTGAAAACCAAGGGGTTAGCGTATGGGGAATCAAGAAAGAGGAGGTAAGAGAGGATAACCCTCCTGTTTATGAAAACTATGGGGATGCGGAATGGCACTTAACTTCGGATAGCATAAGTGAGTTTCTGATCTCAATGGCACACTTTCAAGGGTTGATGTGTATGGCATACTGCAGCGAAGGATACATGGATATTTCACAAGAGCAAGCGAAACAAATAGAGAAAAGCTTCTTTACAAAACATGCGGATTCTGGGTTGTATTCAGGGACAAGATTTTTTGGGAATTATGATGATACAGTAGTTATGCTTATGAATAATGCCGAGAGATTTGGGTTGATGTATTCCTCAAACAGTAAAGGCCATTATGATGAAGTTGATAGAATCATCAAAGCAATCTTGTAGAATATAGAGAATGTCTATGCCGGGCGATCATCAATATAAAAGTGCCGGCATGTGTTTGCCGACGGTCAGAATAATGGTTATGCTGGTGATGCAATGAAAAGCAATGCCACAATAAGCGTATTGGGGGGATTCAATGGATATGCATTATGTTACCAATATCGATAAGGGATGCTATCACAAAATCCTGGAATATTTGATGAGGGAATGTGATACCTTTTCTTTAGTAGAACCCATCATGGATTCGTATGATTTTCCGGAGGTAGTCCCTCCAACAAAACAATCATTGATTGAATTCCAAACAAAAAAATCCAGAGTAGATTCATAGCCTGGAACAAAAATAATAGTTCGGGAAGACAAGAAGAAAGCCGTTGAACATTTTTACAGGTGTTGCAGGGGAAGCATTAATAAACTGATGCAGTTCAACTCATTTCTTGATATAGAATATCAAATTGATATAGCTTTTTATAGAAACAAAGAGAATATTCTCTTTACAATTTCCCATGAAAACATCATCCTAGTTGATTTGGATTTTTGGGGAACATTTTTTGAAAATACTGGCTGTCAAATAATAAAAGCCGAAAATTATAATTGATGCTTTAAACTTGGAATTTGCATCAATCGACAGAGGCGGATGAAAAAATGATTAGAGGTCAGTCAAGAAGATTGAGGGGAATACACATGAAGAAGAACCTAACTTTCGGTGAATGGAAAATCGAAGTTGACATTGATTTGACCCAAAAATATTACAGGAGTTTTAGTGTCGTCGATAAAGATTCTCAATGTTACCGCAACTATTACGAGTTCTGCAAAAACATGACCGAGGCTGAAAAAAGCTTTTTCCAAGCCTTTGCTATTGATCCGCTCCTATGCAATGTTATGACAGTCGGTATGACCAAAGAAAAGCATTTTCCCTCGTCGGGTCATTATTGTTTCGCTGGCAGATATAGTGGGAGACCAGAAGAAATCGAAATGACTGTTGAAGAATTAGTTGAAAAGAATTATATAGATGATAGTCCTGACTCAAGAGTATATATCGACAGATTTCAATTAACCTTTATGGATGCCGATTCATTGTTTGCGACAATACCAGAGGGTATACCCGAAGGATTTCTTTGCGTGGGGTTTTTCATAGAAGAGATGCCGTGGCTTCTTAACGAAAAACCGGAACAAAAGCTTTATTATCAGCCAAAGCCTTGGCAGTTTGTCAGAAAAGTGAAAGAACGGATCAACCATAACAAAAGAAGTCGCAAATTGGAAGAAGTAATAAAAAATGAGGTCGCAAAATTATTAGATAGAAACAACATTGAATATGCTGAAATATCAAAATCAGCAGTAAAAAAATATATGGAGGATTGGTTTGAGGCAATCGTTCCAAAGGCTCAACAAAAAGAAGCCCGCAAACATTGCTTTTCTAATCGTAAATATAGCTGTTACTTGTGGCACACATTCAGTTATCTATATGTTCCCTGCATTGAAGGTGAAGATGCTAAAATAAAATTTGATAATACGGTCCGTGAGAAAGCTGTACTGCTCCTTAACTCCCAAAAAATCGGATATATTTTGGATAATCCCAAAGACATTACAGCAAGTGATTTGGATGAGTTTAATGATGTTATTTTTACAGAGGAAGGTTTTAGCTGGACATATGTCCATACACATGAACAGCAATGCGGGCCCTATTTTTACTTTGTCGAGGGAGGCTGATGAATATGAAGGCATGAATAGAATACAGAGAATATCTATGCTGGGCGATCATCAATTAACGGGCCGTTATTGTTTGCGGAGCAGTTTCGCGGCCATAAACGTCGACAAAAACAATCTGAAATTCAAACGTATTCTGGCTTCTCCATTTAGACGGAATGGAATAATTAAACCGACTCAAATTGGTTACCTTTTGAGCAGGCTGATCATACTGCTTCGTATCTGGGTTGCGAAGGGAGACGCGGGCAGATTTGTATATCGAATTCTTGCTTAAGGGCGAGGTTATTTCAAAGGAAATGGTGTTACCTTTCCGGCTGGCCGTGTAAATGGGTATTGCGCTGTCGTTGCGGTCATCGGTAGATTCCCAGGGCGGCCGGTATTTCAGTTCTTTTTCCGGCGATCTGTCCATGACCGTCCAGAACTTAGGATCCATATTCAAGTAAACAGGGCCAATCCGATGCGTAACACCGGGGATTGCGGAAACCCAGATATTGCTTTCTTCGGTCGGCATGCTTTCTGCCGTGCCGAGGCCTATCCAGATTAAGTCGTCAGGCGTGAGGGGGCCGGGCAGCAGTCCGGAAAAGGCGTCAAATTCGAACTCGATGACTTCGTAAGGCTGTTGGCCGATCGTGGCTTGCCTTGGTTTGCCTTGAAGGGCCTTTGTCATGACTTTCTGCCATAGCTGAGCCGGTCTGTTGCCGCCGTATTCGCCTGACGGGAGATTGTGGTCTTTGTCGCTTTGGTCGAAGCCCATCCAGACCGCGGCGGTGTAGAGGGGGGTATAGCCGGTGAACCAGATGTCCGGACCGCCCGTATAGGCGGTGGAATCGGTGGTGCCGGTTTTGCCGCCGACAAACCAGTTGGAGATGCGGGCGTTGGTGCCGGTTCCCTGTTCAACGGCGTCTTGCATCAGGTCGCACATGATGTAGGCGGTGCTTTCTTTCATGACTCTGACGGCTTGGGGTTCCGGTTCCAGGATGGTCCTGTTGTTGCTGTCAACGATTTTGGTTACACAATGGACTTCATTGAGCATGCCTTTGTTGGGGAAGGCTGTGTAAGACCGCGCGATTTCCAGGGGCGTGGCCTCAAATGAGCCCAGAGCGTTGGAGAGATAGCTGGATTCGGCGTCGGCGAGTTCCAGGCCCAAGTTCTTGGCGAAGTTGAAACAGTAGGCCGGGCCGGCTTCTTCGTAGAGTTTGACGGCGTAAACGTTGACCGATTTGCGAAGGGCTTCACGCATGGTGAGCAGGCCGAGATTGCCGCCGCTGGAGTTTTTGGGTTTGTAGTCGCCGTTGAATGTGGTGGGACAGTCGTCTAAGACAGTACCGGTGAAATAACTGCCTTTATCAAGAGCCGGCGCGTAAACCATAATGGGTTTGGCGCAGGAACCGGGTTGGCGTTTGGCTTCTGAGGCCCGATTGAAACAGCGTTGTTGGTCTTCCGGATACTCGCGGCCGCCGGCCATGGCGACGACGCTGCCGGTGGCGTTTTCAAGCATGACGAAGGCGCCTTGAACCTGGACGCCGTCTTTGGCGTCAGTGGGAAAGTTGCTCGGATCCTTCATGACTTTTTCCGCTTCCGCCTGGATTTGGGGATCGACGGTGGTGTAGATTTTCAGACCGCCTTCGTAGACCTGTTTGTGGGTAAGGTTGTATTTGCCCGGGTCCAGCAGGCAACTGACGACATAATCAACAAAATAGGGATAGTGCTTTTCGGAAGTGCTGGAGCCCATTTTGATGATGGCGTTGCCTTTTTGGACTTCTGAAACAAAGGTGAAGGGCTCTTCTTTGAATTGGGTATAGTCGTCTTCGGCGATAATGCCTTGGTTCAGCATAACGAAGAGCACGGTCGTGCGGCGATTTTGGGCGGATTCCGGATTGGTGTAAGGGTCGTAGGAATGGGGGGCTTGCGGTAATCCGCAGATCAGAGCGATCTCCGAGGGTGTGAGTTCATCCAGCTCTTTGCCGAAATACACTTGAGCGGCGGAGCGCACACCATAGGCGCCATGGCCGAGGTAGACCTGGCTTAGGTAGGTAAAGAGAATTTCTTTTTTCTCGTATTCGCGTTCTATGCGCATGGCCAGAACCAGTTCCTGAACTTTACGCTGGATGCCTTTCAGGCCGCCGGAGGTTCTGTTTTCAGCTTCGATGAAGGTATTTTTGGCCAGCTGGGTCGTGATGGTGCTGCCGCCTTCCGGCTTATTAGGATTGATCAGGGTGTTAATGGCGCCCTTAACAATGCGGAGAGGGTCAAAACCGCCGTGTTTGTAAAAGCGTTGATCTTCGACGGCGATGATGGTTTCAATGAGCATATCCGGCAGATCCTCATAAGCGAAGGGCAGCCGGTTTTCGAGGGAGCTGAGTTGGGCGATTTGATTGCCGGCGCTGTCGTAGACGATGGAGGCGTAGCTTAGGTTGTCAATGAGTTCGGGATCCCAGGACAGGTCTTTGGTGGACGCCCAGACAAAGGCGCCGAAACTGATGATCCCGACCAGAAATACGACTAAGGTGACAAGCAGTATTTTTTTGATCAGAGAGGCTTTTTTATTAAGGGGTTTCTTGTTTTTGCCGGAGTTGCCGGGGCGCTGGTTCGAGGGTCGCGATTTGTTGTTTGAACCGCCGGAATGGTTAGAACCGCCTAAAGTGGCGCCACTGAAGTCGAATTTTGAGTGTGGGCTCGAGGTTTGTGGCTCGTGGTTCGCCGGAGAAAAACCGGACAGAGCGGGGTTTATAGTCGGGAGATGATTGGACCGGCCCGGTTGATGAGCCGAGCCGGATATCTTGGTGTCCCTGGTAATTTCTAAAGCGGTTTTGCTGTTTGTAAACGAGGCATTGTTCGGTTCCTTTGACAAGGATTCTATGGGAAAACGAGGGTCTTTCATTGTTCTGCGCCTCCTCGTACAGCGTACGGTCGTTTGCCTTTGCGCACATCCGCTGTTTCATCTATTTAGGGAGGAATCCACGCCAAAACCGGAGTACTAACCTCGGTTAATAATATACAAATTCATTATATCACAATATTGATAAGAATGGGTGGTTAGATTTGTCGTCGCCAGCCAGAGGGGCAGGAGGGGGCGGTGGGGCACAGGGCGGAGCCGTTCTTCGTGGCGGCGCGGGTCTAAGGCCTTTACGCGAAAAGCGCAAATAAGACAGCCTGCGCTTTTTTCCGCTCCAAGGCCTAAGACCCGCTGCCGCCACTTCCGAAAAGGCT
>WRHI01000131.1 GCA_009783315.1 Peptococcaceae bacterium
TATTACAATTGTACTATAAAAAGAGGGCGGAGTCAAGTACAGAATTCGAATTATTTCCTTGAATTTAGCGGGATCCTGAAGAATCTGCATGGTTTCTAGTACAGGAAAATGAAAAACTCAGATAATTATGACTTTGTTTTTAGCTGAGATCAGGATAATTTCCTGATGTAACGGCTTTGGGTAGATAACAAAACGCTAAGCCGGTAGTCATCCGAGGCTTAGCGTTTTTGGTTAAATGCTTTTGGGATACCCTTCCGTTTGTTGATGGGTACCGCTAATTAAGATTCTCCTTGGTCATGTCAAAAATCACGGAGAGCCGGGTACTCCAGGTACCACAGGCAATTCTGGGTAAACATAGGTCATGCTTCGATCAATAACATACTTTCCGCTTACTGTTTGAATCTTTATTCCGCTTGCACTTTCAAGGACTTTTCCCTCGTCATCGACAATAACATCATTTTCACCAATGAATCCAACCGCCCGTGCAAAGCTATTATACTCTTTTGCTTGTATAAGCTGGCATCCTGTTGAGTCCTTCCAGTTTTCGCCTGGCGCTCCTGTTTTTGCGGTTGTGTGAATATTAATTGCATCAGATGTGCCATACTTGGGATATTTTACGGGATCCCATGTTTTGAAATCCTCAGAGTCAGGATCCCATCTTTTTACAGGAGGTAAAACAACATTGAGTGCCGGATATCCACGATGCCATGTGTCTTTAAATTCATGAAATCCTTCAAGGGCTGTTGGCGTGTACCTCCCATCGTCCTGTTTGAACTTTGGATCATCGGGAATCGTGCTGGCATTTTTTGTAATATAGGCAATACTGCCATTCTTGACAACAACCATCATGGCCCCATACCTGCCCTTAGGATGATTCGCATCTGTATATCCAGGCGCCTTGGTCAAGTAATCCCCAGCGCCTTCAAAAGCAAAAATCAAAGTACCCTCTTTGTCATTTTCGCTAATCTGAGTATTGGCGCCGGCAACCGTCATTGCCAGCAAAGCACGAACCTGATTGTGCGTCCATTCATCGTCCTTCCATTTGTCGTCGTTGAGAAATTTTTGTATTTCCGAATGAGCAACCAGTGTTGATTCTTCAAGGCCAAAGTCTTCTAAAAATGATGGGTACCACACATACCATTCTTTGCTTGTGGCATCAATAAAAGCTTCTTTCGTATAACTGGAGTATGACACAATTTTATCGTCAAGCATTACTTTTAAAGTGTACTGCGTATATGATCTTGTAATTCCTTCTTTAATTGTTCCGTCATCATTTTTAACCGGTTCATCCATAATGCGCTTGCTCGTAATGCTGCCAGTAATTTTTGCTCCTGTCATATTCAGCAGCGTATCCAAAGGAACATAATTATTTTCTATACTGTCGTAACCTGCAACCGGAACCCCTGGAATGGGTCCCAGACCAGGATCGGTTTCGGAATCCGTCCCAGGATCAGTTCCAGGATCGGTTCCCGGATCAGTTCCGGGATCGGTTCCCGGATCAGTTCCGGGATCGGTTCCCGGATCGGTTCCCGGTTCTGTTTCAGGTTTCTGTTCTGCCGGTGAGTTAATCTGTGTTGTCTGTGTCGATGGTGCGTAAACTGTTGCTGATGGTGAGTCTATCTGCGTTATCTGAACTGTCTGCGTGGTCTGAATTGTTGGTGAGTTAATCTGAGTCGTCTGTGTTGATGGCGAGTTAATCTGTATCAGTGGTGAGTTAATCTGTATTATCGGTGGGTTAACGTTTGCCGAATACGGTGTTATAAACACGGGATGGAACCAATTCATTGCGTTCTTGGTGTTTGCATAACTTTTTCCGGTATCAGGTAAATTAAGAGCTCCTAGCCCACCACTTGGGCACGCATACACAGGTAGCGCCACCGCGAGAATTAATACACATATCGTTAGCATGATGATCAGTTTCTTCGTCATTCTTCTTTCCTCCGTAGAATTCATTCTTATTTACACATTGTCCGTTAATACGCGCGCTTATTACGAGCAAAGGTAAAGATGACTGTCATTTTCTACTGCTAAACTGCCATTTCCTTCTTGATATCCATATTTTTATCGATATTAATCAAGGAATTCCGACAGTATCATATTATATTCTCCACAATCCGAGATTCTTCTCAATATTAATCGCCATTTCTTGCCAAAAACAATAATTTCGCGGAATTTTCCCGGCCAGAGGTTAACTCCTGATAAAATTCATATAAGCCTTCTGCTGCTGCGCAGGCTTAACAACCGACTCTTGACCCGCGGCGACAACCTGCAACAGCCAAGCCATATTCTCCCCCAGCACCCGCATAATCTGGCAACTTTCCAAATCCTGGGCCACTTCGCCCCGGGCCGCGCCGTGTCCAACGTTCCAGTAATTTGACCCCGGCACCAGCATCTCTGAATACAGCAGATAATGGTTCAGCTGATCAAAAGTCGCCACACCGCCGGAACGGCGCGCAGCGACAACAGAAGCGCCCACCTTATGCCGGAACAGATTCCCGTTGGACCCGCTGACATAAAACATTCTATCCAGGAAAGCCTTCATGCCGCCGCTGATACCGCAAAAATAGACAGGGGATCCCAGCAGCATGCCATCGGCCTCCTTCGCCAGCCGGATCCAATCATTGAGAGAATCCTCAATGCTGCATTGTTCGTTCTTCATTTTCGCGCACTGACTGCAGGCTTTGCAGCCAAGAAAGGCGTTGCCGACATGGATGACCTCAACATCAATCCCTTTTTCCCGAAGCGGCTCCGCCACCTGCTCCAACATCGTATAGGTATTGCCTTGGGGACGCGCGCTCCCATTAAACGCGATAACCTTCATGTGTGTTGCTCCTTTTTTATCGTATTGCAATTGTAACTTGCTATCATTGTAACTCGCAGCTGCCCGGGAAACCCTTTTCCCCTATTCGAATTGCGAATCGCGAATATCGAATTCCGCGCCGCCCGCAGGCTGTTCCTCTTCGTAGGATCTCACAACGCCCCGGGAAGAAGGGTCAATCTCCCCCAAGGTTTTCCCCTGCTCCTCCGCGTCCACCTCTTCTTCAATCGCAATCTCATCACCTTCAAGCAGCCTCATAAACTGCGCTCCGGATATCGTTTCCTTCTCTATCAGGAACTCAGAAATCCGCGTCAAAGCTTCCCGGTTTTCCTGAAGCATCTCAATAGCGCGGGCATACCTCTGTTTGAGAATATCGCGCACTTCGTTATCGATATCGGATCCTGTCGCCTCCGAACACATAAGAACATTGCGACCGTCCAAATATTGATTCTGGGGGCTCTCCAACCCCATCAACCCGAATCTGCCGCTCATACCATACTGGGTAACCATGCTGCGCGCCATTTTGGTCGCTCGCTCAATATCGTTGGCCGCCCCTGTGGTCATTTCGTCGAACTCAACTTCTTCAGCCGCGCGCCCGGCTAACAGCGTTGTGATCTGGGTCTCCATGGCGGCCTTAGTCATCAGATAGGTTTCTTCCTCAGGGGTCTGCATGGTATACCCGAGAGATCCCATCGTTCGCGGCACAATAGTAATCTTCTGCACCGGCATGGATTCCTTCTGCAGGGCAGCGGCTAAGGCGTGGCCAACCTCGTGATAAGCGACCAACCGTTTTTCCTTGGTGTTTAAAATCCGATCCTTCTTCTCCTTACCGGCAATAACCGTTTCCACCGCTTCCATCAAATCCGCTTGGCTTACCGCCTGACGATCCATACGCACAGCATGCAGCGCAGCTTCGTTGATCATATTCGCCAAATCCGCTCCCGCCGCGCCGCTGGTCATCAAGGCGATCTCGCGCAAATCCACGCTGTCGTCCATCTTCACCTTGGCGGCGTGAACCACAAGAATTGCCTCCCTGCCCGTCAGATCCGGTTTCTCCACAGCAATTCTTCTGTCGAAGCGGCCGGGCCGCAGCAAGGCTTTGTCAAGGATCTCTGGCCGGTTGGTCGCCGCCAGGATAACCACTGTCTTCGTAGAATCAAACCCGTCCATTTCCGACAATAGCTGATTCAGCGTCTGTTCACGCTCGTCGTTACCGCCGATTTGATTATCGCGGCTTTTGCCAATAGCGTCAATTTCGTCAATGAAAACAATACAGGGGGAATGCTTCTTGGCCTGCTCAAACAAATCGCGGACACGGCTCGCTCCCACACCGACAAACATTTCCACAAACTCCGAGCCCGACAAAGAAAAGAAAGCGACCCCAGCTTCCCCGGCCACCGCTTTAGCCAAAAGGGTTTTCCCTGTCCCCGGCGGTCCTACCAGCAAAGCCCCTTTAGGTTGCTTGGCGCCAATCTCCCGATATTTTTCCGGATTGTTCAGAAAGTCCACCATCTCGTTGAGACTCTCTTTCGCTTCATCCTGACCGGCAACATCAGTAAAAAGGACGCCGGTGGTCTTCTCCATATTGTACATCTTCGCTTTGGATTTGCCGACGTTCATAAACCCGCCGAACCCCCCGCCGCTGCCGCCGCTATCCCCACCCATGCGCCGGGCAAAACTGCGCATAAAAAATGTATAGAACAGAAACAACAGAATCAACGGCAAAATAACCCAGCCAAGAACAAACGACACCATAGAATTGGGGTTCACAATCGGCTTGGAAAACTTCACGTTATGTGAAAGAAGCTTTTCGCTGAGCGCCGGATCATCAATGATACCTGTAACATATGTCTGTTTTTCTAAAATGGTTTCAGGCAAGACATCATCCTGCCCCGGCGTCAACCCCAAGACAGCGCGAACCACATTGATATCAGCGTCGTTCAGCAACTGAATCTCCAGCCGCACTTCACTGATCTCAACAGAGTCCACCGTATTCTGATCAACAAGCTGAATAAACTGGCTGTACGTGATTTCGACTTCAGTCTTGTCCGACAGAATACCGTTAACAAAATACACCCCCACGGTAACCAAAAGCCCAATAATCAGGACATTCAAAAAACCACGGTTTTGTGGCGGTTTATCTGATTCTGAAGGTTTTTGTTTTGGTTTATGTTTTTGTTTATTTTCGGGGGAAATCCGATCCATTGGCAGCCCCTTCCTATCAAAACAATTGCTGGGATTTTGCGGAAAATCTGCGTAATATGTTTTTCCCCATTCAAGAATAAGTTTTCCCCAAATCCATCGTGTAGAATTCGTTGCAAAACGAATTCTTGTATTCGTTGCAAAACGAATTCTTGTATTCGTTGCAAAACGAATTCTTGTATTCGTTGTAAAACGAATTCTTGTATTCGTTGTAAAACGAATTCGCAGATTTCATGTCCGGCGAATTCTCAAATTCAGAAAAAATTATACTAAATAAAGATCTGACGCGCAAGTTTCTCCCACAACTCGGGTGCATATTTTACGTATTTTAAAAGTGCAGGAAGCAACAAAAAAATAAATAGAAATATCCACTGCGGGGTTCTCCCGCAACCGTATGGTGAATGGAGATGGATATTATGTGGGCTCGTAACAGTCCCGAGGTAGGGTTTGGTGAGCGGGAGACTCCAAAAGCCCGCGAATTTTTTCGCCTTGTAAGGTTGCGTCAGGCAGAGAGGCGCTTGGATTCTCCCGCTCACCAAACCCTACCTCGTGCCTCATTGAACTGTATACATATGCCCCATGAATACCCCCGAATAGCAGATTTTTTGGA
>WRHI01000132.1 GCA_009783315.1 Peptococcaceae bacterium
CAGGCATCCTAGAAGAAATCTGCAACCAGGTGGATGAGAAAGGCATCGAAGGCGCCTATGGCTATATAGTCGGCAACCTGCTCCCGGACTTCCTGCTCTGTTTTGTCGGAGTCGGCGAACTCAACATGGCAGCTAAGGCAGCCAAAGCCACAGAAGCCGCCGAAAAGGCCAGAAGCACCAAATGGGGACGTGGTGCCGCCGCCGGTGCCAAGACGTCAGGAGAAGCGGCGAAACTCCGCGGGTTCGGCAGGTTTGGCGAATTGATAGCAGATTTTGGTGAATGGAACAAGCTGCCGGTGTTTGTGACTCCGGAGGGGTTCACGATGAAGGGTGATGCCGCTGGCCGGTTCTTTGCTGATTTTAAGGAGTTCCGTCAAGTCAAGAACGCGGAGAGAATGGCGGCGGTCGATGATATCGCCGCTGGCGGTAAGAAGCTGACAGGACCAAGCAAAACACCTGATCCCCATGCAAAACCCACTGGAAACCCAGAGAAAATTGATCCCAAGTGGAATGAGCAAAAGATCAGGGGTATTGAAGCCGAAAATGAAACGGCTGAGATTTTTGCGAAAAATGGTTATGAGATAGAGCAAAGACCAAAGGTTTTAGAAAGTGACGGCGTTAGTCTTGATAAAAAACCAGATTACACAATTATCGAAGAAGGCGTCAGAGCCGCGAAAGCGGCAGGTGAGCCTGTCGCCCAAAACATCATCAACCTCGCAAGCAAAGACTTCGCGTCTACCGATATGAAAATGTTCAGACTCTCCAACGAACTCACGGGCATTGCCGACTTGCTCATTAACGACTTCACAGGCGTAGGAACCCAGAAACATACCGCCCGGTAGAACGCCAGGGTATCCCGGCAATCCTTCTCCCGATACCTTGAAAACCATCAACCCAACGCCCAAAGCTATGCCGATATCCAAAGACTGGCCGACCAATCGCCCTCGTACAAATTCAACAACCTCAGCGATTGCTGGAAAACCCACAGCAGTCACTTGAAAATCTTCTTGAAGGATTCTCATATGATGATTCCATAATACCTCAATTCCATGGTTTCAAATTACTCATGATATCTCAAAATATAGCTGTGTAATACTCCTATACAATTTCGATTATGACTCAAAGATCAAATTCACCGAACAGGAAAATCTCTACCTTGAATTCATTGGCTCAGTTAAATATGCAAGTTGAAGACTTCAAAGGTACTACCTAGCCAACGCCAGCGCTAAGCTGACTTCAATGAGTTCCGTCAATTCAGGAATCTTCAACGCGCTGAGATTCGGGCAGCAGGTGTGAACCGAACCACTAAAAGTCTTGAAGAACTTGCAACGAAGTGCATCCCAGCCGAGGAAATAAATCCATCTTATCCTATTGATGAAACGACAAGGGAAAAGGGCCTTTTTGCTTTCCAACGAACTCACAGGCAGAGCCGACTTTCTCACCAACGACTTTGCGGGCGTAGGCACCCAGAAACACACCGACACCCTCAACCAACCCTAATTAACACCTACAGCCTCTTTAGCAACTTGAGCCTTAAGTCGGTATACGGCGGGTAACGCAAGGGGACGTCAAGGCTCTTGGACTTATGCAGAACGCTTTTGGTGTGGGTAAACGTGTCAAAACCAGCCTTGCCGTGATAATGGCCCATGCCGCTGTCGCCGACGCCGCCGAAGGGGAGGCGCGGTGTGGACAGATGCACGATGGTGTCATTGATACAGCCGCCGCCAAAGGATACATGGCGCAGAAAGTACCGTTGGGCTTCTTGGCTGGTGGTGAAATGGTACATCGCCAGGGGTTTCGGGCGGGTGTTGATGGCTTGCGCCGCCTCATCCCGGGTGGTGTAGGTCAGCACCGGCAGTAGGGGGCCAAAGATCTCTTCTTGCATAACCGGCGCGTCCCAGGTCACGGCGTCAAGCAGGGTCGGTTCAATCTGCAAGGATGCCGGGTTGGAGCCGCCGCCGCAGAAGGGTTTTTCTTTTGCCAGGAGTCCCAGGAGCCGGTGGAAGTGTTTTTCGTTGATGATTTTGGGGTAGTCGGGGTTGTGGCAGGGGTCTTCGCTGTAAAGGGCCTTGATGGCTGCGGCCATTTCGTCCAGCAGTTTGGTTTTGACGGACGTGTGCGCCAACACATAATCAGGCGCTACGCAGGTTTGGCCGGCGTTGATGAATTTTCCCCAGACGATGCGTTTGGCCGCCAGCTTAAGATTGGCGGTTTCGTCAACGATGCAGGGGCTTTTGCCGCCCAGTTCCAAGATTACAGGGGTCAGGTGTTGGGAGGCTGCTTGCATAACGGTTCGTCCTACCGTGGTGCTGCCTGTGAACAGAATGATGTCGTAACGTTCGTTCAGCAGCGCCGCGTTTTCTTGGCGGCCGCCTTCCACCACTTTCACATGGTTCGTCTCAAAGACCTCTTCACACAGGCGCGCCAGCAGGCATGACGTTGCGGGGGAGTAAGCTGATGGTTTGACAATGGCGCAGTTGCCGGCGGCGATGGCGGCGATGAGGGGCGCCACAGTCAGCATGAAGGGATAGTTCCATGGGGACATAATGAGGGCTATACCATAGGGTTCGGGGTATTTCCGGCCGAAAGACGGGAAGTTCTTGAGATTGGTCAAAACAAGTTTGGGGTGGTTCCAACGGTGAAGGCGGTTTAAGGTAAACCTTAGTTCGTCTAGGATGACGCCCACTTCTGTGGCGTAGGACTCAAAGGGCGGTTTGTTGAGATCTGTTTTCAACGCGGCTAGGATGTCCTTGTCGTGATGGCGTATCCATCCCTTGAGTTCTTCCAGGCATTTCACGCGAAAGCCAAGGTCTTTGGTTTGTCCGGTCGCGAAGAAGGCTCGCTGGTTTTGGACGATTGCGGAGAAATCAACCATGTTTGTCCCTCCCGTTCTGTTGGTTTGTCTTGTCTTGTCCCATTTCGGGATCAAGTCCTTTGCCTGTTATTAATGGAAGTTCAGGATAAGAGGAAGCGGTAGGCTTTGGTCATGTCCTCCCGCCGGAAAATGACCGGAACCGGGTACAGCGGGTTGGCTTCCCCCATGGCTCGTCCGGCCAACAAAGGGATGTCCGCCTCTTGCAGATCAGAGAGCTTGTCCGGGATGCCCATTCTGGCGTTGAGTTCCCGGATGGCGGCGATGAATTTCTGGGCGTTGCCGGCGGTGTTGTTATGTCCGGGTGGCGGGCTGTCCGCGATGCCGGCGGCAGCAGCCATTTCTGACAGGGGTTTGTGGATTTTGTCGCCATACATGTCCAGAATATAGGGCATAATGACGGCGTTGGCCAGCCCGTGGGGGGTGCCGTACTGCCCGCCCAGAGTGTGGGCGACGGCGTGGATATTGCCCACATAGGCGCGGGTGAAAGCCGCGCCGGCTAAAAAGGAGGCTTCCTGCATGTTTTTCCGGGCGGCAAGGTTCTGGCCGTCTGAAAAGGCTGTGTAGAGGTTCCGGAAGATCAGCTCCGCGGCTTTGAGGGCGTCCCGGCGTGTCTGGCGGGTATTGCTGCGACCGATATAAGCTTCCACGGCGTGACAGAGGGCGTCCATGCCGGTACAGGCGGTGAGGAAAGGCGGCATTCTGGCCGTGAGACCAGGTTCCAGGATGGCGTAATGGGGAAAAAGCGCGGGGTCGTTGATGGCGTATTTCTCATGGGTGGCGCTGTCGGTGACGACGGCGGTCAAGGTTGTTTCGCTGCCTGTACCTGCCGTGGTGGGGATGGCGATGAAAAGAGGCATTTTTCTCAGCACTTTGAGCTGTCCGCGCATCTGTGTAATGCTTTTGCGCGGGCGCGCCGCTCTGGCGCCAACGCCTTTGGCGCAATCCATGGGGGAGCCGCCGCCCAGGGCAAGGATGGCGTTGCATTGGTCTTTTTTGTAAAGGGCCAGGGCTTCTTCTATGTTGTCAATGGTGGGGTTGGGAGCGGTTTTGTCATAGAAAGCGCAATGGATGCCGGCTTTTTCCAATGTCTGCAGCAGTTCTTCGTGCAAGCCTAGGGCCACTAAACCTGTGTCGGTTACCATGAGGATGGATTTAATGTTTTTGTCCCGCAGCAAGGCCGCGAGGTTGGCGAAGTCTTCTAAGCGTTCCGGGCGTCGCCACGGCAGGAAAAGGGCAGCGCAGCGAAAGAGGAATTGATACAACCGATAAAAGAAGTGGCCCATGGTGATTCCTCCTTTTTTGACAACCTTTTGCTTTACAAGTGTAGCATTCGGGCGCCGACTTGACAGCTTAGTATGAGGAGAAGGGGTGCATAGGTTCTCATGACGTGGGGTGCGTGGGAAGGTGCGCGACGTCAGATGACGGGGTTATGGGTTTTGATCGCGCCGCCGCAGGTTGATAATGGTCGCGGAATGCAAGATGTCAAATTTCTCCGGCTGGCTGTTCAAGTATTGGAGATGGTCCGCCTCGAAGGCCGCGATTGTTTCCGGAGGTAAGGAGGAGGCACCAACGCCGCGGCAGGCTTTCATGCGACCGTGCCAGCTTTCACGGGTAAAGGGGATGTTCATATCAAAGGTTTCTGTGTTTTCGAGCTCGAACAATTCTTCAGGCCAATGGGTTGTTTGGGGAAGGGTGTGTCTGTCCATGTTCCCGCCTGTCCAGGCAGGGTTATACTTGAGCACCAGGTCTTCACTGTGGCCGGCAATATCGGTTTCTTCAGGAAGCCATACCATATATAGGATACAAAAGTGCCCGTCATCCTTTAGTATTCTGTGGATGAGGGGCAGGACAACGGCTTTATCAAAATACAGAAAGCATTGGCTGGCGGTGACGACGTCGAAGCTCTTGGCGGGGAAAGTTATTTCCTCCGCTGAGGCGGCGATGTATTCAATATCCATGCCTGCGGCGGCTGAGAGACGGCGTGCTTGCTGGATTTGTTCTTCGGAAATGTCCACGCCGGTGAAACGCGCGCCATGTTTGTATAGATTTCGGGGCAGCACGCCTGTGCCTGTGCCTAAATCCAAGACGTTCTGTCCCCGGCGGCAGAGACCGAGATTCAGTATTTTTTGATAGAACAAATCCGGGTAAATGTCTCTGTATTTCGCGTAGTCCGGGGCGGTTTTCCCCCAGTCAAAGGGTTGTCCCTGGTCAATGGTTTTGTTAGTTATCATATGGTGTTTCTCCAATGAGCGCGTATTATTGCTTAATAATAAGGTGAGAGAACAGAAGCGCTATGGATATATTATTAAACGGATTCAGAGCAAAAGTCAATAGGTGATCAGACCCCAGGGGCAGTGGACAATGGGCAATGGACAATGGGCAATGGACAATGGACAATGGGCAATGGACAATGGACAATGGACAATGAGGAACACAAGATGGTAGGATGGACAACGGACAATGGTGAAGGCTATCCTCTCATAAATAAGGGACTTCATGATATGAAGCCATTGTGTCATCGGCTAA
>WRHI01000133.1 GCA_009783315.1 Peptococcaceae bacterium
GCTATTCGGGGGTATTCATGGGGCATATGTATACAGTTCAATGAGGCACGAGGTAGGGGTTGGGGAGCGGGAGAATCCAAGCGCCTCTCTGCCTGAAGCAGCCCCCGAAAGGCGAAAAAAATACGCGGGCTTTTGGAGTCTGCCGCTCACCAAACCCTACCTCGGGACTGTTACGAGCCCACATAATATCCATCTCCATTCACCATTCGGTTGCGGGAGAACTCCGCAGGAGATATTTCTATTTATTTTTTTGTCGCTTCCTGCACTTTTAAAATATGCACCCATTTCCTTCGGTTCTCCAAGGACTCCGTTGGCGTTCCTCCCGGGTCTGTGTCAGGAAAGCTGGTTTCTTAGATCCGGATATGATACACTTATCATTACCATAACCCTTTCATTGTGCGGCTAAGGAGCTGTTGTTCAGGGTGAAAAACATGCATTATGATTGCCTGATTGTGGACGACGAAGAAGCCTTGTCCCAAAGCGCGAGCGAATACTTCAATATCTTCGAGGTGCGCACTGCCTGGGTGGCGAACGCGGAGGCGTGCATGCGCTTTTTTCAGGAGCATACAGCTGACTTGATTCTTCTGGATGTCAACCTGGGAGGGGCCTCCGGTTTTGACCTATGCAAACAGTTGCGGGAGCAGACCCGGGTTCCGATTCTGTTTATCAGCGCCCGCCGGGCTGATGAGGATATGCTGATGGGGTTATCCGTCGGCGGAGACGACTATATCCGGAAGCCCTGTTCTTTGCCTGTGCTGCTGGCCAAAGTCAAAGTGGTGCTGGCGCGATATCGGTCGATGCCTGCTGCGCCGGAGGGATCGTCAGCTTTGGAGGCTGTGCCGGATGTATCATCGGTCGCCGCCCAGGGGGGCTTGTTTGCCTCGGACAGCGGTTGCGCTCAATGGATTGCCGGAGCGGATCAGTCAACGAAACCCACCCTGAAGCTTAATGAGGGAAGCCGCTCGTTTACCCTGAACGGCAAAAAAACAGAGCTCAAACTGATGGAGTTCAAACTGCTCAGTTATCTTGTCAGGAACCAAGGGAGGGTAATCGGCAAAGAAGAACTGTTCCGGAACGTGTGGGAGGATCCCGTCGCCGGAGAAAATACATTGAATGTCCATGTCCGCCGCCTGCGCGAAAAACTGGAGGAGGATCCCAATGATCCCCGGTTCATCAGAACGGTGTGGGGCAGCGGATATGTATATGAGGATGCCTGATCATGAAATGAAATCTGTTGTAAAAATGCGTTATTACGGTGTTGGGCTTGTGGTGCTTCTTGGTTTAGGTATCGGTGGAATCTTGCTCTGGCCGGGGGCTCCCGATATGGCACCGGCACCTGCTGAAAGGGAGGAGAGCGTGGACCCTTCAGCTGTTATGGAGACCCCGGGCAACACTTCTGAGATTCTGTCTGAGGGCGCGGAGGCCCTGGCTGCTTATAGGAGGGGTTTGCAGGCGGGCATGATCGTTATTTTATCGGTTATGGCAGGGGTCTGTGGATTGGGGTTTCTGGCTTTGCGTCAGAAGATTCTGCTGCTGGAGAGGGAGCGGGCCGCCGGGCAAAAAAACCGGGAGATGGTAGCGGCCTTAAGCCATGACATTCAGAATCCGGTGGCTTCTATTCAGGCGGTGACGGAACTTATGGAAATGACCATGGACAGAAGCCGGCGCCGGAAGCTGAACACCATCCGGCAAAAAACCGGCCAGATTCATACCTTGGTATCGGATCTGTTCAACACGACCCTGGAGGAAGTGAATACCCTCAGCGTGAACCCGGTTGCTTTTTCCGGTAACCGATTGGCAGACATGATCAGAAGAGCGGATTACCAAGGCCAGGCCCGTATCGGGAGTATTCCCGATTGCCTGCTTTGGGGGGATCCGGTGCGCCTTGATCAGGTTTTTGACAACATTATGACCAATTCCTATAAATACGCCGGTACCGCTGTTGATGTATCCGCCGAAATCGCCGAAAAAAGTCTGGTACTGATCTTCCGGGATTACGGGCCGGGAGTCGGCCCGGAGGAGTTGCCCTTTCTTGAAAAGAAGTATTATCGCGGCAAGAGTGCGGACGCCAAAAGCGGTTACGGACTGGGGCTGTTTATTGTGCGGTCTCTGGTTGACCATATGGGCGGACAGATGGCGTGCGGGAACGCCCAGCCGGGATTCTTGGTCAAAATCCGGCTGCCTCTGGCAGCCGACTGACATCTTATTCCAATCAAAAGAGATGGATAGGCATCGCGGTACATAAATGTTGATTCTTGATCCTACATGAAACCTTTCGCGCCCGAACATAATAAAACCGACCTTCAATTAGAAAAGGCGGTGAGCAAAATGTGTAAAAAGAGCCCATATCGTCGGGGAATTCTTGCGGCGCTGTGTCTCTGTCTTGGCCTAACACTGACGCTTTCCCCCGCGGCAGCGTTCGGTGAAGAGATTGCCGGACGGGAATACAACAATTTTTCCGGTACGCTGATAGACGGCGCTCCGGCTGAGCATCGCGTCTTTGTGGGGGTGCGCGGGACGACGACTCTGTCCTTATCGTTTATTGGCGGCAACTCGTCGATTCTTCTCGAAATATTTGACAGCAACAACAAACGCGTTTATCAAAAAAGGACGGCGACGGCGAACAAGTTTATGATCGATCATCTGGAGGTGGGAAGCTATCTTCTGCGTCTGACGCCTGCTCAGAAAATCCCCAGAGATCTGCCTTATCAGTTGGAAGTCCTGATGCCAAAGACAACTTACGTGACTTTTGAGGAAGAGAGCGCGCCTCTGGCGGCGCCGGGCGAAGCACTGACGGACGACACGGCGGGGTCCGGGCTAAAACCGATCCCTTTCAGTGTGTATATCGTGTTTATGGTTATGCTGTTTTGGGGGTGGCTGTCTTTCTGGGTCTACCGAACCCTTAAAGGCAGCCGGTGATTGATAGTTGATGGAGGAACGTTTCGACGTATGATAATGGTAATCATAACCAATATCGGATCGGATTGCAAAGCATAGATAAAACGAATATTGGTATGCTAATGTGTGATTCTCTATATGGTAACAGGAGGTCGAGATATGGAAAAACTCCTGAGAAATGGCTGTCCCTTATTTGCTTGCATACTTTTTATGACGACTCTCTCTTTGTCCTTGTCAGATCGAACACCCTTACCGGAGGTCTTTTTCATTGAAACAGTTTCATCAAAGACATTGGCCCATGTATCAGAACATCCTTATCCCCAGGTTCTTGACATCGCCGATTTTGATATCAAGCTGGACATTGACGCCAAGCCGGACATCGGTATTCCCGTAACGCCCGCCTCAGTTGTCATACCAGAAACCGGTATCACACAAAGGCAAAAAGATAACCTGATGCGAGCGCTTAACCTATCTATGAGCAGTCTATCCTTTATAGATGTCTACGGTCTTTTGGCTCCGTGTTTGGCGGATCCGGACATTAAGGTTTTCTATGATGTCCCGCCCTCCCCGGAAATGAACGTTTATCTAACATTCGATGACGGGCCGTCAGAATATATGGACACCATCCTTGACCTGTTGGATGAATTTGAGGCTGTAGCGACATTTTTCTTGCTGGAACCGCATATCCGGACGTATCCCGATGTTGTGCGGAGAGCCTTCCAGGACGGGCACGCCCTGGGAAGCCATGGCGTCACACATAAACATCACATTTTTTATAACTCCACCGAGAGTATCATTTCTGAGATTGATCAGACCATTGCCGCCCTTCGTGACACGACTGGCATCGGCGGTCCGTTGGTCAGGGTTCCATATGGCACCTTTCCCAATGTGACGAAGAACCAACTGGCCATTCTGGCGGAACACGGCTATAAGATATGGGATTGGAATGTGGACAGCCGCGATTGGAAGATGCAGGACGGGAGTTTTGTCGCGCCGACAATCAAAGAGATTAAGACCCTCCGCGAGCAAGGCGTCGCACCGGTGATTCTGCTGCATGATATGAAAGGAACTGTTGCCCATTTGCCTGATCTGCTGGCTTATCTTCGTGACAACGGTTATGTTTTTAGTGTTCTTGATCCGTCTATGCCCGGACTTCTGAGTTGGTGACCGAATACGCTATTACCACAGATATCCCAATCGACGCCGCCAATGGGTACAGATTAATCTAAAAAAGCGGCGTGCTGAAGAAGGGATCTATCTTTCCTTGCCAATAAAGAAATAGGTAAGGGCACCGGGGCCCACATGGGCGCCGATGACCGGCCCAATAAAGCTTATATGGACATTTTGGACAGGAACGAGGGCTTTGATGGATTTTTCCAGGGCCAGAGCATCTTCGTACATGTCGGCGTGAGCAATATAGATGGGCTGCCCGGGGTCGAGGCAAAGCTCAATCGCCTTGCGGGCGAGAGCGTCAATGGATTGTTTGCGGCCGCGCACTTTGCCTACGGGGACAAGGGAGCCTTCATCGTCTACATGGATGATGGGTTTGATGTTAAGCGTTTTGCCAATAACAGCTTCGAATGAGGACACGCGGCCGCCGCGCTTCAGATAAATCAAGTCGTCGACCGTGAACCAATGGCTGATATGGGGCAGCTGGGCCAGAACCCAGTCGTAGAGTTCTTTGATGGTCTTCCCCTGTTTCTTCTGTCGTACGGCCAGGTCAAGAAGCAACGTCAGACCTGTGCTGGCTGTTTTGGTGTCGATGGTCAGGATGGTGCGGTCGGGATACTTGGATGCCAATTCTTGGGCAGCCACATAAGAAGAACCGTAGGTGCCGCTGATTTTGGACGAGAACCCCAAATAGATCAGATCCTGACCCCGCTGCAAAACAGGTTCAAAGGTTTCGATGAATCGAGGCATCGTTATTTGGGCGGTTAAGGCCTGATGACCTTGGCGCATCAGCGCGTAGTAGTCTTCTAGAGGGAGATCGCGGTTGAGAGGATCGTCAAAGTACTCTTGCCCAGCGATGGTAAACTGCAAAGGAATGACGGTTACACCGAATTCTTGCACAAGGTCGGCTGGTATATCGGAGCAGGAGTCGGTAAAGATGACATAGTCTTGCACAATAATCCTCCAATCGGATCGGCCTGTAGTAAGTTCATGAATTCGTCCGCAGCAGACGCAGAATTCGCCTGATGTGAGCTTATTGTAGCAGACTTTTGTTGTGCCGTCCACTCGGCGGAAGTCCAATGGGTGCATATTTTAAAAGTGCAGGAAGGGACAAAAAAATAAATAGAAATATCTCCTGCGGGGTTCTCCCGCAACCGAATGGTGAATGGAGATGGATATTATGTGGGCTCGTAACAGTCCCGAGGTAGGGTTTGGTGAGCGGGAGACTCCAAAAGCCCGCGAACTTTTTTCACCTTGT
>WRHI01000134.1 GCA_009783315.1 Peptococcaceae bacterium
CTCGGGACTGTTACGAGCCCACATAATATCCATCTCCATTCACCATTCGGTTGCGGGAGAACCCCGCAGTGGATATTTCTATTTATTTTTTTGTCGCTTCCTGCACTTTTAAAATATGCACCCGGTGCATTTTTCTCGTGTTTTTTGGCAATGGATAAAAACAGGGAGGTGACGCGCATGTCCGCTGACAGCAACTCATCTGGCAGCAAATCCCATGAGAACAAAGCTCTTGAGGGATCGCGCCATTCGGGTATTATGTCTTTGTTATTCAGCCGAGGCTGGTCTCTCGTTCTGAATCATTTGGGGGTTCTGGTTGGCGCCGCCCTGTCGGCTCTAAGCGTTAATATTTTTATTATTCCCAATCATATTGCCGACGGCGGCATCACAGGCATCGCGATTATTCTTTATTATTTGCTGGGTTGGAATGTGGGCGTGGTGGTGTTTGTGTTGAACCTGCCCCTTTATTTTTTGGCTTTTCGCTATGTGGGCAAAAGGTTCCTGTGGCTGAGTATTTTTGGGGTGTTTGTTTTTTCTGTGGCGATGCAGTATACGGCTAATATCCCCATGCCGCATATAACCTCCGAGCCGCTTCTGGCCTGTATTTTTGGCGGGTTGCTTTCGGGAATTGGCGTTGGGATTACGTTGAAATCTCAAGGATCTCTGGGCGGGACGGATATCATCGGGATTTTGATTAACAGGTTGACCTCTTTGAGCGTGGGGCAAGTCATTCTGGGGGTTGACGTGCTGATTTTTCTTGTGGCGGCTGTGTTTTTCGGTCCGGAAATCGCCATGTACGCTATGATTTATATGTTCTTTACGATCAAGGTGGTTGATTTTGTGCTGACCGGGCTGGATAATTCCAAGAGCTTGATGATTGTCGCTAACAACCCAGAGGCCCTGGCAGAGATTCTGAGCCGGGAACTGGAGCGGGGGATTACTTTCCTTGACGCGGAAGGGGCTTATTCGGGGCAGAGAAAGAAGATTATCCTCTGTGTCATTGGGCGAATGCAGGTAACCCAGACAAAACGGCTGATTCATGAAGCCGATCCGGAGGCCTTCTTGGTTATTGGGGATGCTTCTGAGGTTATCGGTAATGGGTTCCGGAGATGGAACAAGTGATGCAGCGATTTTGGTTTCCCTTTGAATATGCGCCGCGGAGAAGAATATATATAGTGTGACAGGGTTTCTCGAACCCCGGCCATTGAACCTCGAACCTGCGAAACGGGGGATGGGCATGAATACCGCGACCAAAGTTGTCGCCATTGTTGTGGGGATATATTTGGCCTATTGGCTTTTCCGCAATTATATTATAGGGATTCTAGGTTTTTGTTTTTGGCTTATTCGGGGAATTGTTTTTTTGGCGCTGATTTTGGCTCTTGTGCATTTGTTGTTAAAGTTCTTCTTCGGGGTTCACTTGCTCAACCTTCTTAAGGAGCTGTGGCGTTAGTTGGAATATAGTGTAGCAGATGGGAGGTTGGTCGGGTGGAGATTTCTCTTTTATGGCAGCAGTGTATTCGCGCCGGTGTTTATGCTACAAAGGAAAACGCTTTTCCTGAGGCCCGGAGCGCTTTGACGAAGGCGTTGAATGAGGCGGAAAGGATGGGTTCGCCTATTTGTGTCGCTTTCTCTTGCCGGCTGCTGGGGGCTTTATATGTGCGCATGAACGATTTGCCCAGGGCCGAGGCCAAATATCGCAAGGCATTTGCCGTTTGTTTGGGGCTTGGCAATGAGAAAGGGTTGGCAGAGAGTTTGGCGGGAATGGCTCTGGTTAAAAGCAAGCAACGTCAGTTAGAGCAGGCGCAACAGTTGTACAGTTATGCCGCCGATATTTTCCCGCAGGACGTGTCGCCGCTGCGCGCGGCGGCTTTGTATACGGAACTGGCCCATGTTTGTTTCCGCCGCATGGATTGGCTGAACGCTCAGACTGCTTTAGGCAAAGCGGCGGGGATTTATCGAAAACATCAGTGTTTGACCGGTGAAGCGGAGATCCTTTTTCTTTTTGCTGAGATTATGTTTATGCGTTCCCGGAAAAAGTTGGCGATGAAATATTTTCGCAAGGCGGGGGCACTGTTTGCGCAGATTGGCGATTTTCACGCTTTAGCGGCCATTCATCATATTGTGGCTTTTGCTTTTGTAGAAAACGCGGCTTGGGTTGACGCGCTGGTATATGAGGATCGGGCGGTTCTGTTGCTGAAGGATGGTCATGGGGCGGAGGATGCCAGCATTAGGGTGACGTTGCGGGAAGCGTGTTTTTTGCAAGGGTATGTGTGCTGGCAAACCGGGTATCTTGAAGAAGCGGAAAGATGTTTTCTTGAGGCGGTAGCACCCGCGAACGCAACGGATCAGTTCGACGAATACGATCAGAAGGCGTGTGTGTTTCAGTCTCTGGCCTTGGCTTCGCTGCAACGGCAAAATTTCTCATCGGCGAAGGAGTATTATCTGCAAGCCATGAAATGGTTTCAACACGCTGAGAATGGGCCCAAGACAGGGGAAATAGCCGAGGAATTAACTTTTTTGATTACCAACGAAAAGGCCCTGGAAAAAATCAACGCGCCTTTGCTGGAGGATGAAGTTCGTTGGAAGTTGTTGTTGAAGATCGCGCACAATCTGGAACGTAAGAACCAACCGCTCCAGGCGGTGCAATTTGCTTGGCAAGTGCTTAAAATCCTGCGGGAGGAAGAGGAGGACACGGACAGTGTCCGGGCTGTAGAGGAGTTTGTGCGGTCTCTTTCGGAACAGATCAGGGGTTAGTACTCAAGTATATTGATTTGGCTGGGCGTATGATCGTAATAATCGATGCCCTCCAGATATTTGACGGCTGCCGTTTTGAAATCATCGCTTATAGCTATTGTTTCTACGCGAAGAAAATAGAGGGTTTCAGTCGCGCCGGCTGGATCAAAGAGTAACTCATTGTCGTCGGCAAAGTTTATAGGCTTAAGAATTTGTTCAATGCCGGCAGCGGTTTCGATAACCATGCCGCTTTCCGATTCGCCCTTCCAATAATGGACTTCGCCCCAATTGACTACAATTCTGTAGTCATCTGTGATTTGCCAGCTTTCGATTTCGGCATAACCGTATTGTGGTCCGTTGGCGGTATAGATCATACCGTATCCCCAGCCTTGGCCTTGGGGAGAAAAGTGCCATGAATCAAAGCCGTACATACCGCTGTCGTGCAGCCAGTAGCCTGTAATCATTTCCTTGGTTGGGGCCGGCTTGCGCTGGTATGATTGTCTGGTTCCTGATTTATCGGTCATGATGAACTGATTATCATTCAACAATTCGAGGGTATAGGTATTCGTCGTTAATAAAGGTTCTTCGCCAAAAGAGTAATAGTTTTGCGTTGTGAGAGTCAGCCCGTTATCTTTATACATATATGCCGCTATGATATTCAGGTCACTATGGTTGTTGAAAAAACCGGTTCCGTCAAGATAAAAAGATAACTCGTTCGGCACATCATTACTTTCAGCGATCCAAGTACCGATCAGAATCTCATTTGAATTCAGCGATGTTTCTGGAGAAGCTGAAGGATCACTTGGCGACGACCCACAGCTTGTACATGTTATCATGAGCAAAAGCAGTATGAGGGCGAAAATACTTGTGCGTGTGTGAAGCTTGTTCATGAAATCAACTCCTTAATCTCTATATGACCAGTCTGATTCCTCGCGTTCCTCCAACAAAATCATTATATCATATTTGACATGAGAGGGCCTCCTTCCAAATTTGACAGGGGAAAGGAATGATGATATAATAATGATATCATAATAGTATCATTGAGGATGTGACCGGCTAACCCAAGCAAAATCTGAAAGGGGATGACAATCTATGACCAACGAAAAGATTAAATTCACGGAGAAAGAGCCCTTCATCATCAGCGGTATGTTGGTATTGCTGCTCAATCTGGTGCTGACTCTTGCCGCCATCGCCGCCTGTATCATTGGTATCGTCATATGTGAGAAATACGGGGAAGCTGACCCGTTAGGCGTTACACTGATTTTGGCCGGTGGTCTGTACGGGTTTCTGCTGACCATTCTGCCTTTTATGGGATTGAAAATCGTCAAACCCAACGAAGCTCTGGTTATGACCCTGTTCGGGCGATATTTCGGCACGATCAAGCGGGAGGGTTTTTTCTTTGTCAATCCTTTCGCTGTTTCTGTTCACTCCACCGAGTCTTCTGCTCCGAGTTCCATGCTTGATCAAATCAAGGAAAGCGGCCCAGCCAAAATCAATATTTCCAAACCGATGAATAAAAAGATCTCTCTGAAAATGTCCACTCTCAACAACAACCAGCAAAAAATTAACGATCAATTGGGTAATCCAATTATCATCGGCATTGTGGTGGTGTGGAAGGTTATCGATCCTACCAAGGCCGTTTTCAATGTTGACAACTTCACGGAATACCTGTCCACCCAATGCGACTCGGCCTTGCGTAACATCGTGCGCCTGTACCCCTATGACACCTTCGGCGACAACAACGAAAAAACCCTCCGTGCCAGCAGCCAGGAGATTTCCTTGAAGCTCAAAGATGAAATCCAGGAAAAAGTGGAAATTGCCGGACTTGAAATTCATGAGGCCCGTATCACGCATTTGGCCTACGCGCCGGAAATTGCCAACGCCATGTTGCAGCGGCAGCAAGCTTCTGCTATTATCGACGCCCGGCAGATTATCGTCGATGGCGCGGTTACCATGGTGGAAATGGCTCTCGAAAAGCTCGGGGAGAAGAACCTTGTCGCTCTTGATGAAGAGCGCAAAGCCGCAATGGTCAGCAATCTCATGGTGGTGCTGTGCGGCAACCGTGATGCTCAGCCAATCATAAACAGCGGATCGCTGTATTAAGCTGGTGAGGTATTTTGGATAACGACCAGAAGAAACAAATACCCTTGCGTATTTCGAAACCATTATGGAATGAACTTTCCCAATGGGCTGAGGACGAGTTTCGCTCTGTCAATGGTCAAATTGAGTATTTGTTGTCGGAATGTGTTAAGCGCAGGAAAAGAGACGGGACTTCTTCAAAAGATCATGATAAGGGTTAGACCCAGATCGTTAAACCTGAATAATGACTTACCAAGCTCAAGGCAGAGGGGGCGGAGGTTGGGCGGGGCGTGAGGCGCGTCTGCCAAGCCTTTGCGGGAGGGGTGGCAGACGCTCTTGGGCATCGGAGCAGATAAAGGATCTGTTCCTCCGTCACCGGCCCCTAAAAAATCTGCTATTCGGGGGGATTCATGGGGCATATGTATACAGTTCAATGAGGCACGAGGTAGGGTTTGGTGAGCGGGAGACTCCAAGCGCCTCTCTGCCTGACGCAACC
>WRHI01000135.1 GCA_009783315.1 Peptococcaceae bacterium
GCAGACTCCAAAAGCCCGCGTATTTTTTTCGCCTTTCGGGGGCTGCGTCGGGCGGTGAGGCGCTTGGATTCTGCCGCTCCCCAACCCCTGACGCGTCCCTCGGGACTGTTACGAGCCCACATAATATCCATCTCCATTCACCATTCGGTTGCGGGAGAATCCCGCAGTGGATATTTCTATTTATTTTTTTGTCGCTTCCTGCACTTTTAAAATATGCACCCTTCCTGAACCGCGGCGGATCAAGCGCCATAAATATGATACCGGTTGACTACAAAGGCGCCATGAATTCGAATAAAGAATTTGGGACAGATTAAATCTCGAATTTCAAATTGCGAGCAGCAATCAAAAATCTGAATTTCAACGAGGGGGTAACAGAATGACCAACAACCTGAAGAACTTCTGCCAAAGCTGCGGTATGCCTTTTGATGAAGCCCATAAGGATCAAATCGGCAAAGAAAAAAACGGCGCCGATTCCCCGTATTGCGTGTACTGCTACCAAAACGGGGTATTCAGCGATCCTGACGCCACCTTAGAAGATATGGTCGTTAAAGGCGTTGCGCAAAAATCGGAACAGATGACCGAAGAAGAAGCAAGAGCCGAGCTATACAGGTTCCTGCCAAAACTGGCGCGATGGGCGAGGTAGAACAATGGACAATTGACAATGGACAATTGGCAATGGACAATGGACAATGAAAGGCAAGAGACGCCGGCAATAGCGCTAACCGTGCTGAGGGCGTCTTTTGTCTTTCGCTGTCCATTGACCATTGTCCATTGGTCCACAGGCTGAAGGATATCAGCCTTCTCCATTGTCCATTGTCCATTGTCCATTGTCCATTGTCCATTGTCCATTGTCCATTGTCCATTGTTGTCAATTGATAAAGCTGCTGCGTAAAATGCATTACGGTTATCAAGGTCATTCAGTCATGCATTTTCTGGTAACCAGCCTAAAAATCGAGAAAGCGTGCCAAACAGCACGAGAGGAAAGAAAAACGATGCTCATAAACATACCGTATGATCGTGACAGAGCGCTCGCCTACGCGGAAAAATGGGTTTATCAATACAATCCCAAGTACTACAATTTCACAAAGATAGGCGGGGATTGCACAAACTTTGCCTCCCAAATCATCTATGCCGGCTGCGGCGTTATGAATTACAATACAAACGGCTGGTATTATATTAACGTTAACCGCCGCGCGCCCGCATGGAGCGGCGTGGAATTTCTCGGCCGTTTTTTGCTCGGCAACCAAGACTGCGGTCCATATGGCGAACGCGTCGATTCAAAAGATATGCAGCGGGGCGATTTGATTCAACTGTGTCTCAAAGGACACCGTTTTGAACACTGCCTTATTGTTGTTGACGTCACCCGCCCTTTTGCCATGGAAAATATTTTGGTGTCCACCCACAGTCAAGATGTTCATTTTTATCCATTGAGCCGCTACAAATGGACGGATATTCGTTTTATTCACATTATTGGGGCGCGAAAAAGAGCTTGATATCTCTCAAGCCGAAGAAAATATTTTTTGCCTGAGGGCGCTAAACAACGCCGATTGAGGGTCATGTTGAAATTGGCAATTAATATAATGTGTGCCGCTTGTTCCACATTATTTAGTTTATTATGTTGATATCCTTGAAAAAAGCCGCATAAAATTCCGCGAAGGAATTCCGCGCGCCTCTTGAGATATTAAGAGGATACTTGCATTTTGTGTAGAACTCTGATATATATTTAGTATATGTGTGTGTGTTCTTTTTTTAGCGTCAGCCAAATAAAGAATAGCATGTTCGTTTTTGCATTCCAAGGAAGTGAAGAGGGAAGAGCAATGAAAGAAGAAAAAGAACTTTGGCTCAACGAGAATGAACTGCAAAATCTCCTGGAAGGGAAAAAGACCTGGGAGCAAGTTCATAATGGACCGGAGCGCGGACCTCGGTCAAGAAATAATTATGCCGGCGTGAACCAGGCTCAACCTCGGGAGGCGAGAGGGAACCGACGGGGAAACTTGCCGGCTGCCGGCAACGTCCAGCTTGTGCCCCAGGAGGACGCTTACCGGACGGGCCCAGGCTATCCGAGCCCGGATTATCCGGATTATGGGCCGAATGAACAGCAATATTCAACATCCTATAGGGGACCGCAGCCCCAGGTTCTTCCGGGGCCGGCAAGCGCGATGGAATGGCAGCGCCCTCACAGTCCTCACGGTCCTCAAAGCCCTCATGGACAGGATCCTCATGGCAACCCGAATTCACAAACGGCCAATCCTAACGAGCAAAATGTTGTCTATTTTCAGGCGTCCAATTCTTCACAACCTTCCACGTCTTCCCATACGCCTTATTCCCAAGATGCGCCTTATTCTCAAGATCCGGCTTCGGCGCATCCGGGTACGCGTTCCGCTCCCGCCGCGCCGTATATGAATCCCGCTCCGGCCATTTCCGCTGCGCGGGTTCTGGCGGAAGGGCCGTCTGTTCCGAATAGATTCACCGAAACGAGGCAAGAGCCTGAGCAGGAGACGCCGCTGTCCAGACTAGAGAACCCATCGTCTTCGGGAAACTTTTATGACACAGGCGTGTTTGGCGGGTTCTTCCAGAATTATGAGCCTGAACCGCCAGCCGATCCGAAAGGATTTTTTGGGCAGTCTTCGTACAGCGGAGGCCGTGAGTTTTTCTCAAGTGAAACGCCCGCCAACGATAAAGGGTTTTTTGAGAACAGCAGTTCGGATTTCTTCGATTCCCGTAAACCGCAGGACGGAGTCTCGCACGCTGTTGAAGATAGACCTCGTATGTCTGAAGCCCCTCCGGCCTCAGCAAATTACTTTATACAACCGAAAGTTCAGGAACCGATGGAGTCAAACGTTCCCTTTGTTTCTGTCTATTCCGATGTCGGGGATTTTCGCAGGGCGCCTGTGGTTTCGATTGGCGCCCATCAGCCGGCGAAACAGCTCTTGGCTTTGCCCAGCGCTTCTTCCACGCCGCCGGCAGGGGGGGATGCCTGGGCATCTCAGGAAAGGCCGCAAGATAGATGGGCTTCGTCTCAGACACATAATCAGACCCTTGGCGGATATGGGACAGGTCATACAGATCAGGGATCTTATCGGCCCAACATGACCGATGATAGAATGTATGCGGGGGCCCAACCCGAAAGGGTTAATAATCAGCCGGAAACACCTGATCTGGCATGGGACCAACTCAGCTGGAGCAAGCCGGCGGAGCCCTTCTCGACAACAGGACGGTTTTCTTTTGCCGGGATGAATGAAGCTGATATGAATAAGACGGTGAGTTTCGCGGTAGGTCAGCATGCTCAACCTGTTGATCAACGCATGCCGGAACAATTTCCGCCGGAGCCGCCTCTGTATCCGACCGGTTCGTTTGCCTCGTCCAACTTAAACAACAATGATCCCTATATACAGAACCAATTTATGGCCGCGCAAGAGCCGTATGCTCCTGCGCCGGATCCTTATGCTCCCGCGCGGGATCCCTACACTCCTGCGCCGGATCCCTACGCTTCCGCGCGAGAGCCCTACTCACGGGATCCATACGTTTCCGCGCCGGATCCCTACGCTCCCGCAGCAGATCCTTTCGCTACCACACAGGGTTCTTTCGCTGCCACGCCGGGTCCGTTTTCTTCTATGGCGGATCAGTTCGCGGCTGAGCTGCAGAATCAGTTCTCTTCCGCACAGAGCCCCTTTGCGCCTCTTTATGAAGCCGCAAGAACCGATTCCCCGGGGCAAGGTAATCCCTCCTTTATGAGGGACAGTTATGATACAGGTCTGGGATCTTTGAATGACGATGGTTTCGACAGATTCAACCGGACTGCCGCTCTGGATGAAGAAGACAAAGTTGGACAGCTGCACAGATCACTGCGAGGGAATGAATTTGGCCGGGGCGCTTATGATAATATGCAGCCGGGTTATGGTGAGCCGGAACCAAGTCTTGATCACACTCAAATCAGCCGATTTGAAAACCCGGGAAGATTTGAAAACCGTGACCGCTTTCAAGGAGTTAGCAAATACGACACCTTCAACGGCGGGTTAGATGAATCCTCCGACGATAGATGGGGGCGGGAAGACAATTATCAGCCTGTCCAGGACCGGTATGACGCTCAGGACCGGTACGACGCTCAGGACCGGTACGACGACCAGGATCGATACGACGACCAGGATCGGTACGACGAGCAAGCCCAGAAACCGGACTTTGCCTTGAATTATGATTTCGGACAGGACGGTTATTATAGCAATAAAAATGACTATGAAGAAGACCCGGTGGACAGGTACTTCTCCTCGGATAGACGAGCCATGCGGTCATCCCAAAGGGAAGCGCGCCAGGAAATGATCAATATGGAATCCCGCTACAACGAATACGACGATTACGATGACGATTATGAGAAGAAACCCATCAGTGTCCTGACGATCATAATCATAGTCCTTATCGTTGTCGCTCTCGGCGTTGGAGGATTCCTCGCGTATACTCTCTTTTTCTAAGGCAGCAAGGTCAATTGGTGCAGAGCCACGAACGGGGGAGTCCTTGGAACAGACACGCTTGCTGTCGCGACAGTCCCAAGGAGCACCATCAACCCCGCCTTTGGCGGCGCCACGATGGGTATGTGTCAGAGTCATCCGAACCGCATGTATCTAATAGGGGACGGAGACAATGTGGGCTCGTAACAGTCCCCAGGGAGGGTTTGGGCTTCGGAAGAACCCAAAAGCCCGCGCATTTATTTCCCCATTTCATGGGCTGCGTCAGGCGGGGGATTGGGTTCTTCCTCTCTCCAACCCTCCCTGGGGCCTCGATGTTATGTGTTCTTATGCTTTCTTTATTCCCCCGAATTGCAGGTTTTTTGGGGGTTGTGCCAGGATTATTGTCCGAAGTTGAGGCTCACTTGTCCTCGCTAAGGCGTGCCCGCAGTTCCGCGATGAGCAATGCTTGCTCCGCAAGCGCCGTGTCTTTTTCCGCAAGCGCCGTGTCTTTTTCTGAGACAACTCCCAGCCACTTTTCGCGTTCAGCCTTTTCGCCTTCGGCTTTGCCTTCGGCCCTGCCGGTGTCTCTTGCCCATTCTTCACGGCTCTCATTATCCATCCGTTCCTTCTCACGGGCTTCGTAGAGAAGGCGGGTTCTTTCATCTGCGGATAATTCCATGAGCCGTACAACGGCTTTCTTGATTAAGGGATCTTTGTTGGCTACAGCTTCCAATTCGATCTCTCCT
>WRHI01000136.1 GCA_009783315.1 Peptococcaceae bacterium
CCAACCCTTGACGTGGCACTGTTACTGGCCAGCGCGGTATCTGCCTCCAACTCACCATTGAGTTGCGGGAAAACACCGCGGCAGAAAGCTCTGCTTATCCTTATCGTCAGTTCATGCACTTTTTAATATGCACCCTAGGCTTACCAATCAGCGTATATGATACATTGGGGCACATAATAATGAAAAGTATCGATTTGTCTTCCCGATAAATTGTTGTTCCTGATATACAATTTCTCTAGGTTGGTTAAGTTTTTAAGGTTGGTTATGTCGTGAATGTGGTTGTCGTTCAGAATAAGCTGGGACAAGTTCGTCAGTGAGCCCAGTGAATTGATGTCTGACAAACAATTGTCATGCAAATCAAGCCATGTGAGCTTGGTTAACGAACGCAGAGGGGAGATGTTGTTGATGGTGTTATGGCTTAAGACAAGAACTGATAAATTGGTTAATGAACTCAGTGGAGTGATGTCGGTAATATTGTTTTGGCTTAAGTCCAGCCATTTTAAGTTCTTCAATGTGCTTAATGGGGCAAGGCTGGTGATGGTGTTGCCTTTTAAGTCCAAGGATTCTAGGTTTGTCAGCGTTCTTAGGGGTGTGAGATCGCTGATTCGGTTGTTGTATAAACTTAGCGTGGTAACATTCCGCGGGATTTCTCCGTTGTTAATCATTGAGGAGAGGTTCGAACCGGTCAGGTTTCTGTTCGCAAGACTGACTTCGATCGGTTGGGTGGGAGCGGAGGCGGCTATGGACTGCTGGTAAGACTGATCAGACTGAGGGGCTGATGACAGCGCCGATGATGGTTTGGGGGGCATTGGGGGCGCCGGTGGCGGCGCATCGGATTGATTAGGATCCGGTGTTTCGGTTTCGGCGTCTGGCTGAATTTGTTCTATGGGTGACGGGTTCGGAAAGTCTGATGACGCGAGGTTGTCAGATAGGTTGTGACTTCGTACCGCGACAACGTACCCCCATATGATTACAGCTGCCAGAGCGACGCCTATCGTTGCTCGTAACGGAAGCCGCTGGATATCTATCTTTCTTTTTGGCGATGAATTTGAAGGCTTCGTCGAGCTTGTTTTTTTTATTTTGTGTCGAATGTTGTCAGGCACAGTTGTCACCCCTCCGATATATGGTTATTAATCTAATATGCCAATAATATTTTACCAGATTATTTTGGATCTGTCACTCATTTTGTCGAGTGTAAAGGGAATAGTAGAATATGTGGAATATGGAATATAATGTAATGAACATCCGCGAAACAGGGATTACTGTGGGCCGGCTTATCGAGGATTAGGATAAGATGTTAAGAGGAGACTTGTGCTTTGTGTTTGCATTCGTTAAAGTATAAGAAAGAAAGTGATTCGCCGTTATGAAGGAGGATATTATGGCTGTTTTCAGGATTGTCAATGTCGGTGAATCTGTTTTGCGGGAAAAAGCGAAGCCGGTTTCTAATATTACGCCGAATATTCTTAAGCTTCTGGATAATCTGGCGGATACATTACAGGATGCCAAAGGTTTGGGTTTGGCAGCGCCACAGATTGGCGTTTCCAAGCGTGTGGCGATTGTTCAGATGGATAGTGACGAGCTTTTTGAACTGATTAATCCGGTTATTCTGCAAAGTCACGGCGAATGTTTGGGTATGGAAGGGTGTCTGAGCATGCCGGGCGTGCAGGGTGAGGTGGTGCGCAGCAAGTTTGTTCGTGTGCGAGCGTTAGATCGAACGGGCGCCGAGCGCGTTTATGAGGTTGAAGGGTTGTTGGCGCGGGCGTTTCAGCATGAAATTGATCATTTGGAAGGGGTTTTGTTTGCGGATAAAGCGAGTCGGCTGGAGAAGACGGATTAGAACTCATTAATAATTAGAACTCATTAATAAATGAATGGCATCAAGCGAACAGGCGAATAGGGAATAAGCGAATTAATAAGCGAGCAAGCGAGTAGGGGGTGGCGCTGTGCGTATTGTTTTCATGGGGACGCCTGATTTTGCGGTTCCGGTTTTGTCAGCATTAGCGGCTTCGGAACATAGTGTTGTTGGGGTTTTTTGCCAGCCTGACAGAGTGGCTGGACGTGGAAAAAAAATGCGCGCCTGTCCGGTTAAGGTGAAGGCGGAGGGCTTGGGAATCCCTATTTTTCAGCCGGAGAAGATTCGGGACAGAGAGGATTGGCCGGTGGCGTTGGCGCCTGAATGTATTGCGGTGACTGCTTATGGTCAGATTTTGCCGGCGTGGTTGCTGGCGCTGCCGGCTTATGGCTGTGTTAATGTTCATGCTTCGCTGTTACCCGCTTATCGCGGGGCGGCCCCTATTCATCGCGCTGTTATGAATGGGGACAAGGAGACGGGTGTCAGCATTATGTGCATGGATGAGGGCCTGGATACAGGGGATGTGCTGGCGATGGTGCCGGTAAGAGTTGGACCGGATGCGACAATGGGGGAGGTTCATGATGAGTTGGCGGGTGTGGGGGGGCGGCTGCTGCTGAAGACGCTGGGAGAGTTGGCGGCTGGTCTGGCTGAGGGCCGGCCTCAGCCACCGGGTGGGACTTACGCGGCGAAGCTTACACCTGCAGATGAAGTTGTTCAGTGGGAGCGGCCGGTTGCCGCGATTCATAACCAAATCCGGGGGCTTAACCCTTGGCCGGGGGCTTATACGTATTTTGGCGGTGAGAAGCTAAAAATATGGCGGAGCCGTCTTGTTGGGGCGGAGTATGCCCGGGTGGTTGGCGTTAAGGTGGATGAGCAGCGGCATGTGGGCGGACGTGTTGCGGGGGTTTCCGCCCAGGGCCTGCTTTGTCAGGCCGGCGAGGGTCTTGCCGGAGAGGGGTTTCTAGAGGTTCTGGAAGTGCAGCCCGCCGGCAAAAGCCGTATGTCGGGCAGGGCGTTTTATAACGGGAAGACTGGCGTCTTAGGCGAATGTTTGGGGTGAGGTTTGGTATGACTTTGTCGGTTGGCGCGCGGCTCCTGGCTGTGCGCGTTTTGGAAAGAATCGAACGGGATAAGGCTTATGCCAATATTCTTCTGCGCCATGAGCTGCCTGTTTTGGCTGACGCTCGTGAGCGGCAGTTTTGTACGGCTCTGGTTTATGGTGTGTTAAAACAGCGTGCAACGTTGGATTATGTTCTGCGCCGCCATTTGCGTAAACCTGCCGGCGATTTGCCTGGTGAGGTGCGGCAGATTTTGCGCGTGGGGGCTTTTCAGCTTTTGTTTATGGACCGGTTGCCGGCGCCGGCGGTGGTGGATGAGGGTGTGAAGCTGGTGCGGGCGGTTTTGAGCTGGGACGCCGGGGAAGTGGTTCGAGAGAAAAAGGTTGGAGAGACGGGAGTTCGGGCGAAAGGATCCCGGGAGGAAGGTAACCGGGAGGAAGGGTCCCGGAGCGAACGTTATACGGGTTTGGTTAACGCCGTGCTGCGGCGTGTGGCTGAGACAATGTGGGATTTTGAATGGCCGGACATGAAAAGAGACCCTGTATACGCTTTGTCCGCGCGGTTTTCTCATCCGCAATGGTTGGTGCGATTGTGGCGGGAACGCTGGGGTGATGAACAGACGGCGGCGCTGTGTGCGGCTAACAATGAGGAGGCAGCTTTGTGTGTGCGGGCCAATACGCTGATCAATTCGCGGGAAGAGCTGAGGGCGCGTCTGGAAAGAGAGGGCTGCCGGGATGTGACGTTGTCGCGGTGGGCTCCTGACGGGTTGTGTCTGGGTGTGGCGGCCGGTGTTGCCGGAAAGGGCGCGGACAGAGAAGTCGCCGGATCAGGTAAAGAAGGAGATGTTGAGGCGCCGGACGCAGCCGGAGAAGCCGGGACGGTTGGGCCTCTTGAGGAGTGGTCGTCTTTCCGGGAAGGGCGCTTTGTTGTTCAGGATGATAGTTCTCAGCTGGCGGCTTGGCTTCTTGGCGCTAAAGCGGGAGAGCGCGTTTTGGATGTTTGCTGCGCGCCGGGTGGCAAAACAGGATATATCGCGCAATGTATGGAGAATCAGGGTGAGATTGTGGCGGTGGATGTTTCGGCGGGCAAGCTGGCCTTAGTTGATCAGATGTGTCAACGTCTGGGGATTAATATTGTCAAGACCAGGCTGGGGAACGGCTGTGTGCTTTTTGGTGTTGACGGGTTGTTTGACAGGGTTTTGGTGGATGTTCCTTGTTCGGGCTTGGGAGTGCTGCGCCGCCGGGCGGATTTGCGCTGGCAAAAAAACCCCGAGGATTTGGCGGATCTGCCGCCTTTACAGCTGGCTATTCTTGCCCGGGCCGCGGATTTTGTTAAGCCGGGCGGGGTGTTGTTGTATTCTACGTGCAGCGTTGAGCCGGCGGAGAATTTTGAGGTTGTGAAGGCGTTCCGGGCTCAAAGGCCGGAGTTCGCGCCGGATGATCTAAGGGGGGAGCTTGCTCCTTACCGGGAGATGGCGCGTCAGGAAGATCAGACCCAATGGAAGAAGGGGATGTGGCAGATGCTGCCCCATGTCCATGGGATGGATGGTTTTTTTGTCAGCCGGATGAGGCGCGATGTTCTCCGATAGGAATCGGTATTTGTTGATGGCGTGCTATCGTTTCTTCAGAGTATCCCCATGGCCATGGTCATCTTGCCATTCAATCGGGATGCGGAGATTGGCTCCGTCGATTTCGCCGTATACCGTTTTTTCATTACCGGTGAACGCTATAACCGTTTTGCCTTCTTGCTCGGTTTTGGTGTAGGAACCGCTGTATTTTTCTCCATGGCTGAGTGAAGCGGTGAACGTGGCGTCCGGGCGCAGTTTGATGACTTGGCTGCCATCAGAATATGTTTCTGTTCCGGCTGAGCTGATCGCGCTATAGATCCCGAAGGCGATCAGCGCTAACGCCACGACGGCTATTGACGCTATCGCGATCGTCTTTTGCCGTTTTGCCTTTTTGATCGCTCTTTCACGTCTATCTTGTTGTTTCGACACTTAATAAGCACCTCTTTCACTAAATAATAATTATGAATGACGACCTTTCTATTGTACCACAAAGCCGGATTCGGTGTACCATAGTCCTCCATATTACTCAGGTTACAGATCAGACCCCAGCGGGAGGGGCAGGAGGGGCGGTGGGCACAGGGCTGGGCGTGAGGCGCGTCCGCCAAGCCTTTGCGGGAGGGGCGGCAGCAGCTCTTGGGCATCGGAGCAGAAAAAGAGCGCAAGGCTGCCTTATTTTGCGCTCTCTGCGTAGATGCCATAGAGCT
>WRHI01000137.1 GCA_009783315.1 Peptococcaceae bacterium
ACACCCCAGATCTTGGTTTATGTTGCTGTTTCTGCTATTATTATAGCAATACTGGCCTCAAAAGTCCAGAATTCATCGGGTTTATGGGTTTTTCAGCGGGCCCCAATTACATTATGTGGCTCCTGATCGGTTTTAATTCCGCTCTTGTGATTCTGTTTATATCGAGTTCAATTTCTGTTGTTAAAGGGATTGCGGTTGCCAGGCGGGCTACTATGTTGGGCCAGATCGCATATGTTGATCCCATGACGCAGATTGATAACAGGGCCAGCTGTGAACGGCGGATCGCCGCCATCAATATGAATCCGACAAGCAAGACTATGGCCTTAATAATGTTCGATATGAATAATTTAAAAACGATCAACGATTCTCTGGGACATCAGAGCGGGGACGAAGCTATTATCCAGTTCTCGCGAATATTAAAGAATTTGACGGAGGATCTTGGTTTCGTTGGCCGCTACGGCGGCGATGAATTTGTCGCTATTTTGGAAGATATCAATTTATCTGTTGTTGATGAATATCTTAAAAAGATTCGTGAAGAGGTGCAGGAATACAACCAGAGAAAAACGAATGATCTTTTGAAGTTGAGTTTCGCGTCAGGGTATTGCATAGGCAATTTGGAGGAAAAGTGCCTTGAGGATATGCTTTACGAGGCGGATAAAAATATGTATGAAAACAAACATATGATGAAAAAGGGGCTTCTCTAAGTCTTGGCAAGGATCATGTAAATTTCCTTCTGTACTTGATTTTACCAAAAATATTTGATATAATGTTGCCTGATGGCGCAATCCCGGATAAAATAACGACTGAAGAGATAGATGGTCTGACAATAGTTGCTGCTAGAAGAGTCTTGCGCCAAAAGGAGCGAAGGGAGAAAGAAATGACCAGAGCTACAAATCCGGATGATATTAGCTTGCTGGATATCATGCTGCAAAATGAAGGATACCAGCCTCCTTTGGAGGAGGAAGAAAAGGGTGGATTTCAATTGGAAGGGGAGTATACCAGTTTCACCCCAAACCTTAGCCTTGTTGATGATACCGGCTATAGCGCAGCTGAGGATACCGACTGCAGCACAGGTGAAGATGCCAGCTGCAGCGTGGTTGAGGATAGTTATCCTATGGCGGATGAAGATATCGGTTATATTGATGGCGAACCGGACTTGGCGATGTGGAAGACACCGGCTTTGCAGGAGCGGAAGACAGCAGCTTCAACCAGACGGAAAACGTCGTCAGCTAAATCAAAGCGGAAAGTCGTTGCCGTTGTGGCTCTCGCTGTCGTCATTTGTTTAGTTGGAGCCCTTTCGGCAGCATTGGCTCTGGGGATCTTTGGCAATATCGCTGAAGTCATGGCGATGGAAGAGATAAGACTTGAATTCGAAGGGGAATCGGAATTCGTCATTAATGTGGGTGACGAAATACCGGCGCCTTTGGTGAAAGTCTACGTTAACGATGAATTGGCAGATAGATCCTTTGAAGTTACCGGCATGGTAGATAATTCATATCCCGGCGTTTATGAGGTAAAATACGCATTAAGCGGTCAGGAGCTCGTTAGCCGGGTTACAGTTATTGATGACATTCCGCCGGAAATTAAGCTGAAAGGTAACAAAAAAACAGTCTTGCTGGAAGGCGAAGAATATCAGGAGAGCGGTTATGAAGCAAGTGATAACGTGGATGGTGATTTAACAGACAAAGTCGTTATCACCGGAGAGGTGAAAGCCGCAATCGGAACATACACTTTGACGTACAGCGTGACGGACTCGTCCGGCAACGAAGCCTTTGCGGAAAGAACGGTGGCCGTCAACAAGAAGCTTGTTCCTCAGCAGGCGGCGGTGGAAAAGAAAGAACCGCCGAAGAAAACAGCGGAAGCCTCCAGCGATGAAATCACAAGCATGAGCTTTACCGCCACAGGCATCAACGTTACGGCAAAATACGCCTCTAGTGTGGAGTCTTTCAGCTTAGTTAACACTTCCACCGGCAATGAGACGGCCTATAAAGTTACCAAATCTGATACAACGTATACCGCTCTTCTGAACCTCACGGAGCTTGCCAACGGAACTTATGACCTGTATTTGAATAACAGCGCGGGAACTCGAGAAAAAATGGTCAACAAGATGGAATACATCCACAGAATCGGGCGGGCTAAAATTGGCGGCAAATTGGTGACGGCCAATTACGCGGATAACAATGTGAGTATAACCATAGAAAATCATGCCTACAAATATGATATCATCATCGATGTGGGGCATGGCGGCGTGGATCCGGGCGCGGTTAACACATATATAAAAGAAAGCGTTCTCAACCTGGAAATCTCGCGGTATGAGAAAGAACGATACCAGGCCCACGGACTCAACGTGCTGCTGAACAGAAATGGGGTCGATTTGGAATTGGGCATGGGGCCGAGTCCTCTTGTGGAGCTTCACAGAAGATCATACGCATTGGGGTACTATGGCGCCGTTTCCCGATTCGTTTACAGCAACCACCATAACAGCAGTACCAGCGCGACACCTAAAGGGTATGAGATCATTGTACCCGCGGCGCTCCCGGCTTCTGATCTGGCTGTGGAACACGCGGTCGCCAACGCTTGGGACAAGGTTTTTGATCTGTCGGGGGACAGCAGGAACAGGTTCTATACAAAAAATTATGATACAGATGCATACTACAACAAAAGGAACGGAGAGGTTTATACTTTCAATAATTGGTACGCGATCAACCGCATTCCGTACAATCTGTTCAATGTTAAGGCCTCGATCTATGAAGGATGCTATATAAGCAATCCTTCGGAATTTGACTGGTATTATTTTAAGGAGAATTGGCACGTGGTCTCAGAAGCTAAAATCAAAGTCTATGTGGAGGCTTTAGGGAAAACATACGTGCCGCCGAAAGAATAGCGGCATCCTCATTAATCGGGAACCAGGATTAGCGCGTTATAAATGGGGGATCAGCATAACGTTTTCCTTTTTTCCGGAAGACCCGGATCATATGGGAATAGACTTTTTCCGCGATCTCGTTTTGGGATTGGTCGAATTCAATGGTGTTTTCGCTTTCTTGAGAATCCGGCCAGTTGAATTGAATGAAGCCTTTGGTCAATCCTGCTTTCTGGTATTGCAGAGATGTGATGTTGGAGATCTGAACCGCGGCGCCGCCGCCGGAGGTTTTATGAAAACAGTCGTTTTCGGTTTCCGAATTGGAAAGAACGATTTTGTCCTCATAGACTGTCAGCATGTTGTTCAAACCATGCAATTCTTGAAGAGGGCCGATTTCAAAAGAGTTAGGATTCATCGCGTGTTTGTCCTCGCTTTTATGCCGAAATTATTTTAGTGCTCACTCTTGATTAATAGGGTTGATCAATTGATGGATGTTATGTTAGCAATAAAAAGCAAGATTAGAAAATAGCTGGAAAAAGGTATTCTATAACGGACCACTTAATTGACATCAGATCGGATATATGGTATAAAAAATCGAAAGCTGTCGCTGATAGAAGTCTTATGAATGTTGATATTGTCGGAGGGGATTTGATATGGACGCGTTCACTATTGTGGTCGATTCAAGCTGTGATTTGCTGCCTGGATCTATCAAAGGGCATGATCTTGAGATACTGCCTATGCCATATGATTTAGACGGACAGACTCATGAATTAGGATATTGGCAGGAGATATCCGCTAAGGAGTATTATGCCGCGCTGCGGAATGGTCGTGTCGCAAAAACAACGCTGATCAACTTCAACTCCTTTGCCACAGCATTCACAAAGTTTGCCGAACAGGGCCAAGAAGCGCTGTTTCTAATTTTAAGCAGCGGCCTTTCGTCAACGTGTCAAAACGCGGAAATGGCGCTGCGAGAAGTCAAAGCAGCCTATCCCAACTGCAACATTCATGTGATTGACAGCCTGAGCGCTGCTATTGGACACGGCATGCTGGCTCTGCTGGCAGCCCAAAAACGTGATGAAGGTTTGTCGGTGGCAGAAACAGCGGCGTGGATAGAAGAGAAAAAACATACGTGTTTTGCCTTCTTTACAGTGGACGACCTCATGTATTTGCACAGAGGCGGACGGCTTAATAAACTGTCGGCTGTTGCCGGCGCGGCCTTAAACATCAAGCCCCTCCTGAATATTGCCCCCAACGGAACCCTTGCGCTCAAAGATAAAGTTCGTGGCCGAAAAATGGCGTTGAAGCTGTTGGTTAGCCAGATAGAACGGAGCATCGCCCCTGGCGTTACCCTTAACACCGTGGTGATCAATCATACGGATTGTGAAGAGGATGCGTGGGCAGTTGCGTCCATGATCAAAGAGACGCATAATGTGCGGGATGTCAGCGTTATGATGATGGGGCCGATTATTGGGGCCCACCTCGGTCCCGGTGCCATCGCGGTTGCCTTTGAGGCTGATATGACACGAGAAGAGTACGAGCAGAAATTTTACGGTGGGAAGTAGGGAGAAGGGAATATTTGCCATGAACTATAGAGCCCCTATTTTTGTGGCAGCACTTCCAACCAATATCCGTCAGGATCGGAGATAAAATAGATACCCATCTGTTGGTTTTCATAACAAACACAGTTCATAGCCTTATGATGCGCCAGCGCCTGATCAAAATCGTCTGTGGCAAAGGCAAGGTGAAACTCGTTTTCGCCCAAGTCGTACTTTTGCGGATGACCTGCCAGCTCTGTCAACTCCAAAAGATGGGTTCCCCAACCATCGCCCATATAAACAATGGTAAAGCCCTCGCCGCTGACGCGGCGAATTTCTTTTAGACCTAACGCTTCTTCATAAAAAGCCATGCTTTCAGCTAGGTTCGATACATTGATGTTGTTGTGAATCATTTTGAATTGCATTACAACCCCTCCTTAGCATAGATACTTCAACTTGCGGCAGGCGTATTCCTGGTCAATAGATAAAATGGATTGATCTTTGCGACGCGTCGGTTACCGACCGGACCCCAGCCGGAGGGGCAGGAGGGGGCGGTGGGGAGAGGGGGGCGGAGGTTGGGCGGGGTGTGAGGCGCGTTCGCCAAGCCTTTGCGGGAGGGGCGGCAGCAGCTCTTGGGCATCGGAGCAGAAAAAGAGCGCAAGGCTGTCTTATTTTGCGCTCTCTGCGC
>WRHI01000138.1 GCA_009783315.1 Peptococcaceae bacterium
AGATGGGGATACGACCGACGATGAGATAACAAGAGCCGTATGACGCGAGAGTGTCACGTACGGTTCTGTGAGAGCCTGAGGGTGAAACTCCTTCGGGCTACTCGACTAAGACAGCCTTGCGCTCTTTTTCTGCTCCGATGCCCAAGAGCTGCTGCCGCCCCTCCCGCAAAGGCTTGGCGAACGCGCCTCACACCCCGCCCAACCTCCGCCCCCTCTCCCCACCGCCCCCTCCGGCTGGGGTCTGATCGGTCTGATCGGTTTGATCTGTAACAAAGGAGTATTGCAGAGAGGCCGAAATCATATAATTAAGTATGAAACATTATATCCGGGCAATAACATCGGCGTGAAAAAGCTCTGACAGATCATTGATGACCAATTGTTGGGCACTGGCATAGCAACAGAAATGCTTGTGCTGCGACCGGGTGTAAAGGGGATCATAATAGCGGGTGATGAGCTCCCGGAATAAGTCGGTCAGGTTGCGTTCATGAGCCCATGTTTGCCAGCGGGTCATGGTGGCGGTGTCGATGGAGCCGCCCAGGCGATCCAGTTTGGCCATCAAAGCCGCGGGGTTATCACCCAAGTGAGCGTAGTCCCTGAGCAAGGAGGTGAGCCGTGCTTCCAAGGGGGCTTGGATTTCAAGACATGGCGCGGCACGCATGGCGTCAAGCAAGGCGTTTGACAAGGTGCGTTTGCCAATATTGCGGCTTTCGGCTTCGATGTAGATGGTTTTTTCCGGGCTGAAACCTTCCATCCTATTGATAAGGCAGGTTTCAAACCATCTTTGTGTCGGTTGTTCCAGACCGGGCAGATCACCGAAAACGGATCCTCTATGAGCGGCCAAAGCTTCCAGATCGAGAGTTTGTTCGCCGTTTTGGGCCAGCGCGGTGAGGAGACGTGTTTTGCCGCTGCCAGTGGCACCGCAGATAACGCGCCACGAGAATTTGGCGGGAAGGGTTTCCAGTGAACGGACGACATAACGGCGCCAGGTTTTGTAGCCGCCTGTGAGGTAGGCGGCGCGCCAGCCGATAAGGTTGAACCACACGGCGGCGCTTTGGCTCCGCATGCCGCCGCGCCAGCAGTACACAAGAGGCCGCCAGGGTTTGGGGCGATCGGATAAGGGCGCTTGGAGCATGGCGGCGATGTTTTTGGCGACCAGGCTTGCCCCCAGTTTTCTGGCCTCGAAGGGGGCTTGTGCGTACAACAGGCCGACTTCGTGGCGTTCATCGTTGCTCAGAACAGGGCAGTTCAGGGCGCCGGGAATGTGATCCTGGGCGAATTCGGCTGGGGAGCGGACGTCGATGATTTCGTCGAAATTTGCCCGGTCCTCAAGAGTGGCAGCCGGTATGACCGTGACCATAGGCGTGACAGACCTTGTGTCGTTGCCCACGGGCATGAGAGTGCCCGGATCCGATGTTGGCTTGGCTATAGAGGGGGTTGACAAGGTATATTGTCATCCTTTCTGCGCGGAATAGTCATGCTTCATGATAAAGAACAAGTATATTTTAGCAAAGAAATGGCTGGGTTAGCAATGGTGGGGATGGGTTAGGAGAAGGGGTTAGGGGCTAGGGGTTAGGGGTTATGAGAAGGGGCTAGGGGCTAGGGGTTAGGGGAAGGGATTAGAGGCTAGGGGTTAGGGGTTAGGGATGGTAACTATCAGCGGTGCTGATAGTTGGGAACTATTGCTGAGAAAGTGTGATTCGATTAGAGTTACTGAACTAAGGGCAGTTTTGAATCCAACGGACATTGGGGGGAGACATCGCCTTTATTGCGACTTTTGCCTTCATCTTCAAATTCTTAACTATCAGCACCGCTGATAGTTACCATCCCTAACCCCTAACCCCTAACCCCTAACCCCTAACCCCTTCTCCTAACCCCCAGAGAGCCTTGACATCTCGGTAAAAAGAGTTATTATAACGGGATACAACAAGTTAATACAAAATGGAAAGAGTGGATAATATGACGGATGAAATCATAGAAGCTGAAGCCAAGGTGAGATTGACCCAATTTTCTCACGGCGGTGGCTGCGGCTGTAAAATCGCGCCGGCTATACTTCAGGAGCTGCTGGCGCGGATGCCTGCCGCGGTTGCGACGCCGGAGCTGCTCATCGGAACGGAAACCAGTGACGACGCGGCGGTCTACAAGTTGAATGACCAGCAGGCTTTGATTGCGACGACGGATTTTTTCATGCCTATTGTTGATGATCCCTACGATTTTGGGCGCATCGCGGCGGCCAACGCTCTTTCAGATATTTACGCGATGGGCGGTTCGCCGATTCTGGCGCTGGCGCTGGTGGGGATGCCAATCAATAAGCTGCCGGCTGAGGTGATTGGCCGTATTCTGGCAGGAGGCGCACAAATATGCCGTGAGGCGGGTGTACCGCTGGCGGGTGGCCATTCCATTGACAGTGTGGAACCGATTTACGGGTTGGTGGCAATGGGGCTGGCTCATCCGGAGCAAATCAAAAGCAACGCGGGGGCTAAGCCCGGGGATGCTTTGATTCTGGGCAAACCGCTGGGTATCGGTGTGTTGAGCGCGGCACTAAAGCAGGGATGTCTGGACGAAGCCGGGTATGAAGCCATGATTGCCGTCGCCACGCGGCTGAACCGTGTAGGCGTAAAGCTTGGCCGACGCGGCGATGTACACGCGATGACAGATGTCACCGGTTTCGGGCTCCTTGGCCATTTGTTGGAAATATGCCGGGGTTCCGATTGTTGTGCGGAGTTGGAAAGTGCGGCGCTGCCGGTGATTGAAGAAGCGTGTATTCTGGCCGAAAAGGGAATAGCCACGGGAGCATCCGAGCGGAATTGGGCCTCGTATGAAGGCGAGGTGCGGTTGCGCAACGTCGATCCCTGGCTGCAGATTTTGCTCACCGACCCGCAGACCAGCGGCGGTTTGCTTGTGGCATGCGCGCCGGAAGCGGCGGCGGCCGTGCTCGCCCTCTTTCATGAGGAGGGCTACACAGCGGCGAAAGTGGGGACTCTTCACGAATGGAAAGATGAGGGCGCTCACGTGAAAGTGAAAGGATAATCCGCGCAGTGGATAGGACAACCCCCTTTAACTAGAGGAAGGTTACAGCGCGGTCGACCCAAATTGTCCATTGTCCATTGTCCATTGTCCATTGTCCATTGTCCATTGTCCATTGTCAATTGTCCATTGTCCATTGGTCCACAGGCTGAAGGATATCAGCCTTGTCAATTGTCCATTGGCAGTTGGGCAAACCCTGCTGCCAAATCCTCGTCTGACGGGATGAAATCGTTCATGTTTTTGCTGTTGTAGCTCATGTATGCTTGCATATCGAAATATCCGGTGCCGGACAGCCCGGCCAGAATGGTTTTGGGTTCGCCGGTTTCTTTGCATTTCAGGGCTTCGTCGATGGTTACCTTGATAGCGTGGGCGGATTCGGGCGCCGGCAGGATGGTTTCGTGTTTGGCGAAGAGGGTGGCGGCGTCGAAGACGCTGGTTTGTTCGACAGCTTTGGCTTCATCGAGAAAACCGTCATGATAGAGTTTGGAAATTATCGGACTCATGCCGTGGTAACGCAACCCACCGGCGTGATTGGCTGAGGGCATGAAACCGCTGCCCAGGGTGTACATTTTGATCAGCGGCGTGGTTTGGCCTACGTCGCCGAAATCGTAGGCGTATTGGCCCCGGGTTAAGGAGGGGCAGGACGCCGGTTCGACGGCGATGAAGTACGGGCGGGTTTTGCCGTTGAGTTTGTCGCCCATGAACGGGGCCATGAGGCCGCCCAGGTTGCTGCCGCCGCCGGCGCAGCCGATGATGATGTCGGGATATTGGCCGAGTTTTTCCATGGCGGCTTTGGCTTCCAGGCCGATAATGGATTGATGCAGCACAACGTGGTCAAGGACGGAACCGAGCACATACCGGATGCTGTCGCTGCTCATGGACAGTTCGATGGCTTCGGAGATGGCGCAGCCTAAGGAGCCGCCTGTGTGGGGATCCCGTTCCAGGATGTTGCGACCGACTTGGGTTGTGGTTGAAGGGGAAGCGATGACGTTGGCGCCGTAGGATTCCATGACGGCTTTTCTGTAGGGTTTTTGTTCGGAGGAGACTTTGACCATGAATACCGTCAGATCCAAGCCGAAATAAGCGCAGGCCATAGCCAGGGCCGTACCCCATTGACCGGCGCCGGTTTCGGTGGTCAGAGCTTTGAGTCCTTGTTTTTTGGCGTAGTAGACTTGGGCGGCCGCCGAGTTGAGCTTGTGGCTGCCTGAGGTGTTGTTGCCTTCGAATTTGAAGTAGATGTTGGCCGGGGTGTCGAGGATTTTCTCCAGGTTGTAGGCTCTGATCAGCGGCGACGGACGGTAGGTCAGGTAGTAGTCGGTGATTTCCGGCGGAATTTCTATGAACCTGTCTGTTGTGTTGAATTCCTGCGCGCAGAGTTCGGCGCAAAAAATCGGTTCCAGACCCTGGGCCGACATGGGCTGTTTGGTGCCGGGATGCAGGAAGGGGTCGTGTTGTTCTTTCATATCGGCTTTGATGTTGTACCACTGTTTGGGCATCTCGTTTTCTTCTAAATATGTTCTGTACGGAATTTGGGACATGTTGAACTCAGTCCTTTCTGAGAGGTCTTAAATTGATCCAACCAAAAACGCGCGTTACGTGTCCGAAAAATGGAAGATTCTGTCCTTTTTTCACTCTGTGTATCATCATAACGTATTGCTTAATGATTATCAAATTATGAGGCGAATCGGGGTGCATATTTTAAAAGTGCAGGAAGCGAAAAAAATAAATAGAAATATCCACTGCGGGGTTCTCCCGCAACCTAATGGTGAATGGAGATGGATATTATGTGGGCTCGTAACAGTCCCAAGGTAGGGTTTGGTGAGCGGGAGACTCCAAAAGCCCGCGAATTTTTTTCGCCTTTTGAGGTTGCGTCAGGCAGAGAGG
>WRHI01000139.1 GCA_009783315.1 Peptococcaceae bacterium
CGAGGTAGGGTTTGGTGAGCGGGAGAATCCAAGCGCCTCTCTGCCTGACGCAGCCTCAAAAGGCGAAAAAAATTCGCGGGCTTTTGGAGTCTCCCGCTCACCAAACCCTACCTCGGGACTGTTACGAGCCCACATAATATCCATCTCCATTCACCATTCGGTTGCGGGAGAACCCCGCAGTGGATATTTCTATTTATTTTTTTGTCGCTTCCTGCACTTTTAAAATATGCACCCTTTGTTTAATACATGCAATCCCATAGGTCAATAGGTATTTTTGGCTGGGCAGAGCCCTAAAACAGAAAAATTGTTTGACGAAAGAGGTGCATCTATGTAATATTAAAGTTAGAATTCTGCCTCTTTCACACATTCTTTGGGGTGATGCAAGAAAATGTCCTCGATCATCTCTGACGCTGAATTCGAGGTTATGCGTGTTCTATGGCAAGGAGCCCGCCCGTTATCCTTCACGGAAATACGCAAAGAACTCGAAGGAAAAACCGAGTGGAGCCGCTCAACAATTCAGACCCTTATTTCGCGTTTGCGTGATAAAGGTATTGTTGACGCTCAATTTCAGCACGTCATGCTCTACAGTGCTCTTCTATCTGAACAGGAATATATACAGATTGAGGAACAAGGCTTCCTTGACAAACTGTTTGATGGAGACGCTATGAATTTTGTAGCCGGTTTATGCCGAAACGGAAGGTTAAGCGAGAAAGACATCGACAAACTTAAGTCATTTTTCACCCTTGGTGGTGATAAAAAATGATTGTGTCCAACATTTTTATGGTTGACTTCATTCGGATGATTCTTATTATGTCGCTTTCCGGCAGCCTCCTGGCTTTGATCCTTCTTTTTATCAAGCCCCTCATTCGCTATCGTCTTCCGCAAACCGCCCAATACATCCTATGGCTTATAGTTCTTGCAGCCTTGCTGGTTCCTGTGTCAACATTTATTGTCTTGCCGGACACGGGAGCACAACTCTTTTTAGCGCCGATACATACCGTCATTGACCAGAATATCATTGCGGCGGTACAAGAGATCAATCAAATGTCCTCAAGCGTTGACGCGCCTGGCGCAACGGCTGTCCCCAAAGAAAATATGCCTGAAGGCGCGTATAAAGCCTCCCATAATGGATCCGGCCCTTTGGCCAGGATCTGGGCGGGGTTCATCATTATTTACCCATACGTTGTGTTGCTCTTGCTCTTACGTTATGTCATCAGCTACGCGTACTTTATGGGTAAAATTCGCTTCCGCAAGTTTCCCCACACATCATATCATGCTGAATTCGCCAAACTATGCGGTTCCAAAAGGGTTCCGCGATTATTCATTTGTCCTTTAGTGGCGACACCTATGTTGATTGGTTTTTTCAGACCGATGATTATCCTACCTGACCGAACTTATACAAACTCACAAATAGAAAATATCTTTCTCCATGAACTTGCTCACTTACACCGGCGGGATATCGTCTTCAAATGGGTGTCTGTTTTTGCCTGCGCCCTGCACTGGTTCAACCCCGTAATATGGCTGGTTCGGCGTGAAATTAACCGTTCCTGCGAACTCTCCTGCGACGCGTCTGTTATCAGGAATATGAATCTTATCGGCAAACAGAATTATGGTGACACGCTGATATCTCTAGTCTCAAGCCCCATTCTTTCGCGGTTCGCTCTAGCCACAACCATGTACGAAGAAAGAAGTGCTTTGAAAGAACGTTTGACAGCAATCATGAAGCACAAAAAATACAAAGGGGGTTCTTTGTTGGTTTCTTCGATGCTCCTTATAGCAGTGACCGGAGCCGCATGTATGATGGGAGCTTTCACAGGTTACCCTTCTCCAGATGTCGCCATAGGCGGAAATGTCTCAGCCGCCGAATCCTACACAATCGGTTATAATATGAACCTTGGCACGCCCGCCATCAGCGAACAAACGAAGAGCCACGGTACTGACCTTACTTTAGATCCAAGATATCCTGAGCGGGCCAACATGCTCTTTATGGGGTGGGTTGATTCAGCCGGTGATAGGTATCAGCCCGGCGACACCTACACTCTTGACGCGGACACAACCATGCAGGCCATATGGCATTCCAAAATCATTTTTGTAGCCAACGGAGGCTCAGGCGCTCCGGATTACATAACGAGACCCTATACCTATGAACCGACGATGCTGCCTGTTGAACAACCGTCGCGCCCAGGCTATGCCTTCCTGGGCTGGTCTGAAGATCCGGCAGCTTCTGCCGTAGAGTATCATCCCGGAGAGTACTATTCGAGACTCATAGCCCATCATATAACCTTGTATGCGGTTTGGCAAAAGGAGTAAGCAGTGATTTCGTGGAGCACTTTGTGGAGGACTGGATCTTGCTTGCTAAAGCGGACGAACTCGAAATCGTCAAGGGTGTGACGGGCATCAACCACGAGAAGAGAATTGCAAATAATGATGGTGGTTGTCAATTGTCATTTGGTTTTGTACGTAGAAGGTCGGAGAGTTGCTGCAGCAGGTTCCCGTTGCCGACTGAAATGTTGCCGACTTTGTCGCAGATCCGCTCCAGATATTCCAGTTCTTTCAGTTTATAGAGGGTGGTGTTTTCGTCCATGAGTTTGGCGGTGTTGAGGAGGCTTCTGGTAGAGGCCACTTCTTCCCGGCGGGCGATGACGTTGGCTTGGGCGGTTTTTTCGGCGATGAGCACGGTGTTCATGATGTCGCGGATTTCTCCGGGCAGGATGATGTCTTTGAGGCCGGCGCTGATGAATTCAACAAAGAGGGTTCCTTGTTTTTCGCGAAGTTTGCCGAGAATGATTTCTGCGAGGCTGTTTTTTTGTTCCAGCAGTTCGTCAAATCTGAGGCGCCCGATGTATTCACGTAGAGCCAACTGTGTGGCGACATAGATCTGTTCTTGGTGGTTTTTCAGAGCGTTGTAGATGCGGACGGGATCGGTGATTTTGTATGTGCAGACGAAGTTGAGTCTTAATGTGACTTTGTCCGCTGTGAGGATTTCCTGGCTGTTGATGTCGAGTTGCTGGATTCTCAGGTCGATGAGCTGGCAGGTTACTTTGACGGCACTGTTCCAAAAATAGTAGCTGCCGCTGCCGAGTTTTTCTTGGTATTTCCCGTCATAAAAAAGCAGTCCTGTTTGACCTTCAGGGACTTCGACACGGCTGTATAGATTGGTTGGGATCAGGAGCATGGTGTCTTTTGGTAAAGCCACCCTGGGCAGGCAGGTGTTGATCAACTGGAATGTGTACTTATGAAATATATTCCAATAATAATATTGTCCGGGTTTTAAGGCGCCGGCTATTCTGCCGTCTTTGTTATAGACGGCAATATGACAATCGGGCACTTCGATTTTGGTAACGCAGGCGGCAAAGTTTTTGTCGCGCAGCAGGACATGAATGTCGGTTTGTTTGACATCAACTTGGTCGCCAATGGTGGTTTTCAGATGTGTTTCGCCCCAACGGGAGTGTATGCGGTGTTTGCCGGGGACGAGCATGCGTAGGAATTTGCCGTTTTTGAAGAGAAAACCTCTTTCGGTTTCTTTGATGACAATTTTCATTTGAACACCTCCTGGTGGTTAGAGATAGGGGCTCAGGTTAGGGGCTCAGGTTAGGGGTCAGGGGTCAGGTTAGAGGTTAGGGGCTAGGGGTTAGGGGTTAGTTGGGAGTGGGGAGCTGGGAGCGTTGAGAGTGAGGCGTCGGGAGAGGGTTGGTGAGTTTGGAGCCTTTGAGGTTTCGGACGTAAGTACGTGGCTGGTGGAATCAGCGCAAACGCCCACGTGATACCGTGGGGGACAGCCTTGAGCAATCGATCCGGCTTTCCGGGTTTCGCCGATGCGCCGGGTCCGGCGCTTCGACGGCATTGGGATGGTCGGTTCTTTTGCGGTATCCGGCTTGCCGCAAGCCAGGTTCGACGCTGCGCCGCGATGGTTCACGGCGCGGGGCGTTTTTTGCTTCATCCAAGGTTCTGTTTCGTCCGGAAAGGTCTTTTTGGATTTTGAGCCCAAAAAGATACATGATCCTCAGTCATGCGCGTTTACCGTTTCGCCAACTATCCTAGGTGGATAGTGTTGGATTCGAACCAACAAATCTTTGTGACATGCTGGAGGATTTGAACCTCCGGCTCTGTCATGGAGGATATATGCTTTGCTTTGATCCGGCATATCGGGGGGACAGTGTCCGGCGATACCACAAGGGCGGCGATTCCTTGGTATAGGACTTGACAAAATACGCATATGTCCAAGCTAAATATAGCACAAAGAGGGGGGACGATACAAGGTGTTTCATGGTGAATGGGAAAGATACCAAGTGGGGCCAAGTGGGCGATACCAAGTGGGCTCGTAACAGTCCCGAGGTAGGGTTTGGTGAGCGGGAGACGCCAAAAGCCCGCGCATTTCCCCCCCTTTTAAAGTTTCGTCAGGCAGAGAGGCGCTTGGCATCTTCCGCTCACCAAACCCTACCTCGGGCCTCATTGAACTGTATACATAGGCCCCATGAATAGCCCCCGAATTGCCGGAAGAGACTGCGCTGAGATTCTTGCCGATGCCCGCTATCTCGTCCACTGCCTGGAGCAATTTTGCATCTTGTGTCAATCGGCACCCTATTTCCATGTCCACTTCTGACAGGTAGGCGTACCCCTTAAGCATCAACCTCTCTAAAAAACCCAATTCAGGGGCCACCAAAGGCCGCAAACGACCTCATATCATCGAGGCACGAGGAGCGGTTTGGGAACAGGGATACTCCAATTTGCATTTAGC
>WRHI01000140.1 GCA_009783315.1 Peptococcaceae bacterium
GCCTCACCGCCCGACGCAGCCCCCGAAAGGCGAAAAAAATACGCGGGCTTTTGGAGTCTGCCGCTCCCCAACCCCTGACGTGGCACTGTTACTGGCCAGCGCGGTATCTGCCTCCAACTCACCATTGAGTTGCGGGAAAACACCGCGGCAGAAAGCTCTGCTTATCCTTATCGTCAGTTCATGCACTTTTTAAATATGCACCCAGATGGCAATGGGCAGTTGACAAATGACAATTGATAAATTACAATTAATGGTAATCTGATCTGATCTGATTGTATTTATGTTTGTGCTTATGCTTATGCTTATGCTTACGGTAATCTTGTCATCTTAGAAAAACCTTAATATTTCCTTACCCGCATGTTTGATTTTTCCGGATAAGCTTAAAGCATGGAGTCCTTAAACGGATTCAACAATACATGCAGTGAGGTGGTTTGGTATGGTTGCTAAGAATAGAAGAGCCAAGCGTAACAAGGGTTTTCTGACGAAAGGAATTGTTTTTGTTGGCCTGATTATCGGGGTCTTTATCTTTTGCGCGCAGACATCCTGGCCGTTGTCTTTGCCGATATGGGAAACGCCGCAACCCACGAAGACATTAACCAATACAGAGACAAAGTTTACGGTTCCTCTTCGCGTCGCTGATATTCAAGATACACGCTTTTTGGAGCTTGTTAACAGGGATAATCCGGTCAACGGCAAAGGGGTCAGCAAGAAGTACGTGTCGTCATATTCTGCCGTCTCCTATAGAGCCAACGACATCGAGCTTCAGGAAACGGCGCTGGAAGCCGTTAATAAGCTGTTTACCGCGGCGCGGAATGATGGCATTAAGACATTGTATGTTAGTAGTGGTTTCCGCAGCAAGGCAGAACAGACCCGCCTTTATAACGAAGCGGCGGACAAATCCCTTGTTCAGCCGCCGAATCATAGCGAACATCAAACCGGGTTGGCTGTCGATATTGTGGCGACGGATGTCGCCCAAGAGACGTTAGCGAAAACCCGGGAGGGTCGCTGGCTGGCCCAAAATTCGTGGAAATATGGCTTGATTTTGCGCTATGGCCAGGATAAAATTGACATAACGCAAATCGCTTATGAGCCTTGGCATTTTCGTTATGTGGGCCAGCCCCACGCTTGGTATTGCCAACAGAATAACCTGTGTCTGGAAGAATACATTGAGTTTCTGCGCAGGGAAGGCGGTTACCGCGCCGTGTATAATGGCAAGGCATATACTGTAGTTTACATGAAACCCAAGGATGGCAAAATATTTGTGCCGGATGCCATGAATTTCAGTGTTTCCGGGGATAACGCCGGCGGCTATGTTGTTACGGCAGTTGACAATTGACAATGGACAATGGACAAGGCTGATATCCTTCAGCCTGTGGACCAATGGACAATGAGGGAGATTGGCGGCGGGTTTTGGCTCCGTGCTTGAAACGGAGTGGAATTTGCGGCGATGGCAGGGGCAGAGGCAGAGGCAGGGGCAGGGGCAGGGGCAGAGGCAGGGGAGGGTTGACCCGTGGACTATACTGTGCTGATTTGTGATGACGACGAGGATATCCTGTCTGCGCTGGAAATATATTTGAGCCAGGATGGCTATAAGGTGATTCGGGCCCGCAACGGCTTCGAGGCTGTAGACGCTGTGGCAAGGGAAACTGTTCACCTGGTGCTGCTGGATGTTATGATGCCGGTGCTGGACGGCATTCAGGCGGCGGTAAAAATCCGGGAGCTGAGCAACGCGCCTATTCTGTTCCTTAGCGCGAAAAGCGAGGATACAGATCGGGTGCTGGGCCTGAATATGGGGGGCGACGATTATATTACTAAACCATATAACCCTGTGGAGTTGTTGGCCCGTGTGCGGGCGGCGCTGCGCCGTTACGCCCGTTTGGGCGGGTTGAATGAGATGCCGGCAACTGCCGCCGAGCCGGATGCTTATCGGACGGGTGACCTTGTTCTTGACGACAACCAGAAACGGGTGACCTTGGATGGTGAGGATGTGTCGTTGACCGCGTTGGAGTATAATATCCTTAAGCTGCTTATGACCAATATGGAGCGCGTGTTTTCGTCGGCTCAGATCTATGAGGCGATCTGGGAAGAACCCGCGTTTCATGTTTCTAAGACGGTATCGGTTCATATCCGTCATATCCGGGAGAAAATCGAGATCAATCCTAAAGAGCCGCAGTATCTGAAGGTTATTTACGGACTCGGCTATAAGGTGGTGAAATTGACATGACGATTAAGGTGCTGACTTCGCCGGTGACAAGGATCGTTGTCCTCATTGTTGGGTATTTTGCCGCCCTTTCGCTGATTCGAGCTTTCAGCGTTCCGTTCAATTATTATATGAGAGAGATCATCGGCAACGCCATGAAGATGCCCTCTGTGGTCGCCTTGCCTCTGTTCGTGATGTGCGTCGTTGTGCTATTTATCTTGGCATGGCAAGGGAAAAAAACCAAATCCTCTGTATTGTTTCGGCGTGTGGATATCTCTCTGCTGGTGGTTTTCGCTTTTTGCTTCTTTCTTCTCGGCCTGAACATGGAAATGGGTCAAAGAATGTTGTCCCCCATTTCCGGGGTTTGGCGCTTCGGTGGATCAAATGTCCAATTGCTGCTGTTGTCGATTCTGGCTTACTTGAGTGCCATGGTGGCGTTGATGGAAACCGCGGCACGCATACGAGACAAGGCATTAATCGACACCTTGTACTGGCTGCGGTTTTTCAGGCTTTATACTATATGGCAGCCCATCGGATTGTTAATGGCTGTGCTGTTAACGGGGAATTTGTTGTTTCTGCTGGTTGTCTGTCCCCTCAATATCATGGGCACAGGGCTGAGTGTCGGATTGATGGCGCTTTCGGCTTCCACTCTGGCCGCGCTGACCTACATTTGTGCTTTTGTCCTGTCACTGTCACAAGAATACGCTCAAGCCAACGCGGAAAAAATCCGGGCGGAGCGATTCAAGGCCGAATTGATCACCAACGTATCTCATGATATTCGGACGCCGCTGACTTCCATTATCAACTATGTGGATTTGCTGAAGGATCTGACCCTTGATAAAGCGGATTTCATCAGCTATGTGGACATTCTCGATAAGAAAACAGCCCGGTTGAAAACCTTGATCAACGACTTGATGGAAGCCTCAAAAGCCGGGACAGGCAATTTGAGTGTGGATTTGCGCGAAATCGATTTGGCTGAAATGGTGGGACAGATTGCCGGGGAGTTTGACGACGCTTTCAGTGAAGGGGCGTTGACCCTTGTGTATCGTCAACCGGATCAGCCTGTGCTGACGTGGGCCGACAGCGCGCACCTGTGGCGGGCTCTAGAGAACCTGTTCGGCAACGCGGCCAAATACGCCATGCCGGGAACCCGGGTTTTTGCTGAAATCGCTCAGCAGGAGGGCAGACCTGTGTTTTCGCTGAAGAATACGTCTCAGAACCCCATCGATTTGACCGGCGACGCGTTGACGGAGCAGTTTATCCGCGGCGACAGGGCCCGACAAACGGAAGGAAGCGGTCTGGGGCTGTATATCGCCAAAAGCTTGATGGAACTCATGGGGGGGCGTCTGGATATTCGTGTCACAGGAGATTTGTTTGAGGCGGCGATGGTGTTTGCCGGCCGCGATGGGATAAAAAAATCATGACAAATACATGTATTCAATTATGGGGCCCTGATGAATTCAGGGTTTCAGGGGTGTGTCAAACATTTGATCAACGGTTTCGCCAAGAACCTTGCCAATACTGTCGTTGATGCGTAAATCGGCCTTAGCGTCGTAGGGTGTGATTCCTTTGTTAATGATAACAAGCTTATTGCCGTTGTAGTAGCTGATAAGACCAGCCGCGGGGTGGACGTTGAGGGAGGTCCCTCCGACGATAAGCATATCGGCGGCGGCAATACAGTCGATACTTTCCGCCAGAACACTGTTATCAAGTCCTTCCTCATAGAGCACCACATCCGGACGCACCATACCGCCGCATTGGGTGCACTTGGGGATCCCCTCGGAGTTAACGACAATGCTGATATCATAAGTGGCCCGGCATCGGACGCAATAGTTGCGCGCGGCGCTGCCGTGAAGTTCCAGCACGCTGCAGCTGCCAGCCTGCTGATGGAGGCTGTCAATGTTTTGCGTAACAACAGCTTTGAGTTTGCCGGCTTGTTCCAAGCGGGCCAGAGCTCTGTGGGCGGCGTTGGGTTCGGCGGAAGAGAAAATAAGGTTTTGCCGATAATATTTGAAAAAGATTTCCGGCTGGCTCAGGAAAAAACTGCGCGAAAGGATGGTTTCCGGCGGGTAGCCAAAGGCCTGTTTTGTGGCGTAGATGCCTTGCTCGCTACGGAAATCGGGGATGCCGCTTTCTGTAGACACGCCGGCGCCGCCGAAGAAAACGATGTTATCCGAGTCTTTGATCAGATCATAGAGCGAAATCATTTGAGCACCAGCACCCTTCTCGTTACGTTTTAATGTTATCATAAATCACTTTGCTTTTCTGCGCAAGGGAACATAGATGAACGGGTGCATATTTTAAAAGTGCAGGAAGGGACAAAAAAATAAATAGAAATATCTCCTTCGGGGTTCTACCGCAACCGAATGGTGAATGGAGATGGATATTATGTGGGCTCGTAACAGTCCCGAGGTAGGGTTTGGTGAGCGGGAGACTCCAAAAGCCCGCGAACTCTTTTCGCCTTTTGAGGATAC
>WRHI01000141.1 GCA_009783315.1 Peptococcaceae bacterium
CAAGGTGAAAAAAGTTCGCGGGCTTTTGGAGTCTCCCGCTCACCAAACCCTACCTCGGGACTGTTACGAGCCCACATAATATCCATCTCCATTCACCATTCGGTTGCGGGAGAACCCCGCAGTAGATATTTCTATTTATTTTTTTGTCGCTTCCTGCACTTTTAAAATATGCACCCATTGACAATTGCCGACAATCGCTGTTAATCCTCTCCTGCCAGCTGTGAAAAACAGCCAATTTCCCGGTACACCTCGTGAAGAGTCAATCCCCGCTCAGTGGCAATTCTCCGGCAATCCTCATACTCCGGCTTCCCAAAAACCTTGTTATCTCTTACAGACCACTTAACACGCACCAGTCCAAAAGGCGTCGCCGTAAGCGTTTCCCGGCGCGGCGCAGCCATCTTTTTCACGGCATATGAACGCAACCCCAGGGTCGTGGTATGGGTCAGCAAAACATCCTGCACCTTCTGCAGCGTCTGCGCATCCGGAGCCAGCACGCTCAGCAGCGCCGCCATGCGCCCCTTCTTCATAACAATCGGTGTCCGGTAAACGTCCGACGCACCGGCCTCGAATAATTTCTCCTCCACAAAAGCGAACCATTCCGGATTCATATCATCAATATTTGTCTCCGTCACAAACGCCTCTCTGATCCCCGTCTCATAGTCGGCGGCGGCCCCCAGCCATACCCGCAGAGCATTAGGCGTCTCCGCGTCACGGCTGCCTAATCCATACCCTGTTCTTTCGGGCACAAACGCCCCTCCCGTCCGACTCTGAGCGCCCATACCCCTAAGCAGCGCCGCTCCCGTCGGAGTTGTCGCCTCAAAAGGCATCCCTCCCCGGCGCACACTAAACCCCCGCACCAACTCAGCCACCGCCGGCGCGGGCACAGGCAGCCGGCCATGGGCGCACTCAGCAAAACCGCCGCCCAATTCTACCTCCGATACCCACAAAGCATCAGGCATCAGCTCCTCAATGCAAATAACGCCACCCACAACATCCACCAGCGCGTCCACCGCGCCGACCTCATGAAAATGAACCGCCTCTCCAGAACACCCATGCGCTTTCCCCTCAGCCTCCGCCAGCGCCCGGAAAACGGTCAAAGACTTGACTTTTACAGGCTCGCTCAAGTCCGACTGTCCAATCAAGCTCTCAATATCCGCCAAGGACCGTTCCGGCTGCGCTGCCTCCGTCAGACTCACAACCACCTGCGTTCCGACAATTCCCTGCTTGACCCCGCGCTCAATCCGCAGCTCATAAGCCTCATCCAAGCCAAGCAAACTCAACCCCTGCCGCAGCTTATCCGGGTCAACTCCCAAATCAAGCAACGCGCCCAAATTCATATCGCCGCTGATTCCGGCAAAACAATCATAAAATAAAATACGCATTCCCATACTCCCCATTCATTTATGATACACCTCATGGGCTCGGATCTTGCAGGCCCGGTAAACCTGCTCCAACAACATCAATCGCATAAGCTGATGGGGAAAAGTCAGCGCCGAAAAAGACCAGACCCAATCCGCCTGCCGGCGCAAAGCCTCATCCACCCCCAGAGATCCTCCAATCACAAAAACAATCCGCGCGGGCCCATGCAAAGCCCTTTCATCCAGTAAAGCCGCCAGCCCTTCCGAACTCACATTCTCGCCCAAGCGATCCAACAAAACAACATAATCACTCTCCTTAATCCGGGCACGAATGCCATCGCTCTCCTGACAGCGAATCTGCTCACAGATCTTAAGCCCGGCCTGAGAAGGAATCGCCAAGTCAGCCGTCTCAACGAACTCCAAACGGACATAAGCACGCAACCGCTTCTCATATTCACGGATACCCTCAATCAAGTATTTCTCCCGCACTCTACCAACACAGACGATTTTAATATGTAACATCGCACACCCCCTTAATCAATGGACAATGGACAATGACAATGGACAATGGACAATGGACAATGGACAATGGGGACAAGAGGCAATGGGCAAGGCTTATATCCTTCAGCCTGTGGATCAATGGACAGGGGACGGTGGACAGGGGACAGGGGACGGTGGACGGTGGACGGTGGTCAATAAGGCTGGCATAATGTTTTCCCTTCCCCAATTGTCCATTGTCCATTGTCATTGTCCATTGCCTCTTGTCCCCATTGTCCATTGTCCATTGTCCATTGTCAATTGTCATTGTCCATTGTCAATTGTCTATTGTCAAAGCTCGTTACTGCCAAACAAGAAAATACCACAAATCACCGAAACAGCACAAACCACCCCAGTAACAACGAAAGGCGCAACCGCGTCCTGGGGTACGGCGGTTCCGTTCATTAAGGTAACGGTGTTGACAAAAAGCCAGTTGGGCGAAAACTTCGCTATGACATGCCAAAGATCGAATAGCGGCAGCAAAAACAATAACGCGATAGGTATCCCCACCGGACCACCTGAGGACTTAAAAATCGTGCTCAGAAAAAAGCCTACGCAGAGCAGCATAACGCCATAAAACCACATGCCTGTCACCGCCAGGGCCATATAGTCCACCGCTTCACCGGGAAAATACCAAATCGTGCAGCCGTAACAAACAGCAAAGGCCAATATATAAGCCGAGGTCCATACGCCGACACCGGTAACCAGTTTGCCTGTCGCCACAACCCACCGCGGCAGCCCCCGGGCTGTCAACAGCGCCGCTGTCCCCTGTTTTTTCTCCCGCACCAGACCGGCTCCAAACATAATCAGAATCATCAGCAAGCCCATTTGGCCGATGTTGCTGAAAAACTGCGCGTAAGACTCAATGGCGGTCGCTTCCATTTCCACAATGAACTGCATACCTTCAGATGAAACGCTCTTTAAAATCTCCGGCATCAACTTAGCCAGAACTACACTCATAAGGCTTAGCAAAACAAAAACCGTCGCGACAATCAAAGCTTTCGAAGTACGCCAAAGTTCAACGATCTCTTTTTGCATGAAAACAGCAAAATATCTCACGGCCCCGTCACCTCCATAAACACATCTTCCAGGCTCTGATCCAGACGTTCCAGACGCCGCAACGGCAGATTCAGCTCAGCCGCGGTTTTGCAGAGAATAATGGCGGCTTCTTTCGTGTCCCGAGCCTCCAGAAAAAACGTATTGCCTTTGTCCGTCGAAACTTTGCAATCCGGCAATTGCCCCAGCGGCTCCAGCAGCCGGCCCATCGCGTTCTCGTCATAAGTTTCAACCCGGATGCGGCCTGTTAAACTCATGTTCTGCAACTGGCTGATCGATTTTTCCATAGCCAGGCAGCCGTTGTTGAGAACCCCCACCCGGTCACAGATTCGTTCCACATCAGCGAGAATATGGGTCGAAAAAACCACGGTAACCCGTTCGCGCAAATTGCTTAACACCTGCAGGACCTCAAGCCGCCCTTCCGGATCAAGAGCGCTGGTGGGCTCGTCACACAGAATAAGCTTCGGGCTGCCGATCAGAGCTTGGGCAATACCCAGGCGCTGCTTCATGCCGCGGGAATAAGTCTTGATGCGGCGATTAATTCCCTTCAACCCCACCAAGGCAATAAGTTCTTTAATCTGAGCGGCCGCCTTATCCGGCGCCACCCCGGAAATCTTCGCGCACAGCGTCAAATACTCTTTTGCCGACATGTAGCCGTAAAACTCCGGCACATCCGGCAGATACCCAATTGTTCTGTTAACTTTGGTCTCGCCGAAACAAGCCTGTTCGCCAAAAACCTCAATTTCTCCGGCGTCCGGCCTAAGCAGTCCTGTAATCATTTTCATTGTTGTGGTTTTGCCCGCGCCATTTTTGCCCAGGAATCCATAAATCGAGTTCTTCGGCACGTTCATATTTAAGTCCGTAATGGCATGTACGGTCTTAAAACTCTTTTTTAAAGAGCGCGTGGTAAGAGCTTGCATGAAGTCACTCCCTTCAAGGTCGGTACTCGGTACTTAAGGACTCGGCATTCGATGTCCCTGCTTCCCAATTCTCAAGGATCTACTCGCTGATACTATTTGCCTGCTACTGCTGCCCCACTGTCCATTGCCCACTGTCAACCGTCGTCGTCGTTGCCGTCGTCATCGCCGCCGTCCTCGTTCCGTCCCAGAATGAAGTACAGCACGGGACTGATCGGAGAAAACAATATAATGATAATCGCCCAAACAGCCTTGTTCATGTATTTGGGCTGCCCGTTCCTGATCAAATGAACCAGCGCCGCGATCATAAGCGCCGTCTGAAGCAAGCTCAGAATAATAATCAGGGGCATCATCTGCCATATAAGTTCCATGCTTTCATTGAGAACACCCAAATCGTAACCTCCCATATTGAAATCCTCCTTTTCAACATGCTGACTTCTCATCCCAGCGTCTGTAAAAACCCGCAGTGTGATTTCCTCTATTGATATCATATCAATTCTTTAGCGATTGTTCAATCTTGCCGAGGGAGGGTGCATATTTAAAAGTGCATGAACTGACGATAAGGATAAGCAGAGCTTTCTGCCGCGGTGTTTTCCCGCAACTCAATGGTGAGTTGGAGGCAGATACCGCGCTGGCCAATAACAGTGCCACGTCAGGGGTTGGG
>WRHI01000142.1 GCA_009783315.1 Peptococcaceae bacterium
AGGGTTTGGCGACCACGATCAGACCTTGGCCCAGCAGATAGGGGTCAAATAGAAAGTATCTGCTGATTCTCTCTTAAATATCTTCAGCTGTCGTAAGCGTAGTGCTCTCGACAGCTTTTTGTTTGGGCTTATCTGTCAATCTAAATAACCGATCGGGATCGGCGTTTCAAAATTGCCGTTAGGAATCAGGTTTTCGGTCGTTCCTCTTTCCTTCAGCTCCACATTGTCAACGAGATAAGTTATGGGATTGTCTCCGTTGGCAGCCACAAAAAACGCGAAGTAGGCGTCCTCAGGGGTGGCGTCAGCATGGAGTGGGGGTTTGTTCCCACCGTTTGGATAAGTCGTATCATAGGTGCCTTTAACAGTCTTCCAGACCCCGCTTTCCACCTTTGGGAGCGTTCCCGGCCAATGATTCCGAGTCGTTATGTCCGGATCCTTGAAGCCAATAACCGCACACACATCGAGATTAATATCGGTGTTTCCGGTGCTGTCATAGAGTATCATAACGTCAAATTTAAACTCATAGACGGTGTCGCGTTTGAGTGAAACGAGATAGCCGGCAAAGGCGTTGCGATTTTTTTGTTCGACCCTTAAAGCGTTGCTTCCGTTGTTGACGCCGCCGGGAACATTCAGGAAGCCGGAATCGGTTTCAAGGGTGAAAACATTGATTCCTTGGCTGCTTCCGTTGTGCAGAGAGGATGGAAGAAGGGTTCCGATATCGTTGGTGGGGATCGGGTTGCCTTGTGCCGCCTCATTGGAGGCATTGCCAAGAGGAGAAGCCGTGACAGAACCGGCAACAAAACCGGTGGATGTGCCCAGAAGACAAGCGGCGACGATTGCTGCCACCAGAAAGAAAGCGGAAACCAAGAGATTGACCGGTTTGTCTGGGCTGAACCTTTTAATGAGGGTCAGGCGTTCCTTGATGGAGTTCTTTTTTTCATAGAGTGTGACGGATAAAACAGCTCGTGAAACCTTGGCATGAGAAGCTAAGGCAATAAGGGTGTGGCCGTAATTTTTTTTGTCTTCCGCGTTCATAGTACGGATAACAGCCGCGTCACAGGAAAGTTCGCAAGTCCGGTCAATCTCGCGCCGGGCCAGCCAGACTAAGGGATTGAACCAATGAAGGGCGCAGGCGAAGACGGACAGACATTTGATAACAACATCAAACCGCCGCAAGTGTGTCAGCTCATGAAGGAGAACGTTCTTCAACTGGATGTCTGTGTAGTCTTTGTCAGGCAGGACGATCATGGGCCGGAAAAACCCGACCAACATAGGCGTTCCTGCCATAGGGGACAAGCATAGACGGGGGATACGTTTGCCGGTTCGCAGATTTCTCATTGTGGCAATAGCCAAAGTAGGGGGAATCTTGCGGTAACGGAGTTTTCCCAGGAAATAAGCGAAACTGATGATGTGATAAAGCAGAATAAGAGCGACAACCCATGGATAGGCAACCATAAGCCCTGTGCAGATGGCAGCGAACAGACTTTTAGGTGCCCCTGAATTGGGATTGGGGTCAAGGCCGGAGCCAGAGCCGGGGTCTCCGTCAAGTGAGGAAAAGGACTGATTCAGCAAAGACCGGCTCCCTTCGGCGGCAGGAGATATGATGTTATGATCAATAACTGCGTGCAAAGGCGCCATGAGCGGGGACGTTTCCTGCATGGGCGGAACAAGGATTTGAGGGACAGGAATCAGCAGCGCCGCCAGTGCCACGAGCCATAAGCCGTATTGAACTGTCTGGTGAAGACGGTTTCGCAGCAACGGTTTGACGGCCAGAAGTATTGTGATCAGTGCGCTGCCGGACAGAGTCATTATGAGAACCACCCGAACAAAGTCGATCATGGACCCACTGGGAACAGACATTATTGGTCCTCCTCCTTATCAAAAAAAGCTTTGAGCTCGTCGATATCCTGCTCATTGAGATCTCCGTTCCGGCATAAAGCGGCAATATAGTTTTTCGCGCTGCCGTCAAAAAGAATATCGATGAAGCTTTGCAAATATTCGTTTTCGGAAATGGCGGCGCTGTACAAGGTTACGTTCTGGAATTGGGTGCTGATGACGCCTTTATCGCGCAGTCGCGCAATCAGGGTGTGAATGGTGGATTTGCTCCATGTCATCTTGCCTTCAAGCTCCGTGCGCAATTCCATGAAACCCATGGGGCGTTTTTCTCTCCATAGGATGCGCATGACTTCGAGTTCCGCGTCGGAAATTTTTATGGTCATATCCTGGTCTCCTTACGTCTGTGGATAGAATTTGCTCTAATAGACTCTTCTTATTTCCCATACTACATGAGATGGATGGATTTCGTCAATCGGCATTTTCTGACGGGATGGTTACAGGTCTGACCCCGGCAGGAGGGGCAGGAGGGGCTGAGGCCCTGTCCCCAAGCCGTTCTCCGGTCTGGTGAATTTCTATGTTCCGTTCGCTGCAAACACAAAACTCGCTTCACTGCGTTCCGCTCAAACAGTTGTGTTTGCGGGCGCTTCCGTTCACTTAGAGATTCATCCAGCCCTCCGAAAAGGCTTGGGGACAGGGCCTCAGCCCCTCCTGCCCCTCCTGCCGGGGTCAGACCTGTAACTCGGAGGAGGTGTCGTTGTGTTTACATTAAATACCATTTGACATGGCAGGTCTATTGATATAGCATAGAAGAGAGACTACAGAATGTAGTGATATCACTACGTAATGAAGATATATCGCTACGTGGCGTGGAGAAGGCGATTTGCTTACTGATTGTTCTTTGTTAATGTGCCTCATCCTTTCCCTAAAAGTTGCTTTAGACAAATATGAGGAGGAATTCAAATGACATCGATGATTGTAATGAAAGGGGTTCGGCTGCAATTTCTATTAATGGCCCTGGTTCTCACATTTTGTACGGTATCATTCGGTATGGTCGCTTTTGCGGCGAGGGCAGAGGCGCTTCCCGCACAGACCCCATGGCCGGATGATGCCGATTTTTTAGTAGGTGTTGCGGCTCATCCGGGTGAAGGCGCCTACACTCCGTCTGGATACGGGAAGAGCGACGCGGACATAGAAAGACAAGTTCACTTAGCGGCTGAAATGGGCTCAAAGGTTTACCGTATAGACTCCGGAACTTCAAATATTAATTTTGTGGAGAAAGTCATAACTCTTTGCGAAAGATATGACATGGAAGTCATGCTAATCGTTGGTAACGAGACAGCCGGAACCATTGCAAAGCGGTTTGAAGGAAGAGTCAAATATTATCAGGTAAAGAATGAGATGTGTGTTCTAACAAAAAAAACAGAACCCGGTACCGAAAAAAGCCATTATAGATATTCGACTGATACAGCGACGCCGGATGCGAATACCAACTATTTAGATTTTATGGTCAACGACGCGATACAAGCCATCAAGGGAATCCGTGCCAACGATCCGAACGCGAAGATATTGATTAACGGCACATGGATACATTACGGTATGCTTGATTATGCTTTTGAAAGATTCGAGGAAGAGGGCGTCGATGTCGATTTGATCGGATGGGACTGTTATTCCAATCATGAAGCCAAGCCTGATGCCACCCCCAGGTCGGAGCACCCTTCTTTAGCGGATGGTTTTAACACCGTCGCGAAATATTTGTATGACAATTATGGCCAAAAGGATATCATTATTTGCGAATGCAATATGAGCATGTCGTTCTTTGACAGAACAGACTTCACTTTCAATGGTGTGCCTTATCCCGGAAACGGAAACGGAAGAATCGATCCCTTTGAAGAGGAAAACATCTTCGCATTAGCAGGACCATATTTGATTGATAGAATCCAATATCTGTATAATAACAAAGAAGAAAATCATATTAAAGGGATTATGATCTATGAGCTCATGGAACAACCTGATCATAGCAACTCATTTCAAGCAAAATACGGCATAACTTATGTGAAAACCCTTAGTCAAGGGCTAAGGCAATATCAGATCTTAGGTCCTAAACCGCAATATTACGACGTACAAAGACTTCTCGGCGGCGGATTTGTTTCGATAGAAAGATTGAACCCTTCCGTAATAATTCCAGAATATATGATTGCAGCGTCCGTTGTGGATGAGGCCCTGGACGGCGCAATTATGACATCACAAACAGGCGGCACAGTCACCGGAAGCGGTATTTACAGTGAAAATTCTGTTGCTACACTGACCGCTGTTGCCAACCCTGGATGCGAATTCTTGGGCTGGTACAGGGGAGGTATCAGAATAAGCAAAAATCCTGTTTATCAATTCACCGCGGTTGAAGATGCCAACAACGACAACAGAGACAGTGCCGACGGAAAGTTTTTGTATGAAGCGAGGTTTGTTGTACCTCCCAATATGATCCCCAACGGCGATTTCGAAGCATCGATCCCGATGACTCTCGACAGAGGGAAAAACGACAAAAACACCTATACCCTTGAAACCGATCCTCTATACCTCAATATTCCTGGCGGAGTCAAT
>WRHI01000143.1 GCA_009783315.1 Peptococcaceae bacterium
GCCTCACCGCCCGACGCAGCCCCCGAAAGGCGAAAAAAATACGCGGGCTTTTGGAGTCTGCCGCTCCCCAACCCCTGACGTGGCACTGTTACTGGCCAGCGCGGTATCTGCCTCCAACTCACCATTGAGTTGCGGGAAAACACCGCGGCAGAAAGCTCTGCTTATCCTTATCGTCAGTTCATGCACTTTAAATATGCACCCAATTGACAATGAACAAGGCTGATATCCTTCAGCCTGTGGACCAATGGACAATAGGAATTAGCCGAAAGCCAACTGCCTGTTATGGCAATTGGCTTTTGTTGTAGGGTTGTTTCTGCTCTCCTATTTTACCATTGACACACTGGGCGTTGATTGGCCGATGTCTCCGAAATCCCCTGTAAAGCTCAGGTATACGGGTTCTGCGGCGGGAGTTGCCGGCGCCTTGATGGTAAAGGTCAGTATGACTTCCTCTCCCTTTCCCGACTTGAGATTGCTTATCGGTTGTGGTTCACTGACAGTGTAGCCGGCGGCGATACCGTTTGAATCGAACGACCCTGTTATCGTGCCGGAGATTGATGTGTCATTGAAGTTGTAGACTGTGACTGTGACCTGGGTTTCCGCGTTGGCAGGGAGGGCGTACCCTTGGGCTCTTGCGTTGGTGTGGGTCGCCGCTGGGAATGTTTGATCCAATACAATTTTCTGATCCGGTGTCAGCTCTTTGACTTCAGGCGTTCTCCGTGTTAGATTTGACGTTGTATAGGTTCCCGCCGGGATCACACCGTTTATCTTCAAATATACCGGATCGGGACTGAGCTGGAGTTTGAAAGCACCATCAGCGAAAGGGGCAGGCCCTTTTCTCCCCATAATGTCTGTCAGCGTTCCGTTCGGGTTCTGCAGATCCAGCCGCACATCGTTCAGGGTTTTGTCAGCCCAGAGAACCAATACCGTGTTACCACGGTCTTCGAAAACGTGACCTTCCGCCCCCGTGGGCAGATTGCTGACTTCGCCAAGATACTTCGCCTCCCCCAAGGCTTCCGTCATGGCGGCCTGGGCGGCATAAGCGGCGTAAGGCGTTATCTGTTTCGTCGATAAATTATACGGACTGAAGGAACCCCAATAGATGTTTTGGTAGGGAGCCCCATAATTCTGATTCACTTGTTCCAGATGCTCCCGGGCGTTAAACCAGAAATGTTTGTCCACACCGGTCGATAAACTCCATACGGCCGAAGTTACCAGAAAACGCGCCTGTATTTGTTGTTTGTCGTACGTGTCCAGCCCATTGGGTGAATTCGCTATGGCTCCGCCGGCTTCACTGTTCCATGCCGGCACTTTGGCGCTGTCAGGCAGACCTGTTTCCAGTTCGTTTTTCTTTGCTATGTGGGCCTTGTTTTTGCTGACAGAGAAGAAATGATGGTTTAACGCGCTGTTATAATAACCTGCGCTTGCCACGTTTCCTTCATCCTGGGCGGGATCTATATTCCCCTGGTGATTATGGAAGTTATAGGCCTCCACGTAACTCATAATCCCGTTCTTAAACAGTGTGTCCTGATACGCGCGGTACTTGTCTATCCGCTCTTTCTGAGGCGGATTCCGATAGTCTTCTGAGCTGCGTGCAACGAGACCACCCATGGTGGCAGGAGCCCCGGACTCATGAAACCCGATGGACATGGCTTTTAAGGTGGCCGCGTACCTGTTGGCGCCCTCTTTTTCGCCGGTTGAGAGACCATCCGGTTCGTTAAAGACTTCCCACATGTTCACCTGACCAAAGTCAGTGTTGCTGCCATTATAGTACTGACCATAATGTTTCCCAAAGGCATAAGCCTCAAAGAGATCATCAGGCAGCCTGTATCCCTGGTTTATGCTCTCGGGGTCAATAGCTTTTCCTGGTCCTCCGGATGGCGTCCCCAGGACGATGGCCATGAGTTTAAGGTCATTTTCTGTATAGACCTTGTAATATTGATTAAAGTACCCCATACCTTTCCATGACGCAATATCCCTGACCCAGGTAATGCCGCTGAGCTTTAGTGCCTGCGCATAGTCACTCAATAGGCGACGCGTGTCGGCAGTGCTGAATTCACCGTTTCTTTTGACATTTGTGCCATCGTACCAGGCATAAAACGTGCTCACACCGAAGGGATTGTCGGGCAGATACTCACGGTTTTCATTGATCACGGCAAAATTTTCGCTAATTGTTTCACCTGGTCTTGAGACCTCCGCAACATAATGCCCCGGCTGTTTCAACAGATCCAGCGGATCTTCCGGTTTGATCTTAAGCTGCCGTTGTCCCGTTTCTATGACCCCGTTTCCGGTTAGGATTGTTTCACTGAAATAGTCCGTGATTTTCCAACTGATCGGGATGTCGGTGTTAGCCGCGCTTTGAAGATTGAAATCAAAGGCAAACTCATCGCTGGTCTTAAAAATATTCAGGGGTTGTTGGCCAACGATGGTAGACGCTCTTTTCTTCAGTTTCACATTGTCCACGACATACGTTACGGCCTTGCCGGACGATGTGGCGTTCACGCCAATTGCAAAGTACGCGTTTTCGGGGGTGGCGCTGGGATGGATGCTCGAAGAATCAAGCGTATAGTACCCCGATACGTGTTTCCATTTTCCGTCTGTTTCCTCTTCAGAATCTCCTTCAGAACCTTCAGTTTCTCCTTCAGATGGTTCTTCGGCGCCGGAATTGATGGGATGGTTTATCTTGTCCGGGGCATTGGCATCGGAGAACACGAAATTCGTGGTTGGGCTGACGCCGTCCACATCGTTGCCATCTTCGTCTGTGAGCACCATGATATCGTATTCAAAATCATACGTGCTGTCAGGTTCCAGAGCAAGGCCGCAACCGGCGTAAGCATTGACGCTGTTTTGCTGTATCCTTAGCGCGGCCTTTCCCTTCGCTTTATTATCGGAATCAATGGCAAAGGTGTTGTCGCCGCCGCCGGTGAAATTGCCGAATGGAATCGGCACTTCGAAATTGCCGTTGGGAATCAGGTTTTCAGTCGTTCCTTGCTCCATCAACACCACATTGTCAACAAGATAAGTTATGAGATTATCTCCGTTGGCCGCCGCAAAAAATGAAAAGTGTGCATCCTCAGGGGTGGCGTCAGCGTGAAGAGAGGGTTTATTCTTACCATTGGGATAAGTTGTATCATAGGTACCCGTAACAGTCTTCCACACCCCGCATTCCACTTTCGGGAGCGTCCCGGACCAATGATTTTGAGTCGCAATGTCCGGATCTCTAAAGCTGATAACAGAGCACACATCGACACTAAAATCAGTGTTTCCGGCGCTGTCGTGAAGCAATATAACGTCAAATTCAAACTCATAGACCGTGTCGCGTTTGAGAGAAACGGCGTAGCCGGCAAAAGCGTTGCGGTTTTTCTGTTCTACCCTTAAGGCGGCGGCGTCGTTGTTGACTCCGCCAGGAACATTCAGGAACGGAGAATGGGTTTCAAGGGTAAAAGAGTTTTCCCCTCGGCTGGTTCCGTTATGCAGTGAGTAAGGAACAAAGATTTCGAAATCGCCGTTGGGGATCAGGTTACCGCTGCCATCTATTAAGTTAATGGGCGCCCAGATCGCGGTAAGGGTTATATTGGCGGGGAGATTAATAGCTGCGCCTGGGCTGTATCTTTCGCCGCTCTCGTTGTTCTTCCAGCCGCCAAAGACGAAGTCATCTTTGACGACAGGCCCGGCCAGACTTAACGACGAATACCATACATTATTGGTGTCGCCGCTGTTGACGCGCTGAGTCTGGCTCTCGGGCTGTGGTTGCGCCGAGCCGTCGCCGGTATCGTAGGTTACCGTAAACGTGCGTTCATATAAGCCATAGAAGTCCATGTCAAAGCCTATATCCATCGCAGTAATCTCTGCAGCCATGGGATTGTCCCCTATGGGGCTCCATCCTTTGAACACCCAGTCGTTAGTGTCGCTTTGCTGTGGGAACGGAACCGGTCCGCTGGGATCGTTGTTGTAAATCGGTACGTCAATGTCATAGGGTGTCTCTTCGTAGCCGTAGAATGTCGCTTTCAGCATCTTCTGATAGATAGCGTACAATCTTTCGTCGTGTCCGGGCATCGCGTAGGCAGGCAGCCCCTCATGGGCATCCGGCTCCGTGTGCCAACCCACAAACTCCCAGCCGGTTCCCGCTTTTTTGCCTCTGGGAGCCCCATTCAGATCCCCATTCAGATCTACACTCAGATCCACCACTGTGCCACTGATGACCGGTATCCCTTCGATTTTCGTCTCAGCGTTACCCAAGGTTCCCTCTTTCACGCCACCATTTGTCCCG
>WRHI01000144.1 GCA_009783315.1 Peptococcaceae bacterium
GCTGGCCAGTAACAGTGCCACGTCAGGGGTTGGGGAGCGGCAGACTCCAAAAGCCCGCGTATTTTTTTCGCCTTTCGGGGGCTACGTCGGGCGGTGAGGCGCTTGGAGTCTCCCGCTCACCAAACCCTACCTCGGGACTGTTACGAGCCCACATAATATCCATCTCCATTCACCATTTGGTTGCGGGAGAATCCCGCAGTGGATATTTCTATTTATTTTTTTGTCGCTTCCTGCACTTTTAAAATATGCGTAAAATATGCACCCCCGCCTTGAGCGTCTGTTTGACATGACCGCGCCGTTTTGATAAAATGACTCAGTATCCAGTGATTGACGACTTCGACGCAGAAAGAAGGTGAACCTTTTGAAGGAAAACATTCATCCGCAATATAAGAAAACGACCATTACGTGTGCTTGCGGCAACAGTATTGAGACGGGAAGCACGAAAGAGAATATCAGAGTTGAGATCTGTTCTAAGTGCCATCCGTTCTACACAGGTGTACAGAGGTTTGTGGATGCCGGCGGCCGTGTTGACCGCTTCAAGAAAAAGTACAACATGGATTAGCAATCCAGACTTGGGAAGAGGGCAGTTGTGGGACTGCTCTTCGTCCTATCTGGAAGGATAGGGACTTGGCAATGGACAATGGACAATGAGAACCTGGGGCGTGTTTTGCTGAGGAATGGAATTGTGTCTGATGCTTTGACGTCTGGGTCTGGGGACTTGTTGCCAGATGATGAAAAGGATTTTGATTAATTATGGATGAAAACACTTTGCATAAACCTGCGAATGATGATCTAGCCGCGGTGGTGAAACAGGAGCCGGAGCTAGCTGTTGAAGCCGATCCGTCCATAGAAACCGCACCAGATGCGCTTTCAGGTACGGATCTTAATCAGGACAAGGACAGGAAAAAGCCGGTTCAGTATGGGGGGCAGGCGCTGATTGAAGGCGTGATGATGCGGGGATCCAGTGAGTATTGTATGGCCCTGCGTTTGCCTGACGGCAGCATCGAGGTGACAAAGAAGCCTTTGAGCGCGTGGCCCCAGAAGAAGATATGCAAGATTCCTCTTGTGCGGGGTTGTGTGGCGCTGATTGATTCTCTTATTGTGGGGATGAAATCGCTGATGTATTCGGCGGATCGAAATCTCGGCGAGGAGACGGGCCAGAAGCTGGGTATTTTTGAAATGATTATCACGCTGGTGCTGGCACTGGGTTTTGGCATGTTGCTTTTCGTTGGGGTGCCGACGGTGGGGGCGCATTTTTTGCAGGGGATTTTTGCGGGTTCGGTTTTGCAGAATCTGCTGGAGGGCTTGTTCCGTTTGGTTATCTTTTTTTTGTATGTTTTGTTGATTTCCCGGATGAAAGATATTCAGAGAGTGTTTGCTTATCATGGCGCCGAACACAAGGTGATTTTCACCTATGAGGAAAAACAGCCGCTAACGGCGGATTCGGCGCGGGAACATCAGCGGTTTCATCCGCGCTGCGGCACGAGTTTTCTTTTGATTGTTGTTATGGTGAGTATTGTGGTTTTTATTTTTCTGGGGACGGAACCTCTTTGGTGGCGGGTGCTGTCGCGTCTGTTGCTCATGCCTGTGGTGGCGGGAATTTCTTACGAGTTGCTGAAGTTCAGCGGGCGGCATATGAATTCGCCTTGGCTGTCCTGGCTGATTGCCCCCGGGCTTTGGCTGCAAAAACTGACCACCAAGGAACCGGATGATCAACAGTTGGAAGTGGCGATTGCCGCTTTGGAGGGCGTGTTGGCGTCGGGGCAGGAGCCGGAGTGATTGATACTCGAAAAGGTGGGTTGCTATGTTTGATAAATTAATTGATATTGAGAGTCGGTATGATGAGCTGACAAGCTTGCTGAGCGATCCCGAGGTGATCGCTTCGCCGGAGGAGTTTCGCAAATGCGCGAAGGCTCAGGCGGCGATCGGCGATATTGTGGAGACTTTTCGCGCGTATAAGGATGTTGAGCGTCAGCTTGATGATTTGAAGGATATGATGAAGGATGAGCCTGACCCGGAGATGCGGGAGATGATTGTTGCCGAACAGGGTAAGCTTAATGGGGATTCGGCGGAGTTGAGCGCGCGGCTGAAGGTGCTTTTGCTGCCGAAGGATCCTCATGATGAGAAGAATGTTATTGTTGAGGTGCGCGGGGGTACCGGCGGCGAGGAGGCGGCTTTGTTCGCGGGGGATCTTTTTCGGATGTATACCCGGTACGCGGAAATGAAACGCTGGCGCGTGGAGGTTCTGAGCGCCAGCTATACGGATATTGGCGGCGTGAAAGAAGTTGTGTTCCTGATTGAGGGGCAGGGGGCTTACAGCCGTCTGAAGTTTGAGAGCGGTGTGCATCGGGTGCAGCGGATACCGACGACGGAGTCGGGTGGGCGCATTCATACGTCGGCGGCTACGGTGGCGGTGCTGCCGGAGGCGGAGGATGTGGATGTGGAGATCGGCCCGAATGATGTCCGGGTGGATATTTTCTGTTCGAGCGGTCCGGGAGGACAATCGGTGAATACGACTCAGTCGGCGGTGCGGGTGACCCATGTGCCGACGGGTTTGGTGGTGTCCTGCCAGGATGAGAAGTCTCAGCATAAGAATAAGGATAAAGCCATGAAGGTGCTGCGGGCTCGGCTGCTGGAGAAGATGCAGGCGGAGGCCCAGGGGGAAATGGCCCAGACGAGAAAGAGCCAGGTGGGCAGCGGCGACCGCAGTGAGCGGATCAGAACCTATAATTTTCCCCAGGGACGGGTGTCGGATCACCGGATCGGGTTGACACTGCACAAGATTGACGCGATTATGCTGGGGGATTTGGATGAGGTCATTGACGCGTTGATTACGACCCATCAGGCGGAACTGTTGAAGGCGTCGTCGTGAGCCTGATGCGTTGTTGGAATGGAGCTTATGAGGGATCTGGCTAAGGCAGCGAAGAGCCATGAAAAAGGGTTAATAAATGTTGCTCAAGCCCTGGTTGAGGGTAAGCGGCTTCTGGCTGAGCAGGGTGTTGAAGATCCCCGGGCGGAGGCGTCGTTGTTGTTGGCGTTCGCGTTGGGAAAACCGCGGGAATATGTGTATGTCAGGCCTGAAGTGTCTTTGACGGCTGAGCAGAGTGATCAGTATCGGGAAGTCTTGGAGCAGCGGGCTCGTCGTGTTCCTTATGCCTATATAGTGGGGAACCGGGAATTTATGGGACTGGATTTCTTTGTTAACGAGACGGTGCTGATTCCGCGGCCGGAAACGGAGACCTTGGTGGAGGCGGTGCTGGGGCAAGGGGCAAGGGACAATGGACAATGGACAATGGACAATGGGCAAGGGACAATGGACAATGGACAATGGACAATGGACAATGGGCAAGGGACAATGGGGAGGGCGCTGTCATTGTTGGATCTGTGTACGGGGAGCGGCGCGGTGGCGCTGGCTTTGGCCGTGCTTTGGCCGGAATGGTCTTATGTTGTGGGCACGGATGTGTCGGTGGAGGCTTTGGATGTGGCCCGGTGTAACGCTGAGAGATTGGGGCTTTCTTCCGTGGTATGGCGGCGGGGAGATCTGTGGGAGGCTGTTGGGGATGAAAGGTTTGACTGTATTACGGCGAACCCCCCATACATAGCGACGGAGGAATATGATTCGTGCGCGCCTGAGGTGCGTTGTGAGCCGCGGTTGGCTTTGTGGGGCGGCGTGGACGGGCTGGATTTTTATCGGCGGATTGTGGCGGGGGCGGCGGCCCATTTGCAGCCGGGGGGGCGGTTGTTTTTGGAGATTGGCTGGAAGCAGGCCGCTTCGGTTTGTGGTCTTTTGGCGGGAGCGGGATTTGCCGCGGAGGTTATTCGGGATCTGGCGGGGCGGGATCGGGTGGTGGCCGCTTGGCGGGGAGGATAATCCATCAAGTGTGTACAGAAGGTTCTTCTAAACACAGGTGCATATTTTAAAAGTGCAGGATTCGACAAAAAATAAATAGAAATATCCACTGCGGGGTTCTCCCGCAACCTAATGGTGAATGGAGATGGATATTATGTGGGCTCGTAACAGTCCCGAGGTAGGGTTTGGTGAGCGGGAGACTCCAAAAGCCCGCGAACTCTTTTCGCCTTTTGAGG
>WRHI01000145.1 GCA_009783315.1 Peptococcaceae bacterium
CGGCAGCGGGTCTTAGGCCTTGGAGCGGAAAAAAGCGCAGGCTGCCTTATTTGCGCTTTTCGCGTAAAGGCCTTAGACCCCGCGCCGCCACGAAGAAGGGCTCCGCCCTGTGCCCCACCGCCCCCTCCTGCCCCTCCGGCTGGGGCCAAGCCCTCTCAGCCCTGCTCAACCCTTCATCTCCTCAAGTAGAAACTGGATCGCCTTCTTCTCAATCCGTGAGACATATGACCGCGAGATTTTCAACAACTTAGCGATTTCCCGCTGGGTTTTTCTCGGCGTATCAAACAACCCGAACCGCATCTGGAGAACCATTCTTTCCCGGGGATTCAAAAGGTTGAGCTTGGACAGAACCACTTTTTGCTCAAACTCCTTTTCCACCTGTTCTGAGATAGCGTCGGCGTCCGTCCCCAGTATATCAATCAAATTAATTGTATTGCCTTCCTTATCCACCCCGATCGGCTCATACATAGATACCTCGCTCCGGGACTTCTTCAACGACCGCAGATACATCAGAACCTCATTTTCAATACAACGGGCCGCATATGTCGCTAACCGTGTGCCTTTACCGGCGTTGTAGGTATTGATACCCTTGATCAGACCGATTGTGCCAATTGAAATCAAATCATCGATGTCCTGACCCGAACCCTCGAATTTTTTGACCAAATGGGCCACCAGCCGCAAATTATGCTCCACCAACTTGTTGCGCGCCCGCTCCGTGTTTAGGCGATCCTCTTCCGTCGGATGGGTATTTTCCCGGTATTCTGCCAGAACCATGAGATAATCCCTCTCCTCGCCCTCTTTCAGGGGCTGAGGAAAAGCGTTGTTGTTGATATAAGAAACAAGAAGGGTGACTCCTTTAAAGACCGAGACAACCATAGTCAAAATAAATATTTCCGCAAACATCTGAGCGCCCTCCTCTATAAGTTCCATCCTAATACTTATTGAGAGAATATCGCAGATATGCGGAAATAAGCTTGGCTTTATTTTCTATTTATAGTCCTTTTCATATGCTGCTGGTTACAGCCAAGATAATGATAACGACAAGAAGGAGCGTTTCAAGGGCGCCCAAAATAATGTCCACAATACCCAACACAAACCCCGCAGTGGCTAATCCGCTCGTATTGCCTGCTTGTCTTGCTTTTCTTCCTAGGATCAGGGCAGGAATACCTAACCCCAGCCCAACAAGACCCAATGAGCACATTAGACAAAAGAAAATCCCAATCGAACCACACACAAGGGAAGCTGTAGCAGAACCCGATTCGGGCTGAACGGGAGGCCTATAACCATACGATGAATAGCTATATGGTTGTTGACCGTAGCTGGGTTGTTGACCGTAGCTGGGCTGCTGACCGTAGCTTGATTGTTGACCGTAGTTTGGCTGCTGACCATAATTTGGCTGCTGACCGAAGCTTGGCAGTTGACCATCGTTTGGCTGTTGGCTATAGCCAGGCTGCTGGCCGTACTGGGGCTTTTGCTCATAAGATTGCGGCTGTACATAAGGATTTTGCTGTCCAAGGGCTTGCATTTGCTTGGAAGGTTGCCCGTGCCCGAGGGTTTGCGAATCCCGATTCACCTGCAAAAAACCGCCACATTTTTCACAAAACGCACTAGAATCATCATTTCCTGTTCCACATTTCTTACAGATCATACCGTTTCTCCCCCTAAGTCTTGCAATAATACTTTCAGACAAATTTATGGTTCAATTTGGTCATACAAACCATGAAGAAGCACAGACAACCGCTCCCGATCGCGCACCAGACCAAGAACGAAAAGCTCTTCTTCCGTTAAGGCGCTGCTGTCGGCATTGGTGACAACGCTGAACTCCCTCTTCATGGTCATATCCTCAACTTTAAGAATCACCAGAACCTTGTCCGCCTGTTCCCGTGAAACGGCCAAATCAGAAAGCACCGTTACCCCCTTGCTGTTAGCAACGACTTTTTTGATAGCCCCCAGGCTGCCCAGTTCCATAACCACTTTGCAATCGGCCAGCCGCACACCCCGCTGTTGCAAAAACTGTTCAAACCCCTTGCGGGTCCCCGACCCCTCCTCACGCAGAACCAGATCAGCCTGGATCAGCTCACCCAATGAAACAGACCCTTGCCGCGCCCAAGGATGATCGCAGGAAACCGCCGCCACCAACTCGTCCTGCCAAAAACTCTCTACGATCAAACCATGAGGATTCGTTATCGGCCCTTCAACCAGACCGATACGAATCCCGCGCTCAAGAACCTCCCGCATAACGGTCTCCGTATTGGCGACCTTAACATGCAAGCTCGTGTGAGGCTGTTCGCGCGCCATATAAGCCAAAATATCAGGCAACAAATAATCCCCGATCGTCAGCGATACACCAAGACATACCTCGCCTTGAGGTTCCCCGGACAGGCTTCTGATCTCCCGCCGCACATTATCCATCATATCCAGCATATTGCAGACAAACTTGTAAAACATTTTGCCCGCCGGCGTCATCGACACGCCTTTATTGCTGCGGACAAAGAATTTTACACCATAGTAGTTCTCAATATTTTGAATTTGCAGACTGATAGCCGGCTGGCTGATATGCAATCTCTTAGCCGCCAAAGTAATGTTATTCGTCTCCGCAACAGTTTTGTAAACGACAAACTCATCCGCAAACATGAAACCCCTTTCCTAACCCTTCCGTTTGTTTATATCCGATTAATCACTCTGCCGTCTGGTTGTCGGCGTGTGGCTGTTCGCCAGGAGAGGCCGGCTGTGGCGCTAACGCCGCTTCGCGCAAAACAAAATACCTATTGCTGAATGAAATCATTTGGCTCAGCGGGACATAAACAATCATAACATTAAGCAGCACCAGATGGATCATCAGAAGCGGATTTGTATGAGAAACAAGCGAAAAGCTCAGCACCTGCGCCATCATAGCGCGCGCGCCGGTAAACGACAAATCCCCGCCCCAAAGCAGCAACCCTGTCATCAATACAGTGAAGGTCAAAATCAAATCAAAAAAATCCTGAACACTAAGATTTTTCCTCAGAATCGGATCATTCATACGCTGCAGAATCAACGCAGCCACCCCAAAAGTCGCCAAAGCAAACCCCCCGACTCCTAACGGAATCGTCAAATAATAAATCATACCCGTGCCCAGCGACGCGTGCGCATCCACCGCCACGCCCGCCAATTGGGCTAATGCGCCCAAAATCAAGAACAGCGTCCAAGCCCCCATCAACCAAACGCCCAAACGAAAACAGGAGGAAAGCCACCAGAAGGGGTTCCCTTTATCAAGAAACTTTTCAAACCCCAGCATTTTCTTAACCATGTCCCAAAGCATATTTCTAAACAACCCGAATCGATTCCCAGCCAAGCCCAAACCATGTTTCTCTGGTACACGCGAGAAAACCTCCGCAAGACTATGTTTCGGCAAACGGGCATATTGCCAAGCCAAACAAGCCGAAAAGAAAATCAACAGAAATCCCAATGTATATGCAGAAACTCCCAACATCACTTCCATACAAGCATCCTCCTAACTCGTGATTCCTGACTCCTAACTCGTGATTCCTGATTCGTGATTCGTGATTCGTGATTCGTGATTCGTGATTCGAAAAAATCATGAAACGACTCTCAACTAAATTCTAACACATTTTTAAGCCAATTGACAATTGACAATTGCCGACAGGGTGCATATTTTAAAAGTGCATGAACTGACGATAAGGATAAGCAGAGCTTTCTGCCGCGGTGTTTTCCCGCAACTCAATGGTGAGTTGGAGGCAGATACCGCGCTGGCCAGTAACAGTGCCACGTCAGGGGTTGG
>WRHI01000146.1 GCA_009783315.1 Peptococcaceae bacterium
GTCCGCCAAGCCTTTGCGGGAGGGGCGGCAGCAGCTCTTGGGCATCGGAGCAGAAAAAGAGCGCAAGGCTGCCTTATTTTGCGCTCTCTGCGCAGATGCCATAGAGATGCGCCGACACGGAGCACGGCTTGGCGAACGCGCCTCACACCCCGCCCAACCTCCGCCCCCTCTGCCTTGAGCCGCTAGACGACTAAAAAACGAGACGCGTATTTAATCTCGACAAAATCGAGCCAAAATTGCTGGTTCATGCACTACTAAAAATATGAACCTTGTTACAGCTTGGTAAGACTGATATAATAAGGCACAATAGACAGTTCAGCGTCTATATATTTATAGAGAGAGCACGAGTGCATTAAATAGGAGGGTCTTGATTCATGAAAACACTTAATCTTGGGCTATTGGGTTTAGGAACCGTAGGCGGCGGCGTCGCCAAAATTGTCGGCAACAACGGGTACGATATTGACATACGTTCCGGGGTTAACATTCGGATCAAAAAGGCTTTGGTTCGTGAGTCTGACAAGGAGAAAGCTTGTGCCGAGTTTGAAAAGACCTTCGTCGATACAATTACCACTGATGTGGATGATGTCCTGAATGATTCGGATATCGATATTGTGGTTGAGGTTATGGGAGGCGTTGACACGGCGCGCCAATTTGTGACCCGCGCCCTGAACAGCGGCAAGCATGTGGTGACAGCCAACAAGGATTTGCTGGCTGTTCACGGCGCTGAGCTTTTTGCGCTGGCAGCTGAAAAAGGGCTTGATCTCGGTTTTGAGGCCAGTGTAGGCGGCGGCATCCCGATTATCGCGGCGATGCAGCAGAATCTGACGGCGAATCGTATTGAGTCGGTGCTGGGCATTATCAATGGTACCACCAATTATATTCTGTCTGAAATGACCAGTCAGAGACGGGATTTTCATGACGTATTGACCGAGGCCCAGAGGTTGGGGTTCGCGGAGGCCGATCCCACTTCGGATGTGGGTGGACTGGACGCGGCCCGCAAGTTGGCCATCCTTTCGTCGCTGGCTTTCAACTGCCCTGTTGCCCTTGATGATGTCTATGTGGAAGGGATTACCAAAATTACGCCGGAAGATATTGCTTACGCCTCAGAGCTTAACTGCGTGATTAAGCTTCTGGCTATTGCCAGCCGGTCGTGTCCGGCAGACGGGAGGCCGGAGGGGGTTGCCGTCAAGGTTCATCCGACGCTGATCCCAATGAGTCATCCCCTGGCCAGCGTGGACGGGGTGTTTAACGCGGTTTATATCGTGGGTGACGCTGTGGGAGAGACGATGTTTTATGGTCGCGGCGCGGGATCAATGCCTACGGGCAGCGCCATCGTCGCCGATATTGTTCAGATTGCCCGCCGGATGGCGACATCTTCCACCGGTAAACTGTTTCCGCAGTATTATCACGATACCCCTGTTCTTCCATTGGATCAGCAAAAAACAGGATTTTATATTCGCCTGAAGGTGATGGATGAACCGCGGGTGTTTGCCAATCTGGCTTTGTTTTTCGCGGAAGCGGATATCAGCTTTGCTTCGATTATCCAGAAACCGCGCCATAATAACCGGGCCGAAGTTGTTTTTATCACCCATCCCTGTCTGGAAGCCCAGATGCGCAAGGCTCTTACAGCGCTGGAGTCTTATCCGAAATTGGAGAAGGTCTATAATCTGATTCGGATTGAGAACGGGGAGAAGTAATCGGTTATGATGGAATATTGACTATCCATTGGAATGAACCCCTTTCTGTATGGGGAGGTGTTAAGTAATACCCGTGATCAGCTTTTTCAGGAGGTTTGCATGTTTTCAGTGCGCGTACCGGCGACATCGGCGAACATTGGGCCGGGGTTCGATTGCATGGGGATGGCTTTGACGTTGTATAACACATTTGCGGCTGAGCCTGGGGATACATTGACCATTGCTTTGTCGGGGGCGTATACCGACGCTATTCCCCTATCCTCGAATAATCTTGTTTGGAATTCGATGCGCCGCTTTTGGCGGGAAACGGGTGAGCCGGAACAAACTGTTGCTTTGGTTTTGCATAATATGATTCCGCCGACTCGGGGGTTGGGCAGTTCTTCTACAGCTGTAGTCGGTGGGTTGCTCCTGGCCAACGCTTTGTCGGGGAATCCCCTGTCCAGGGAGGAGCTGCTGCGGCTGGCCTGTGTGATTGAGGGGCATCCTGACAATGTGACGCCGGCTTTTCTGGGTGGCGTCACGCTGACAGTTCAGGACAAAGGGCCCCGGATTGGCGGCAATCCAGGGTCTGACCGCGATTCCGGGCCGGATAGCTCTGATACAATTCTGCCGCGGGTTTTGGATCCAAATCCCGGGTTCAAAGTTGTTGTTGTGATTCCGGATATTCTGGTGGAAACAGAAAAAGCCCGGGCGATTCTGCCGCCGCTGCTTTCCCGCGAAGATCTAATATTTAACGCGTCCCGGGTCGGTTTATTGGTTAACGCCATCATGAGCCGGGATTACGCGTTGCTGGCGACAGCGACCGAGGATCGCGCCCATCAGACTTATCGGGCCGCCCTTGTGCCGGGGATGTCACAAGCGCTGAAGGCGGCTGTGGAAAGCGGCGCTTATGGGGCCGTGCTGAGCGGGTCAGGGCCGGCGCTGCTGGCGATATGCCCAGAGAAACATACGGACGATTGCGCCTGGGTGATGCGGGAGGCTTTGCTGGAGGCGGGGTTGGTTTCGGTTTCTATGGTGGTTGATGTGGACAGTCTGGGGGCGGTTATCAGTTCGTAGTTGTTTCGTTTGTTGGTGTTTATGCGTCCCCAGGCCCTTATAAAGGACATCTCATAGTATGGGACACAACGGCGAAATCTCTATTCGCATAGAAGCGCAATTGATTCTTGGCTTCGCACAGGACAAACAGTTCAATGTAATCGAGATGGCGTGTTCTGGCCCACTGTTTAGCCGCGTCAATCAGCCCAGAGCCAATCCCCTCTTTTCTGTGCGCGGCTGTTGTCATCAAATCGATCACCTCAGCGTACTTATACGGCACAAGAACGTCATAAGGCAGGGTTTGCGCTTCCCTAATATGTATGAACCCAACAACCTTCTTGTCTTCAACGGCAAGAATAATATCAGCGTTCTCGCTAGAAATAACGGATGCGGGATATCTGCCGTTTTCTATCCCCGCCTTGTAGTACATAGGCTGCAAAGCGGCGTTATAAGCAAAAAACTCACAATATAGCTGGCACAGCGGTTCTATATCATTGAGTGTGGCCAGCCTTATTTCCAAATTATGCGTATTAAACAAGCAAATCCGCTCCCCTATTATTGGTCTTATTCCTCTTCAACTCTCCCAACTTGGGATTGTTTGGGGTTGTACATGTACAGATATTCTGACACAAGCACAGGAAAAAAACAAGGTGCCCCATTGAACTGGGTGCATATTTTAAAAGTGCAGGAAGCGACAAAAAAATAAATAGAAATATCTACTGCGGGGTTCTCCCGCAACCGAATGGTGAATGGAGATGGATATTATGTGGGCTCGTAACAGTCCCGAGGTAGGGTTTGGTGAGCGGGAGA
>WRHI01000147.1 GCA_009783315.1 Peptococcaceae bacterium
AATTGTCTTCGCTTTCCTCGGCATTTCGTCCTCGCTTCTGGCTATGCGCCTTTTCCTGTTAGGACGATTATACTCCTTGCTGCTATCAATGGCAATACATATTTGAATTTATGCGGTTAGACATTAGAATGTCTTCCAGGTCTTTTCCGATGGCTTCCCAGATGGTGATGGCCATGCCTTCTATGAGTTGGGCGTTTTCACCTTCGAGGTTTTTGCTTTCGGTCATGGCGAGGATGTGGGCAGATATGTTTCAAAGGCCAATTGGAGGCTTTCGCCCGCCGCTGTGTATTTGTCGGCCAGAGCGTGTTCTTCGTCTTGCATGGTGATGGGTTTCATAGCTTAGGCCCCCATTGGTTATTTTGGGTTAGGGTGTTTGGGGCTAGAATGTTTTCGCTTTCTGCTGTTTTGATCTGACTTTTCAGAGTGCTGATTTTGGTTTGCGTGTTGAGGGCGTTTGTTTGCTGGGTTGTTATCTGATCGGTTTTTTGGGCTATCAGGGTGTTGATGTGTTCTGTCTGTTCATCGAACCCGTTTGTACACCCGACCTTTTCCCAGTTGTCCAGTTCGCTGTCCAACTGGATTTTATACCCTGTGAGCCACTGGCTTTCGCCGTGAAGTTGTGAGATCTTGTTGGTGGTTGTGTTGGCGCCGAGGAATTCTGTGTAGTCTTCATCAACGAGGACCCAGTCGGCCTGAGCTTGTTCCAGGTCAGCCAGTTCACCCTGAAGGCGTGTTATGTCGCCGTTGATGCAACTTAATTGAATCTCCGCGGAGGTTTGCTGGCGCAAGAGTGTCTCGTATTCGAGGATGTTGGACACAGATTTTTCACTTCCTCACTGCTGCCGGGTGTATGTTGAGAAGCAAACGACATACAACAATTGCCTAACAGCTTATTGCTTATTGTATGTGTCGCTTCTATGTTTCTTTATTTTATGGTCTGGGTCTATCTTGACTTTATTAGAAGAACCGGCTGCCGTTTCCGGGAGTATCGCGCAATCCTTTCGCGACAGCCTTTGGTTTTTCGGGTCACGCTTGGGCGCGTTCTTCTTTGTATGCATTAATAGACGTGCTTTCTTGTTGAAGCGTTTCGATAAGCGCGTTCATGGCCCTGACAATGTTTTCAAACGATTCAATAAAAATCGGTTTATTGACAACGCTTTTCCAAGGATTGAGATGTGTCTCAACCGATCCTACCAGGTCGTTTCCCGCTGTTGATACCATTTCCGCGCAATCATTAAAGGCTTTTTGCGCGGCATCCATTGACGCCAAGGGTATATAGATATCCCTTGATGAATCGTTTTCGAGCCCGGATTTCTAATGACACTCATCCTTCTTTTCCTCCAATTCGTATGTTTTTTGTATAATATGGGGTTTTATCCCTTTGTTAACAATTATATCTGATCCTGGCTATTCCGTCAACGTATTTCGGAACAGAGAAGGTCTTGTTGTTCGTGCATTCGACACTATTCGCGATTATTTGTCGGTCTTCGACATTGGCTCTCCATGTGTCATTCGCTTTCGGTGAAAATCAAAGGGACTTATATTTGCTGGCGCAGTCACCTCGCTTGATGAAGCCACTTAAAAGCACGGCAGAAAAACGGCTCTCATGATTGAAAGCCGGACGTTGCGATTTCCGTTTTTTCCAACCTCGCCAAAACATTCTCCGGCCCCAGCAACGCCAGAATCTTATCCAGATCCGGCCCGTGAACCTGCCCCGTCACGCTGACGCGCAACGGCATGAAAACATCCTTGCCCTTCAACCCCACCTCTTGACAAACCTGTTTCATCAGCGCCTTGGCCCCCGGCGGGTCCAACGTCGGCGCCGCCGCTTCAAGCAGCCTCCGGAAAGCCTCCCGCACCGACCCGGCTGCCGGCGCCCGCAGAATCTCCCGGGCTTCCTCATCCAGCGCGCGCACCTCCGTCCCCCGGAACAAATCGACAAACGCCCCGGCCTCACCCAGTGTCTTAATTCTCTCCTTAACCGCGTCGGCAAAAACAGCCAGCCAGGCTCGTTCTTCCGGTTCCAACGCCTCCCAAGACGCCCTGTCCGCGAACAGGCCTTCCTTCTGCACATACGGCAGCATAAGCTCCGCCAGCTCTTCTCCGTCCCGAACCCTTATATAGCATGAGTTAACATAATCCAGCTTATCCCGGTCAAAAACCGCCGGCGCTTTCGACACACGCCCCAACACAAACTGCTCCTTCAGCTCCGCCAGCGACAGAATCTCCTGATCCCCCGCGGGCGACCAGCCCAGCAACGCAAGAAAATTCAGCACAGCCTCCGGCAGATACCCCTGATCCCGATAATAGAAAACCGACGTATCCCCGTCGCGCTTGCTCATCTTCTTGCCCTCGGCGTTCAAAATCAAGGAAATATGGGCATACCGTGGCGGCGTCCGCCCCAAAGCCTCCCAAATCAACAGCTGACACGGCGTATTGGACAAATGCTCCTCGCCCCGAACCACATGGGTAACCGCCATCTCCAAATCATCGATCACCACAGCAAAATTATAGGTCGGAACACCATCAGACTTCACAATAATAAAATCCCCGATACCGTCCCGGTCGAACCCAACCGTGCCCCGCACCCCATCGGAAAAAAGCAGCGGTGCCCCCGGCCGCACCCGAAACCGTAGCGCCGGCGCCACACCCTGGGCCCGTTTTTGGGCCTTCTCCTGATCCGACAACCGCGCGCACCGTCCCAGATAGCGGGGCGACTCTCCCCGTTCGCTCAACTCCCGCCTTTCGGTCTCTAGCTCTTCCTCGGAACAGAAACACTCATACACATAACCCAGCGCGATCAGTTTCTCCACATAACGCCGGTAAACATCAAGCCGCTCACTCTGGCGATAAGGCGCAAAGGCCCCGCCAACCCGGAGACCCTCCTGCCACTCAATACCAAGCCACGTCAGCGCGTCGGCAATACTCTCCTCATACTCCGGACACGAACGGGCCAGATCCGTATCCTCACTGCGCAAGATCAAACAGCCCCCGCCACCGGCGGCAAATAAGTAATTAAACAAAGCCGAACGCGCGCCCCCAATATGCAAAAGCCCCGTCGGGCTCGGCGCGAAGCGGACTCTTATAGACATCGTTGAACCCCTCCTATTGATTGCTATTATAAAGATTTTTCCGGAAAACGCAACCACACCATAATGAAAACTCATTGTTACCGATCAGACCGGTCAGACCCCAGCCGGAGGGGCAGGAGGGGACGGTGAGGCATAGGGGCGGAGGTTGGGCGGGGTGTGAGGCGCGTTCGCCAAGCCGTGCTCCGTGTCGGCGCATCTCTATGGCATCTGCGCAGAGAGCGCAAAATAAGACAGCCTTGCGCTCTTTTTCTGCTCCGATGCCCAAGAGCTGCTGCCG
>WRHI01000148.1 GCA_009783315.1 Peptococcaceae bacterium
GCTTACGCTAAAAGCCAAGGCTGAAAGCGGCCTTTGGTTTTGTGATGTGGAAAAACCTTTCCTCTCCTATTGTTTCAACCGCTCTCGCACCCTTTGATTCTACCAACAAAAAATATCTACACCCAAGGAGGATTCACCATGGCTGAATTGGAACGCAGGTATGACGGGTTGGCTGTTGAGAAAGATATGCAAGCCTATTGGGCTGAAAACAAGATCTTCGATTTCGCCCAAGACGAGACGCAAGCCATAATACACAAAAACTGTCTCAACAGTCTTTTCTGGAACTGGCCCGTGGCGGACACGCCTATATCAAAGAATCCCCTGTGTTGTGGTGTACCGAATGTCAGACATCCATCGCGCAGGCGGAACTGGACACTAAGGATCTTGATTCCTGGTTCCATTATGTGACCTTTGATATCGAAGGAACAGCGTTAGAGGTAGCGACGACGCGTCCTGAATTGTTGTTTGGTGTTGTCTGTGTGTTCGTCAACCCTGATGATGACCGCTATAAGCATTTGCTTGGGAAAAAAGTCAAAGTGCCTCTCTATGATTTCGAGGCGCCCTTGTTGGCCGATGATAAGGTGGCGCCGGAAAAAGGCTCCGGGGCGGTTATGTGTGCCACGTTCGGCGACGCGACTGATGTGGAGTGGGTTGAACAGCACAGTCTGCCATACAAAAAAGTCGTCCTTGCTGACGGACGTGTCGCGGCGGACGTCCCCTTCATCGCGGGGCTGTCGGTTAGGGCGGCGCGAAAAGAAATTGTCCGTCTACTGAAAGAAAAAGATCTCCTCATCAGATCAGAAAAAATCACCCACGTGGTGTCTGTTCACGAAAGATGCGGCACCGAGGTCGAGATTATCCCTTCGAGGCAGTGGTACATTGATGTACTGAGCAAGAAAGAAGAGCTGCTTGCTGCCGGGGACAGAATTGACTGGCATCCTGCTCACATGAAAAACCGATATGTTACCTGGGTCGAGAATCTGAAGTGGGATTGGTGCATCTCGCGCCAGCGCTATTTCGGCATTCCCATTCCTGTTTGGTATTGCCAAGCCTGCGGAGAGACTGTTTTCCCGTCCGTTGAGCGGCTGCCGGTTAATCCGATGGAGACCCCGTTTGAGGGGATTTGCGATTGCGGAGGCCGAGAGTTCGCGCCTGACAAGGCTGTTTTCGACACATGGGCCACATCGTCAATAACGCCCCAGCTCAATCTATACCGGGGGCGAGAGTTCGGTATCGACAAAGGGTTCCTGCCCATGAGCATGAGGACGCAGGCCCATGAGATCATCAGAACTTGGGCTTTCTATACAATTGTCAAAAGCCTCTACCACACCGGGGATATTCCCTGGAAAGAAACCATGATTTGTGGATTCGTCCTGGCCAAACCCGGCGAGAAAATTAGCAAATCAAAAAACAACGCCCAACTTTCCCCCCAAGAATTAATCCGCACCTATTCAGCGGACGGGATTCGTTACTGGGCGGCAAACGCGCGGCTAGGCACGGATACATTCTTCGATATTCAGGAAATGCAGGATTCCTCCAGACGTTTGATGACGAAGCTATGGAATTCGTCAAAGTTTGTGCTCTCTCATTTAACGGATTTTGCTCCGGAATATCAGCCGGCGCGGCTGCTGCCTGTTGACAGATGGATCATCGCACGAACCCACGAAGCGATTCAAGACGCCGCCAAGTGGCTGAATGAATATGAAATCGGTTTGGCCCGGAAGGTTGTGGATGATCTGTTCTGGAAGGATTTGTGCGACAATTATATCGAAATCGTGAAGGAACGTCTGTATCAGCCTGATATTCACGGTGTTGAGGAGCGCAGATCCGGTCAGCACGCCCTCTATTATTGCCTGTTGAATGTCTTGAAGATGTATGCTGTCTACATTCCTCATGAAACGGAATACATCTACTTGAAAGGATTCAAAGAATTTGCGGGAACCGTTTCAATCCATCTCACACAATGGCCCCAGCCGGTTGAGGTCGACAGGGAGATTCTTGCCTTCGGAGAGACGCTCAAGGGTGCCGTCGCGGAAGTTCGCAAATATAAGTCCGAGAACAGCCTTTCCATGAAGACGGAGTTAGAATGTGTGCGTGTTGTCGGTGAGGAAAGATTCCGGCGATGGTTTGAAGAAACGGAGGCTGATTTTCGTGCCTGTACCCGGGCGCAAAAGGTGGTCTATGACCTTTCTGGTGCTACAGGAGACTTCGGATGAGATGCAACGTAGTGTTTGCACCAGTCGCGAGGCATGGATTGGTGCGCGGAAGAAGCCCGCGAGTTAATCAGCACTTCGTAGGCTCCCAAAACGACGGACGACACCCTAACACTCACTGATATAACCTGGTCACCATCAAACTACCCGAAGGCATCTTTCGGCAAACAACAGCCTTGACCTGAAAGGACAGGAATTGATACAATCCTATAGGTTCCGTGTTATAAGTGTTTTCCACAACCTCCGACAGCAGGTTTCTTTGTTTATTAAGAATGGTTAATATATGTCTTAAAAGTTTTGAACGTCCAGTATTCTTCACCCACTCCAAAGAACCCCTCCATTATTAAGAACTTGGTATATCCGCCCGACTTCTCTAATATTTTTATTTTTGACCCTTCTGGAACTGCGGTATAGAATCCTGAAGTCATATACTCATCTAGCGTCTCACTCAATCCTTCATAATTTCCAGAATGAATTTTATTTTCAACATCTTCAAGGATTTCTTTGCTAATTGCAGCAACAATGGTTTTTTCTAAACGATCTCTTCCCCAACCTTATAACCATCGGGGTTTTTGACACACCCTGAAACCAATAATAATGGAACTAAAAGCGCAACATAGATTTTTTTTGCATCATGTTACCCTCCTTGTATATGTCCGCTTGCCGACAAACCCACTGATGATGTAAAACTTAACATGAATGAGCGACTATTGTCAATTCCAGTATTTATCCATTTTCATGCAGTCTTTTAATATTAATGACTTATCCATAAAATCTCCACAAGTTGCGACCATCCAATACATCTGCTTAACTGATTGGGAAAGGCTCCGGCAGGGGGGCTTGACCGGCCCTTCACCTCCCCTCCGCCTTGAGGGGTGCATATTAAAAAAGTGCATGAACTGACGATAAGGATAAGCAGAGCTTTCTGCCGCGGTGTTTTCCCGCAACTCAATGGTGAGTTGGAGGCAGATACCGCGCTGGCCAGTAACAGTGCCACGTCAGGGGTTGGGGAGCGGCAGACTCCAAAAGCCCGCGTATTTTTTTCGCCTTTCGGGGGCTGCGTCGGGCGGTGAGGC
>WRHI01000149.1 GCA_009783315.1 Peptococcaceae bacterium
GAGGGTTGTTGTCAACATAGCTTCCCTGTTCAGCCACTTCAGATCTTTTTCCCCTTCCTTGAGTCGCTTGTAAAGGCGTGTAGCATGTTGGGAAGCTTCTCTGAGCTTGGCTGTGCTCACCTGAATATAAGGGTTTTCAGCCGCGTATTGATACCCTGGGGCGTTACAGTATTGGTCCAGATGGATTTGCAGTTTCATGGACAAGTCTCCCATAAGGGTAAGCAATTTTGCCGTAAGCTCTTGAAACCCAAAGCCGCGCTGTTTTATTTGATCCTCGGCATAGCTGATAAGTCCGACTAAAGCTATCCAAGGCGCGGCGCTTACTCCTGTTACAAATACAAAGGCTCCTGTTGCCAGCACGGAAACGGCCACCGTGGGGAACATACAGAAGAACCCGGCGACACAGAGAGACGTCAGGAACAAAGTGGCGGCATCCTCCTTAATATCAAAGGTTTTCGCAACCATGCCTATCGCCGACGCCGGGAAAATCGTCATGGAAACCAGAATCGCGGAACACACTTCCCAGAGCTGAGCAGGATCGTCAAACCCGGACTCGCCGCCATGTCCCAGAGCGAGCTGGACAAGCTGCATAACCCCGCGCCCGACGGTTGCGCGGCCTTCCGGTGGCAACAGAAGCAGGATTTCGCTGTAGCTGGCGGCAAAATTGCTTAGCGGTCCCCTGCCGCTGACCTGTTCGTTGAAGACGCTGCCGCCTTCCTCGTAACTGTCGTTAAAGATAGAATGCATATGGTCGATGGGCCACAGAATGCCTCTGGAAAAGTTCCCCTTAACGTAAGTGATGTTTTCCTGGTGAGCCAGTTCCTTCCGGAAGCTGAAAGCGTCAATAATGTTGTTGTTGGCCCGCAGCTGATAGATTCTGGATCGTTGTTGCTCGAAATTGGGGTATTGGGACAACTCCTCAAGAGCTTCCGGGGAGTAGCCTGGACCGTCAAACCCGAAACACAAGTCGATTTCCAGATCCGATTTGATGGCGACGGTTTTGGCATTGTTATCTCCTTGAGAATGGCCAGTGGTGATGATGAAATCGTCTTTCGTCAGACCCCTTTTGGACTTAATGTAATTCATATAGTTTAGAGCTGCCGCCTGTGACGCGGAAGCGTGTTCATGAACAACAGTTTCGGAGGCTACACCGTTCATGTCGTAGGTATAATAAGTATTGTCGCGGGCCGGGCCAAAAGCGTTGGCGTTTTCCACCCAGGCATGATTGGGGGTGCCCCGGTAAGCGACGGTGTATTGCTCGTTGTTGGGGTCGTAGAAGGTCATAGCGAAGAAAGCGTCAGGGTCGTAAGTTTCGCCTGTGGTGTCTTTGGGGGCGTTGATGCTGTGGTCAACCAATTGGAGTTCTTTGAAGTTCGGATTGTTTTCCGCGTAACTTTTTACTATGTGCCATTTTTCGGCCAGGGCAGAGTCAAGCTTGTCAGGGTCTACCTTTTTTATAATATCACCTATTGTAATATCTGTGTTTGGATCAGGATTCTCATAACCTGTATAAACTATGAGGTTGATTATTGCAGACTGTTCTTGAAGAGCCGAAACCTCTACGGTTGATAAATCACTCATCAGCTATATTCCCTCCAATTTCTATGGCTAAAGTTGTAACTTTCATCCATATAGAATATCCCTTGTAAGGAACAATTCTCAAGCATCCATTGACGGCTTTGTATACCATTCATCTTATCAAAATGTGCATTCAATTCTTTGACATAGAGAATACAAATATCGATCTGAGACTCCATCTCGGCAAATACAAGACGAAGAGCCTCAACATCTTCGTCTTTGGGTACAGAATCCTTTGTAGTGTAAATACTAAACTGCAAGCTACACCCTTTCGCATCCTTTACATCTCGTAGATATTCAGAAACGTTCATATCGGGAGTTAAATTGGATTTCAATAAACCGGTTCCTGCAATGCCGCATTTGATCAGGCAGGTACCATAAATATTTTCAATAAAAGGTCTGACATGAGCAATGGCCTGTTCTCGAAAATAGAACTCAATATAGTTTTCGGTAATCTCACGGGTTTTTCTGTCCATACGAACATGGATATAGTATTCAGGATTGGGAAACTTGTCCGACGACGCGATCATTTCCACATGCGAAGACCCAAATGTCTCCGTACCAATATTGATGAAATGAAAAGTGTCGTCCGGGTATTTTTCTGTCAGGTACGTCATCATCGCCTTCTTGTAGTCAAACTGAAATAACATGCATCCACTCACTCCTATCATCAAAGTCATTATTAGGGATATCAATAGAATTTTCCGCAGAGATCTCCGTGGGTTGTTTCGCAAGATTCATCCGCCTCCTTCTAACGCTCTCCTGATTCAGCTTATTTGCGTTTGCCTTAACCCTTATCGTCTTAAACCTTATTCGCCCAAGAAACCGCATGAGCCTGGGCCTGCTTGTACTTAACCGAGGCATAACGCAGCGTTTGGCTTTGGGCTTCCTGAGCAGTTTCCATAGTCTGTATGGCAGAACCTTTACCGGAAACTTCCTGCCATTTAGCCAGAAAAGCCTGATAGTCCGTGCCTTTCCAAGTCCCCGAAAGATTCTGTACCTCTTGCTTAATCAGCGCGAAGCGTTGACGGCTGTATTCAATGTTTTCATCGATAGCTTTAGCGTATCGCTCAAGCTGGGAGTGATCTACTTTGATAGATGCCAATTCATTCTCCTCCTCTTCATCTTCCTCTTCGTGTGCCGCTAAAATACCCAGACGGTTATTTGAACAGATCAGCCAAATCAATATTCTCCTCTTCCGTCTCGTCGTATCCCTCGCCAATCTGCGTCTTCAAGAAATTAGCCATGTTGTTGATCGATTTGTATCGCTCCAGCGCGTAACTCCGCATGTGGTAGAAAGTTGTTTTGGCGTTGCCGGCGGCTTGGCCCTTCCAATTGCCGATATGGGATTCATAAGCATCGTCCAAACTCTTAAAATGATCCATGATTTCCTGGTTCAACCGTTTGATGTTCGCGGCTGCGATTGATACTTGCTCAGTATCAATCTGGATAACGTCGTCAGACATTCAGGCAAACCTCCCTTTGTTGTCAATGAGAAGCGTTGTTAAGGCGGCGTAAT
>WRHI01000150.1 GCA_009783315.1 Peptococcaceae bacterium
ACAAGGTGAAAAAAGTTCGCGGGCTTTTGGAGTCTCCCGCTCACCAAACCCTACCTCGGGACTGTTACGAGCCCACATAATATCCATCTCCATTCACCATTCGGTTGCGGGAGAACCCCGCAGGAGATATTTCTATTTATTTTTTTGTCGCTTCCTGCACTTTTAAAATAATTGTCCATTGTCCATTGTCCATTGATTAAGCACTTGCATAATAGAACATACGTGCTATAATTGAAAGGTAACCCAAACAAACAGGTAGAAAACAGCGAGAACGACAATGGACACCTTAGAGAAACTCACCATTCTGGCCAACGCCGCCAAATACGATGTCTCCTGCGCCTCCAGTGGTGTTTCCCGCAAAAACAGCGGCGGAACCGGCAACACGGCCTCATTTGGCATCTGTCATTCCTGGTCAGCAGACGGGCGCTGTATTTCGTTGCTCAAAGTTCTTGTGAGCAACGATTGCGTCTTCGACTGTCGCTATTGCGGTAACCGCAAGAGCAACCCTGTTACGCGGGCGAGCTTTTCTGCCCGGGAGCTTGCCGATCTGACCATGCAGTTCTACCGGCGCAACTATATTGAAGGACTCTTCCTGAGCTCCGCTGTGGAGCGCTCGGCGGATCAGACCATGGAAAAGATGCTGGAAACCTTGCGACTGCTTCGCCATGATTATCGTTTTCATGGCTACATCCACGTTAAAGCCATTCCCGGCGCCCAGGCCCGCTTACTGGAACAAGCCGGTTTTCTTGCCGACCGTATGAGCGTCAATATTGAACAGCCTTCGGAAGAAAGCTTGCGTCTGCTCGCGCCGCAGAAAACCATGGCGTCTCTGCTGGAGCCGATGAAATTGTTGAGCGAGGGAATCGCGGCTCGCGGCAAGTTTTCTGGCCGGTCTGTTGGCAGCCACTTATCCGGTAGCCCATCATCCGACAACCTCTTGTCCGGTAATAAAGACATTCCTCTCCTTTCCACAACCGCCCCGGACGGCACTATGGTCATCCACGACAGCGGAGAAACGTTTCTGAGCCAGTCCCTGCCCACGCAAAGAGCCGGCGGCAAGCCTCGTTTCCTGCCGGGGGGGCAATCGACTCAGATGATCGTCGGTGCCTCACAGGACAGCGATCTAACCATTTTGCGGACGACCCAATCTCTGTATCAAGCTTTTAAGCTGAAAAGAGTCTATTTTTCGGCTTACGTCCCTGTCAACAACGATTCCTTATTGCCGGCTCTGTCCGCGGCCCCGCCTCTCAGACGCGAGCACCGGCTCTATCAGTCCGATTGGTTGCTCCGGTTTTATCATTTCCGGGCTGAAGAGATTGTCGATCCCGCTCATCCCAATCTGGAGACGGATATCGACCCCAAAACGGCTTGGGCATTGCGGCATCCGGAATTTTTCCCTGTGGAGATCAACAAGGCTTCTTTAGAAGAACTGCTGCGCGTACCCGGGATCGGTCCGGTCTCTGCCGGACGCATCGCCCGCCAGCGCCGGCTTGCGGCCCTCAACACCGATACCCTTCTCAAAGTGGGGATTGTGTGGAAACGAGCCAGGTACTTTATCACATGTCAGGGCCGTTACGGAGGAGACAAGGAAATGGATATGCAGGCGATTCGCGCCAAAATCGCTCCAATTGAACCGGTGCAGCCGCGCCTCTTTTAACCGGGAGCGAGATAATTGATGATAAGGATTAGTGTTCGAAATGACGGGGGACGGTTATGGACTATTTGTATGACGGGAGTTTTGACGGGCTGCTAACAACAGTTTATCATGATTATTACAGCGGCAGAGCCGAGGGGATTCACTGCCGGGATACCGCCTACCAAGGGAGCTTATTTTCCGAGAACGGTAAAGCGTTCTCAGAAGCATTGACTCCCGAGAACGTCACAACCGTTGATACCGATCTCAATTTGGCGGATCGGGTGTACAGGGCCATTGAAGATAAGCTGGCGGCGGCGGCTTTGCCAACGGTCTACCGGACTTTTTTGAGCAACGCCGCCGACAAGGAAACCCTCATCCTGCGTTATCTGCGTTTCAGTTTTTCTGTGGGCCCCAAAGCGGACGCTTGGCATACCCATCCCCGCGTTCAGCCGGTTCAAAAAATTGCCGCCCAGGTTGGCATGGAGATGCACGGTATGCTTGGGCTTTTACGTTTTACTGATACAAAAAAGTTTCTCTATGCGCCATTAGCGCCCAATCATAACATTCTTCCTCTCATCGCCGAACATTTTTCCGACAGATTGCGGGAAGAGAATTTCATGATCCACGATACGCGTCGGCATTTAGCGGTAGTTCATGAAACGGGGGAGTCTTGGTGTCTACAAACCCTAGACGACCAGATGGCTGAACGCTTAGAATTAAAGGCGTCTGAAGCTTCCGCGGCAACCCAGGAAGAAATCTGGTACCAGCAACTTTGGCGCCGTTATTTCGAAACAGTGGCTATCGAATCACGCCGGAATAAGCGTTTGCAGAGTCGTTTTATCCCCCAGCGATATCGCCGGTACCTTATTGAATTCACAACCTGAGGTTACAGATCAGACCCCAGCCGGAGGGGCAGGAGGGGGCGGCGGGGCACCGGGCGGGGCGTGAGGCGCGTTCGCCAAGCCTTTGCGGGAGGGGCGGCAGCAGCTCTTGGGCATCGGAGCAGAAAAAGAGCGCAAGGCTGTCTTAGTCGAGTAGCCCGAAGGAGTTTCACCCTCAGGCTCTCACAGAACCGTACGTGACACTCTCGCGTCATACGGCTCTTGTTATCTCATCGTCGGTCGTATCCCCATCTGCCAGTGATAGAA
>WRHI01000151.1 GCA_009783315.1 Peptococcaceae bacterium
AGCCCCCGAAAGGCGAAAAAAATACGCGGGCTTTTGGAGTCTGCCGCTCCCCAACCCCTGACGTGGCACTGTTACTGGCCAGCGTGGTATCTGCCTCCAACTCACCATTGAGTTGCGGGAAAACACCGCGCGATGTCCCCTTTTTCAGAAAGAGAACAAGTTGAAAGGCTGGGTACTTCCGGGTATTAATTACCCTTTTCTTTCCATTTCGCCAGCTGAATGGCCAGCGCGGTTTCTCCGCCGCCGTCCCGCTTATCCAGCCTGTTTTGAGTCTGTAAATATCTTTGAACTTCGCTCTTGGAGGCTCCGCCGCCTTCATTGGCGCGGCGTTTCTCAAAACTCGACAGCCGTTCCCTGTGGCCGCACACGCAGAAAAACGCGCGTTTCTCCCCTTCTCCGCGCAGTTCCATCTTTTTATGACAATGCGGACATCGGGCGTTAGTAGACACGGCGACGTTTTTGCGATACCCGCATTCCCGGTCAGGGCAAATCCGCATGACCCCTTTTTGACCGCTCTTTTTTGACTGATTAACTTCCAACAGAAATTTTCCGCACTCGGGGCATTTTTCCCGGGTCATATTGTCATGCACATACTTTATGTTGGCGGCGGCAACCGCGGCCACAAGCTTGGTTGTGTAGGTACGCATGTCCGCTATAAACGCGTCTTTTTTCGATTTGCCCCGGCTAATCAGAGCCAATTCCTGCTCCCACTTGCCGGTCAGCGCCGCCGACCGAAGGTCCTCCGGAACCAGAGACATCAGCTGTATCCCCTTGGAAGTCGGCACAATCTCCTTACCATGACGTTCAACGTAGAAGGAAGAAAACAGTTTTTCAATTATATCGGCACGGGTGGCCGGCGTCCCTAGCCCGCTGGTTGTTTTGAGAACCGCGCGCACCTCTTCGCTCACCTTCATATCCTTGGGATTCTCCATAGCCGTAAGCAAGGTGGCCTCCGTGTACCGGGCGGGGGGTTTGGTTTTTCCGGATTCAAGGGTACATGATTTCAGTTCCTGTTTGTTGCCTTTCTGGAGCTGTGGCAGCGTCTGCTCCTTCAAATCTGTCTCCGTGCCCGTGCCAACACCACCCACAGCACCATCGCCCTCACCGGCATCCATATAACTCTCGCCATCTCTGTCATCTATGCTTGATCCGTAGGCAAGTTTCCATCCCATAACTTTTACTGTTTTGCCCTTGGCGAAAAAACGCTCCTTGCCTACAGTCACCGTCAGCTTGGTTTCTTCATACTCATAGGGCGGCGACAAGACCGCCAAAAATCTACGAACCACCAGATCATAAATACTGCGTTCCTCAGAGGTCAAATTCATCAGCTTGACCGGTTCGTCAGTAGGTATAATGGCGTGATGATCATTGACTTTATTATTGTTAACAAGATAACGCACCGATAAAGGACGCGACCGGTCGAGGGAGAGTGCTGCATCTCGGTAAGGGCCAACCGCAACGCTCCTCAGGCGGTCAGGGAGCGTCGAAACAATATCGTCTGTAATATAGCGCGAATCTGTACGCGGATAGGTTAGCAGTTTGTGCCGCTCATACAAAGACTGCATAATATCTAAAGTCTGTTTGGCGGAATAACCATACTTCCGGTTGGCGTCCCGCTGAAGTTCCGTAAGATCATAGGCGGCAGGCGGTCCTTGTGACTTCGCTTGTTTGCTCACATCGGAGACGACGCCTGTCTGACCGGTTGCTTTCCGCACAACAGCCTCGGCTTTCGCCTTGTCAAACAAACGCGACTGGTTGTTCTCCCCCACCCATAAGGCGGAAAACCCATCGAAATGAGCTTTAACCGTATAATAATCCTTGGGAACAAAATTTTTTATTTCTTGTTCTCTGGCAACAATCATAGCAAGTGTAGGGGTTTGTACCCGCCCAGCCGAAAGACTGGCGTTATGCTTGCACGTCAAAGCCCGAGACACATTCAGCCCCACCAGCCAGTCCGCCTCAGCGCGGGCTTCAGCCGACTGAAACAAGCTATCATAATCCCCGGCAGGTTTCAAGGCCTTAAAACCTTCTCTCACCGCCTTATCCGTCTGCGAAGAAATCCATAGCCGCTTTGCGGGTTTACGGCAGCCGGCTTTCATTAGTATCCAGCGGGCTACAAGCTCCCCTTCGCGCCCCGCGTCGGTGGCGATGATGATTTCGGAAACATCGGCTCGCTTTAACAAGCCCTGGACAATGTTAAACTGTTTCCCGGTTTTCTTGATGATAACCAGCTGCATCCTCGGCGGCAGCATAGGAAGAGTCTCCAGGCTCCAGGTTTTCAGCTCTTTGTTGTAATGCTCAGGATCAGCCAAGGTGACAAGATGTCCCAAAGCCCATGTCACGATATAACGGTCACCGGCGATATATCCCTCGGCGCTTTGTCTGCAACCAAGTATTTTGGCGATCTCCCGGCCTACTGAAGGTTTTTCGGCCAGTATGAGGGATTTCCCCAATGAAACCAACCTCCCTTTGGAAATCTCACGTACCCCTTGATGCCAGGTTAAGATTACCATTCTCTCTAACACAGGTCAAGTGCAAGCGGCTCAAGGCAGAGGGGGCGGAGGGCGGGCGGGGCGTGAGGCGCGTCCGTCAAGCCGTGCTCCGTGTCGGCGCATCTCTAGGGCATCTACGCAGAGAGCGCAAAATAAGGCAGCCTTGCGCTCTTTTTCTGCTCCGATGCCCAAGAGCGGCTCAAGGCAGAGGGGGCGGAGGGCGGGCGGGGCGTGAGGCGCGTCCGCCAAGCCGTGCTCCGTGTCGGCGCATCT